>JADLEL010000107.1 GCA_020846145.1 Pirellulales bacterium | reverse complement strand
CGGTAGGCCGAAAACATGGACCTGTCCCCTTCCCGCGGCGCGAGGGGGACAGTCCCATTTTCGCGGCGATTAAGCACTTTTAGAGCACCATCATCTTTTGCGCCGCGAAAATCGGGACAGTCCCCTGAGAACGGTTACCCTTGCCGCGAATTGAGATTTCGCAAGTTCCATGTCAACAGGCCGACTTCGTCGTCGCGTGGCTTTCGAGGCTGCCCGATTGATTTTCGAGCGGGAGGAGCGGGATCATCGTCAAGCGAAGCGGAAGGCCGCGCGGCGCTTTCGCGGCGGGGCGATTCGCCGCCAGGATTTGCCCAGCGATCGGGAAATTCGCGCGCACATTGGCGAGGTGGCGCAAATGCTCGAGGCCTTGCGCGCGGGCGAACCGGCGGCATTCGGGCCGACGTTTTCCGAGAATGGCGCGAACGAAGCGACGGCCGACCGCCGGGATTCCGTTGACGGGGATTTTTCTTCCAACCGGTTCCGCACGTTCGAGTTATTGCTGCTGCCGCTGGAATCCGTGAAGGAAAATCCGGAGATTCATCCCGAAGGCGACGCGCTCTATCACAGCCTGCAAGTTTTCGAACTTGCCCGGGCGGCGATCCCTTACGATGAAGAGTTTTTATTAGCGGCCCTGCTGCACGACGTGGGCAAAGCGATCGATCCGCGCGACCACGTGGCCGCCGGTTTGGAAGCGCTCGACGGATTCATCACCGAACGGACGGCCTGGCTCATCGAAAATCACGCGGCCGCGCAATCGCTGCGCGCGGGCGTCTTGGGCGCGCGTTTCCGCCGCCGTTTGGAAGCCGCCGAAAGCTACGAAGAGTTGATGATTCTGGCCGAGTGCGATCATCGCGGCCGCGCGGTTGGCATCGCCGTGCCCGAAGTGCACGAAGCCCTCGCCTACCTCCGCGACTTGGCGGCGGAATGCGGGGAGTAACGATAAAAATATCGTTGGAAAATTGCAATGAAAAAAACATTCCTGCTCATGGTGGCGGGCATTTTGGCGCTCGGGGGCGGAGTTGCAAGGCCCGCGACGGATGCGAATATTTACGAAAGTCCAATCCGGCCCGCATCGGCGAAACCGCTCGATAAAATCGTACTGGCGAAGTTGAAGTCCTTGGGCATCGAGCCGGTTCTCTGTTCCGACGCGGTTTTCGTGCGCCGCGTATATTTGGACGTTATCGGTACGCTGCCCACCGCGAAAGAAGCCGGAGATTTCATTCGCGATCCCGACGCCGAGAACAAGCGCCAAGCCCTGATCGACCGCTTGCTGGAACGAGACGAGTTCGCCGATTACTGGGCCATGAAATGGGGCGACATTCTGCGGATCAAGGCGGAATTTCCCGTAAATCTTTGGCCCAACGCGGCCCAGGCGTATCATCGCTGGGTGCGGGCGTCGATCGCCGAAAACAAGCCCTACGACAAGTTCGTCCGCGAGATGCTCACCTCGAGCGGCAGCAATTTCCGCGTCGGCCCGGTGAATTTCTACCGCGCCCTGCAAAACAAAACGCCGGAAGGAACCGCCGCCGCCGTGGCCTTGACTTTCATGGGATCGCGGGCCGAAAATTGGCCGAAAGACCGCTTGGCGGGCATGACCGTTTTCTTTTCGCAGATCGGATACAAGCCCACGCGCGAATGGAAGGAGGAGCACGTTTTTTGGGATCCGTTCAAAGCCGATGGCGTAAATGACAAGAATGCGACGGGAGCCGCCGCGCCGCTTTTGGCAGTTTTTCCCGACGGCACGAAAATCGACTTGCCGCCGAACCGGGATCCGCGCGAGGTCTTCGCCGATTGGCTGATCGAGCGGAAAAATCCCTGGTTCGCGCGGTGCATCGCGAACCGCGTTTGGGCGTGGTTGCTGGGACGGGGCATCGTCCACGAGCCGGACGACATCCGCGCGGACAATCCGCCGAGTAATCCCGAACTGCTTTCGTATCTGGAAAAGGAGCTGATCGCCAGCCGCTACGATCTGAAGCACCTCTACCGTTTGATTTTGAACTCTGACGCTTACCAGTATTCCTCCGTGCCGAAGCCCGACGCCAAGGAAGCCGAGGCGAACTTCGGCAGTTACGCGATGCGCCGCTTGGACGCGGAAGTGCTGATCGACGCGATCAACAAGATTTCCGGCACGACGGACCTCTATACCAGCCCGATTCCCGAGCCTTTTACGTACATCCCGGCTGACAAGCCCGCCATCTCGATCGCGGACGGCAGCATCACCAGTCCGTTTTTGACCCTGTTCGGACGTTCCGCGCGGGCCACCGGCATGGAAAACGAGCGCGACAACAAGCCGGTCGCCGCCCAGTGGCTGCACTTGTTGAATTCGAGTCATATCCAGCGCAAAATCGATCAAGGCCCCGGATTGAAAGCGATCTTCGAGTCGGGCCGCAAGCCGGAAGCGATCGTGGAGGATCTTTACCTGACGATTCTCTCGCGTCCGCCGACGGCCGACGAGATGGAGTGCGTACTGGCATACTGCAGGTTCCCCAAGCCGAAAGAGCCAGGGGCAGGGAACAAAACCGGACCAACGAACAAGCCCGGCGCAGGGAACAAGCCGGGGGCAACGAACAAATCCGCCGTTGCGGCAAAGCCGGTCAATATACCACCGATCCGGCGACGCGAAGCTTGGGTGGATATCACCTGGGCGTTGATCAATAGCACCGAGTTTCTTTATCGTCATTAAGGACTTATCGAAAACCTCAATTCGTTGGGGTGGCAGTTGTTCTGCCACCCCAACCGACAGGATTTTGGGATTGGCGCTAAGAGCATCCCTGGGGCGAACATAAGGAAGTTGAAACCATGAGCGAAAATCAAAATTCAGAGAATGCAAAGGGATTCTCGCGCCGCGAGGCCCTGCGCCGAGGTGTTCACGGGACGATGGGTTTGATGCTGGCCGATCGATTGGTCGGCGACTCTCCCGCAATTGCGGCGGCGGAGCCGGAAAAAACTTCCGCAACCGTCAAGGCCAAGTCGGTCATTCAAGTATTTTTGTGGGGCGGTATGTCGCACATCGACACCTGGGATCCGAAACCGGAAGCAGGCCGCGAATACATGGGCGATTTGGCGAAGGCGATCCCCACGAATGCGGATGGAATCCAACTCGGCGAACTGTTTCCGCAGTTGGCGAAACAGGCCGACAAGTTTTCGCTCATCCGCGGCATGACGCACCGCAACAACGGGCATGAAACGGCCGCGTACTTGATGCAAACCGGACACGCGCCCGGCGAGCGGCTGGCATATCCGAGCGTCGGCGCGGTGTTCTCGTTGTTCAAGAGTCCCCGGTACAAGGGATTGATTCCGCCCTACGTCGTGCTGACGCGGGCGCAGGGGCGGTTTTCCGAAGAGGGCTTTTTGGGGCCGAAATACAAGCCCTTCGCCACGGGTGGCGACCCCAACGCGTTCCGCTTCGAAGTAGAAGGAATCGTCGCCCGCGGAATCCCCGACAACCGGCAGAAGGAGCGGCGCGAATTGCTGGGCAAGCTGAACACGATGGGCAACCTGATGGCGGCCAGTCCCCAGTTGGCGACGGCGGAGGAAGCCAAGAACGCGGCGTACGAGTTGATCTTAGGTTCGGGCAAGGAAGTCTTCGACCTCTCCAAAGAGAAAGCGGAATTGCGCGATCGCTACGGCCGCCATAACTTCGGGCAGGATTGCCTGGCGGCGCGGCGGTTGGTCGAAATCGGCGTCCCCTACGTGGTGATCAACTATCCCGGCGGCTGGGACACGCACAGCAATCATTTCGCGACCATGCGACGTCAATGCCCGCAACTCGATCAAGGTTTGGCGGCGTTATTGTCCGATTTGCACGACCGCGGCCTGCTCGAGAGCACGCTGGTCTGGTGCTGCGGCGAATTCGGCCGAGGTCCGAAAGTCGATTGGCAACCGCCCTGGAACGGCGGCCGCAACCATTACGGCAACGTCTTTTCGGTCCTCGTCGCCGGGGGCGGATTCAAGGGCGGGCACGTGGTGGGTTCGTCGGATGCCAAGGCCGAAGAGGTCAAGGAACGGCCGGTCTATCCGGTGGATTTGCTGGGGAGCATTTATCGTTTGGCCGGCATCGACGCCAACGCCCGGCTGCCTCATCCCCTGGGCATTGAGGCCCGCGTGCTGCCCTCCGCAGCGGAAAACGTGAAGTCGGCGGGCCTATTGACGGAGATCATGTAACATGCTTTTCATCGTGCAGGAGAAACGGGGGCTTTTGCGAAAAGTGCGGCTATCCATGCTGATTTTCGTCGGCGTGATGGCGATGGCGTCCGCGGCGCAGGCACAGGTTAGGCCGTATATCGGTTTCGTCTATCCGGCCGGCGGGCGGCAGGGCACAACCTTCCAAATCCGCTTGGGAGGTCAAGGCTTGGACGGCATTAAGGAGGTGTTGATATCCGGCCTGGGCGTTCAAGCCAAGGTGCTCGAATATTATCGAAGATTAGGCGCTCAAGAAGTCGCTTTGTTGAGGGAGCAACTCAACGAGTTGAAGCAAGGAAGAGCGGAAAAGGATGATTCAACGCGCGAACTGATCGCAAAAATCGAGCGGCGCATGGTCGAGTTCGTGCAGGCGCCGGCCTGCAATTCGATTTCCAGCCTGATTATGGCCGAGATTACGGTGGCCCCCGACGCGGAACCCGGCCCGCGCGAAGTGCGGCTGATCACGCAGCGGGGCGTATCGAATCCGCTGGTTTTCCACGTCGGCCAACTGCCCGAATTCACGCGAAAGCCCATGATCAGCGCCCCGCTTCAGGTGCTCGGCAAGGAGGAGACCGCGGTTCGCAAGCGGCCGGAAAACGAAGTCGAGCAGCGTATCGATTTGCCCTGTATTGCGAACGGGCAAATCGCTTCCGGCGAGGTGAATCGCTACCGATTCGAAGCCCGCAAGGGGCAGCGGCTCGTACTCTTCGTCCAAGCGCGGCAGTTGGTTCCCTTTATCGCCGACGCCGTGCCCGGCTGGTTTCAGCCGGTGCTGACGCTCTCCGACGCCAAAGGCAAAGCACTGGTATATAACGACGACTACCGATTCCATCCCGATCCGGTTATTTTTTTCGAAGTGCCGAGCGACGGCGATTATCTTTTCACGATTGCCGACGCCCTCTACCGCGGCCGGGAGGATTTCGTCTATCGCGCGACGATCGGCGAACTGCCTTTCGTAACGAGCATTTTTCCCTTGGGCGGCAGATCGGGCGCGGCGGCGAAGATCGAAATGTACGGTTGGAACCTCGAAAATGCCGGCCCGATTATGCCGGATTCCGATGCGGAACCTGAAATCCATTCGGTCGCCGCGCGGAAAAACGGCTACATTTCCAATCGTTTGCCTTTCGCCCTGAACGAGTTGCCCGAATACCTCGAAAAGGAATCCAACGACGAACCGTCGAACGCGCAGAAGGTGGAGCTTCCGGTCATCGTCAACGGCCGCATCGACCGGCCGGACGATTGGGATGTCTTTCGATTTTCGGGCCGCGCGGGCGAGGAGATCGTCGCGCAGGTTGCCGCGCGCCGGCTCGATTCCCCGCTCGATTCGCTATTGAAAATCACCGATGCGGCCGGCAAACCGTTGGCCCATAACGACGATTGCGAAAATGAGGAATCCGGCGTGAACACGCATCCCGCCGATTCTTATCTGACTTTCAAACTGCCCGCGGACGGCATCTACTGCGTGCATCTGGGCGATACGGCGCGCAACGGCGGGGCGGAGTATGCGTACCGGCTGCGCATCGGCCCGCCGCAACCCGATTTCGCGCTCTTCGCCGTGCCTTCCGGCAACGCGCTGAACGGCAAAGGCAGCCGTCCCTTCACCGTCCGCGCCCTCCGGAAGGACGGATTCGTCGGCGATATCAAACTGGATTTGAAAAATCCGCCGACGGGTTTTTCTTCGGCGCCCTGCGTACTGAAGGGAACTCAAACGGAAACGCGGCTGGTGGTGAAAACCGATTTGTCGGAGACCGACCATCCCCTGGGGCTTGTCATCGAAGGCCGCGCGAAAATTGGCGGACGGGAGATCGTTCGCGCGTCGGTACCCACGGAAGACCGGATGCAAGCGTTCCTGTGGCGGCATCTGGTCCCGGCGGCGGACCTGCAAGTATTGGTATTCTCTCCCTCCGCCGTGCCACCGCCCAAACGCGCGAGACGCCCTCCTGCGCCGCCTGCGCCCGAATCCAAAGCCGCGGTCGCGCCCGCCGATTCGACAGCGGAGAAGCCTAAGTTCACCAAACAACAAGTCGCCGGGCGCTTGCGGCAACTCAATCTCCTTTTCGAGGAGGGTCTGCTGACGGACGATTTCATGGATCGAAAGACCGCCGAATGCGAAGCCGCGCAATGAGCTGCGCGGAATGTAGTGTAACGTCTCACACAGACGTTGAAAGAAGGTAACCGTTCACAGGGGACTGTCCCGATTTTCGCGGCGCAAAAGATGATGGTGCCGTAAAAAGTGCTTAATCGCCGCGAAAATGGGACTGTCCCCCTCGCGCCGCGGGAAGGGGACAGGTCCATGTTTTCGGCCTGCCGTTTGTCCACAAAATACGTTTTCCCGCCGAAAAATGGACCAGTCCCCGACCGGGGCGTGAACGCTTACGAAAGAAGTTTATCCCCTCGGCTAGAACCGTCGAACGATATCGCACTTCCAGCCGAGGGGATAAACCCCTCGGTTCGCTTTCCGTTGATTTTTGAGAAGCGACAATCTCAACCAAACGCAGGGTCTCTACTCTGCAAGGGATTAGATTGCTCGAAATGCGTCGAGTAAGATCGCGTTCGGAAATTATTTCGACTCAAAAACCGTCTCCTGCGCATAGATATCTGTGCATGGCGTTTATGGGTGATAGGAAATACAATTTACCTTTATTCGATCGAATGCTCGCCCCCGCGCACCTCCGCGTGGAAGCCGTGGCTACGCGAATTGCCGTTTCCCTTCCCCCGTTACCTGTCCCCACCCCTAATGGACGAACATCGAGAACGCGAAATCGCGCTCGGTTTGCGTGAAGGCAAGCCCGAGGCGTGGCACGCGCTCTACGATGAATTCGCCGCACCGCTCTGGCAATCGGTCGCCCGGCAATTGGGTCCGCATCGGGCCGAGGTAGCCGACATCGTTCAAGAGACCCTGATGGCCGCCGCTCGCGCCGCGCGCCAATTCGACTTGTGCCGCGGCTCGTTGTGGATGTGGCTTAGCGGCATCGCCCGCAATAACGTGGCGCTGTATTTCCGCAAACGCAAGCGGCGCGACCGATTGAAGCCCGGCGAGGACGGCTGCGCGATGGTCTCGCAACTCTTGTCTTGGCTGGAAAATCGGCAGGCCGATCCCGGCGCGGCGTTGGAATCGGCCGAACTGGCCGAGTCGGTTCGCGCGGCGCTCACCGAACTTCCCCGCGATTACGAAACGCTGTTGGTGGCGAAATATATCGAGGAGATCGCGGTCGAGCAGTTGGCCGCGGCGGAAAATTCAACGCCCGCGGCGATTCGCTCGAAACTCGCCCGGGCGCGGCAAGCCTTTCGGGCATCTTTCGCAAAGACCGCCGGTTGTTCCTTGGAAAACGAGGAGCACGTTCCATGATGACAAAGCATAATCCTTGGAGTGAAGATCGCCTGGCGGAACTGCTGCGCGCCGCACAACGCGCGGCAATCCCGCCCGACGAGCATTTTCTCGCCCGGCTGCGCGAAGAATCCACCGAGATATTTCAAAATGCCGCTTCCGATACCGGTGCCATGCCCACGCTTGACGTGGGCATGAAGGCGTCCTTGCATCGTGAATCACATGCCCACGACGAGCGTGGGCATGTCACCGAGCAGACTCAAGCTAATAGAACTCCCCATTCGATAAGGAAATCCCCAATGTTCATTCTTGCAGGGCGCGTTTTGGCGGCGACGGCGGCCGCGGTCGTCGCGGCGGCCGCTTGGTTCATCGCCGCGAATTCCGGCGACAATGCCGTTACGCTCGACTCCGTTCTGGAGAAGGTCGAAAAGGCCGATTCGCTGCATCTGAACATCATGCAGGCCGATCAACGGTCCAAAACGGCTGAAGCCTGGATCGATCGCGCGAAATCCTTGCGCGTGAATCGCCCGGACGGCACTTACGAAATCGCTCGCGGCGAAAAACTGTGGAAAATCGACGAGAAGGCGAATCGGGCCGCGTCCGGTCCGTCGCCGTATTATCGGCCGGAAACAAAATCGCTCGATCTCGTGCCGCTTCTCAATGCAAACGGCGAAATTTCGCCGAAAATGCGAAAAAACCTGCGCGCGGTCGCGGTCCGGCCGGTCCTCGAAAAGATCGACGGCAAAGAATACGACGTTTATCGCTATCAAACGGCCGACGACGGTAATACCGTGCTCGTCGAAGCCCGCGTCGATGCCGCCACGCAACTCCTGCATTCGCTCGAAACGCTGGCCGATCGCGACGGCCGCCGAACGCCCGTATGCTCGCTCACCGTGCTCAACGTAAACCAACCGGTCGATGAGAATTTATTCGTCGTCGGCGACGCGCTTACCGAGGACGGCCGCATCGGCAAAGTGACCGACGTGCAAGGCATGGTTTCGATCAAGCCGGTAATGGCCGAACGCTGGACGCCCGTCTGCGGCAACATTTTGCTCAAGCCCGGCGATTGGCTGCAAACCGATCCCCGCGGGGCGAATGCGGTCGCGGCGCGGCTGGCGGGAAAATCGCAAATCGCCGCCGGGCCGGGCACGCTCGTCGAATTGAGCACTCCCAGGCAAATCCGCCTGTTTTCCGGCGAGATCAAGATCGCCGTCGATAAGGCGGCATCGGCGGAGGAAGGGCGCGTCGTTCCCCTTACGCTGCTCGGTCCCGGCGAAGAAAAAATGGACGTGAAGGAAACCGGCGTCTATCGCGTCGAGAAGGAAAAACTCATCCTACTCAAGCAGGAACCCAAGTGGCTCAAAGGTTTCGAGGGGAGCGAAGTGCTGGAGTCGCTCGGTTCGCTGGTGGCGAACGTCGATGGCCGCAATGAGCCGCTCACGGTGGGCTATCACAAGGTTTCGGTGGAAATCCGCGACCAGATCGCCCGCACCACCGTCGAAGAGTCGTTCGCCAACCACACCGACCGCCGCCTCGAAGGCGTATTCTATTTCCCCCTGCAGCAAGACGCCTCGATTTCCGGTTTCGGCATGTGGATCGGCAACGAACTGGTCGAGGCCGATATCGTCGAAAAGCAGCGCGCCCGGGAAATCTACGAGGAAATCCTCCGCGAGAAGCGCGATCCCGGCCTGCTCGAGTGGGCCGGCGGCAATCTGTTCAAAGCCCGCGTATTCCCCATCGAACCGCACGCCGAAAAGCGCATCCGCATCGTTTACACGCAAGTGCTGCCGCTGGTGGGCAATACGTTCCGCTATAGTTACACCTTGCAAAGCGAGATGCTCAAGCTGCATCCGCTCAGCGAATTGTCGATCGACGTGAAACTGAACTCGGCCGTCCCGCTAAAAAGCGTCGCTTCGCCCACGCATACGGTACGGAGCGATCGCACCGAACACTCCGCCCACGTGGAATTCGCGGCCAAGGAATATACGCCCAACCGCGATTTCGAGGTCGTGGCGGAGCTCGACGGGCAGCAATCCGAGATAACGCTCATCCCGCACCGCCGGGGCGACGACGGCTTTTTTATGTTGCTGCTCGCGCCGCCCGCGCCGACAATGCAGGACGACCGTGATTTGCTCGTCGGCAAGGAGCCGCTCGACCTGCTAATTTTGGCCGATACTTCCGCCTCGCTCGATGAGGAGCAGCGAGCGAGGCAGGCGGAGTTTATCGCTGCCGTGCTTAATTCGCTCGCGCCGCGCGACACCTTCAATTTAGCGTGCATCGACGTAGATTGCGATTGGGCCTTCGAGAAAGCCGCCGCCGCCGAAGCGAAAAACATCGATGCCGCCCGGCAGTTCCTCGACCGCCGCACCGCGCTCGGCTGGACTGATTTGGAAAAAGCCTTCCAAAACGCTTTGGAGCGCGCGGGCAAGAATACCCGCATTATCTACGTCGGCGACGGCATCCCCACCACCGGAGATGGCGATCCCGCGGCGGTTTCCGCAAGAATCGGTCGGATGTACGACGATAAATATCGCGGAAAAAACATCGTCTGCCATTCCGTTTCGGTGGGCAGCACTTTCGAGTCGGGCGTGCTGAAGGCGATCGCCTCGCTGGGCGGCGGATCGATGCGGCAAATCACCGGCGAACGCGGCCCGCAGGCGGTCGCCTTCGATCTGCTCAAGGAAATCACCCGGCCCGCGCTGAGCGATTTGAAGGTCCAGTTCGGCGGCCTGCGCGTGGCGCGAGTCTATCCCGAACAGTTGCCGAACCTGCCCGCCGGATCGCAGCAAATCCTCCTCGGCCGTTATCTGCCGGAAGGCGCCGAGCAGTCGGGCGAGGTCCTCGTTACCGGCCGGCAGGGCGACAGGGAAGTGCGGTTCGAAAAAACCCTTTCGCTCAAGAACGCCGAGGAAGGCAATTCGTTCATTCCCCGGCTCTGGGCGCGGATGCACCTCGATCAACTCTTGCGGCAAGGCGCGACGTCGGCGATCAAGGACGATATCATCGCGCTCTCCGAAGAATATCACATCATCACGCCGTACACCTCGCTGTTGGTGCTCGAAAGCGACGCCGACCGCGAACGCTTCAAGGTGAAACGCGGCTTCCAAATGCGCGACGGCGAAAAGTTCTTCGCCGAAGGACGCGAGAAGGCCGACTTCGAACTCGTCCAGCAGCAAATGAAACGCGCCGGCGGCTGGCGGCTCGGTTTGCGAAACTCGGTCTTGCGGCAGCTCGCCGGCCTGGGCCGCGACGCGAACGTCATTCCGCAAGAGCGGATTTATCCCGTAGCGGATTTAGTCGTGCCGCTTTCCAAGAATCTGAACTGGAGCTACGGCGAGGCCGATGGAAAAGGGTTTTCCTTTTTTACCGGAGTCAACCGGGGTAATCAACTATACGAGACACGCCGCAAGTTGGGCGAATCTCAAGACTTCGATTCGCTAACCAGGCTAATCACTTCAACCGTAAGACCCGAGACTTGGGACGAAGATGGCGCTCAGGAAAAATATCCGACTTTCTCCACGGTAACCGAAACCGAAACAGTATCGCTGGGTAGGGCAACGCATTCATTGCAAATGCTGGGAATGCCGGTGATCGAATATCCAGAGGAAGGACAACTACTGTCGCTGAACGCCGGGGACCGCTATGCCGGCGAGGGCGACTTAGGCATCGCGCACTTAGGCGCCTCGACCGTTCGCGGCTTCCAAACGCTCGGGCGAAGTTACGATCGCAGTCGAAGTTCGTTTGGAGATTATGCCGGAAAATTCGAAGTCGGCAACAGGCTTGCCAAGCCCGTTTGGGAAAGATACTCGTCGGGACTCCGTAGGAACGGCAATTTGCTCGACGCGCTATTCGGCACATTGCCGCCGGCGGCGGCAGCGAAAAAACCGCCCGAAAAAGAGACCGATTGGCCGGAGGAAATCCGCGCGATTTCGAAGAATCTGTTGCGGAAAGCCCAGTTCGCCCTCGCCGACGGCGGATTGCAAATCGACGTGCAGTCCGACGGTTTCGATCCCCGCTTCGGCAATCTCACGCATAAGTCCAACGCCACCTTCCTCGCGAACGCCAATTCGTGGCTCGTCCGCTCGGCATCCGACGGCGGGCAGACAACCGTCCAATGGTGCGACGGCCGCGAACGGGGCGTTTTCAACCGTTCTTTCCAACTCGGCCGCTTGCGGCAAGCAGTCGAGCAAGACCTCGCCCGGCCGCCGATCGGCCTGCCCGGTTTCGTGCTCGACTCGCTGGAAGATTCCTATCGCAACCAAAAAGTGTCGCTCGAACGCACCGGCGACGGCCAAGTTACGTTGACCTTCAAGTATCCGGGCGACGAGAAGAACGAAACGCTCGTGCGGATCGACGTCGAGCGGAGCGTCGTGCTTTCGATCGAAAGCCGCCACACGGGAAAAACGACCGGCAAGCAGCAATTCGGCGATTTCGTCGATGTCGCCGGCGCATGGTGGGCAGGAAAAATCGAATCCCGCGATGAGAAGGGCCGCCTGGTCGGCATGAGCAAGCAAACGATTGTTCGTTTGGATAACGGCAATTACGTTCAAAACACAAACCGCGAGCATTCCGGCCGCGAGCAAATCCAATTCCTCCGCGATCCGGGCAAAAAGCTCATCGACGCGAAAAAGGCGTTGAAAGCGGACAAGGCCGATTTCGACGACCGAATCGCGCTCTTCATGCAATTCGCCCAAAGCCAGCAATGGGCCCGCGCGATGGAACAACTCGCCGCCGCCGAAAAGCTCGCCGAGGGAAAAGCCGGTCTCCGCTGGCTGCGTTATGCGGCGCTTAAATCCGCGCGGCGCAACGAAGAATTGAAAAAACACTTCCTTCAAGAATCGGCAACCTTGGCGAAAGCGAAAATCTCCCCTCTCCCCATGGGAGAGGGGCCGGGGGTGAGGGCGAATGTGTCTGACGAACTTTATTTGGCGAATTACCTTCTCGACCAATCCGCCGGCGTGCTGGAAAACAATGAACGCCTTACCCTCCTGGACGCCCTCGAATCTGTTTTCGCTCGGCAGCCGGAACACCAACTCGCCACGAAGCATTGGATGCGGCAGCGGGCCGAATGCCTTGCCAATTGCGATCGGGCCGACGAAGCGTTGTCCCTCTACAAAGAACTGGCCGAAACGCATTCCCGCGATATTGCTGCGCAGGCGCAATATCTGCAAAATCTGCAAAGCCGGCAGGAATTCGAGGCCGTTCGCAAATGGGCCGACCGCGCTTTGGCATCCGACGTGCCCTGGGAATCCAACGAAATCGCGCAATTGCGCGGCGCTTACGCCGAATCGCTACGCACGCAGGATCGCTATGAAGAACTGACCGGCTATCTGGCGCGATGGATCGAAAAGAATCCCGAATCCGCCGATCCTTATACCCAATATCTCGATGCGATCTACTACACCGACCGCGGCGACGAAGTGCCGGCGATCGTGGGAAAATGGTTCGCGGAGGGTCGCCGCGATGCCCTTGCCTCGGCCGCGGCGGCGCGTTTGCAGGCCGCGATGGAATGGATTCTGAACCGCGGGCACGACGTCGATCGGTACGGAAACTATCGCATCGACGAGCGTTGGCAAAAACAGCTTGTCGATACGGCGCTCTTCTATGTCCGGCATAAAACTCAATATTCGATTGCCCAGCAGATCATCGATCATTGGCGATTCCAACAGACGGCAGGCGGCCTCCAACTGCGGAAGGAGTTGGCGAAAATATTCGCCGGGAATTTCGACCGCCTCGGCGTGGAAGAAATCGACCGGTTCGCGGGTTGGCTGCGCGGCAACGATACGATCGTCAAAAAAGTGGAGTGGAAAACCTACGCCCGCCGCTTGCAAGAGTGCGCGGCGGCGGAAGCGGACGCGGAGCGAAAATATCGGCTCCTCCAAGCGGCGCGAAATATTCTTTCCTTCTCCGCCGAACCGGAGGAGTACCTTGCTTTCGTGCGGCAACTTGCGGCCGACGCTCCCAAAAAGTACCGCCCCGAGTGCATTTCCCTCCTGTTCCAGCTATTGCTGAACCAACAGTGGTCGGAAAAGTACGAAAACGAAGCGTTCGATCTGCTCGGCAAACTATACGGCGACCAACCGCCCGAGCGGCAAAATTTCGAACGCGCAAAGTCGCTGCATCAATTGACCGATCGCATGTTGCAAGGGCGGCTGGAAGCGAAAAACAAGGCCATCGAACATCCCGAAAAGCTCGCGCGGACCGAACTGGCCACGAAACGAGCCGAAAATCTGCGGAAGACGCGCGAGGAATTCGCCGACCGGCTAGCCCGCGAGGAAGCAAAGTACGCCGATTCGCTAGCAACATGGATCGCCGCCGAACGGCTGTATCTCGATTTGCTCTTGGACCGCCATCTGGAAAAAGCGGCGGAAATCTGCTGGAAAACGCTCGACGTCGAACCGCCGAAAATCGACAAAACCTCCGACGAAGCCGCTTACCTGCGGGCGGAGTTGGATTATGCCCTGCGAAATCGCTATCTGGTGACGGTCTTGAACCTCGCCGCGCGGAAAACCGCCGCGCCCGCGCTTGTCCGGCGTCTAATGGATTTCCTCGACCTAAACATTGCCCGGGAACTTGCCGAGCAAACCGAGAACCAGCAATGGAAACTGCTCAAATTCGAGTTGCTCGTTGCGCTCGACCGGCCCCGGGATTTGGAAGCGGCCTTGAACGATTGGATTCGCGCCGGCGATGCCGACAATCGCTGGCGGGCGGCCTTGGGGTATGTGCTGGCCGAACGAGGCAAACTTGCCGAAGCGATCGCGACCTTTGAGGCCGTGGCCGCCGGCGACGAACTCGGACCGGACCAATATCGCATGCTCAGCGATTGGTATTTGGCCGTCGGCCGCCGCGCCGAATACGAAAAATCGCTGCGGCAAACCTACAAGACCATGAACGAGGGGCTAATCGATCAATGGCTGAACGCGCAAATCCAGCCTTGGACCGACGGCCAAGGACCCTTGCCGTCGGCGCTCAAGCCGGAAATCCTGTGGGCGTTCCAAGCCCTGCTCGAAAAATCGTCCAATCCGTCGCAATATGTCCAGAATCGACTGCACCCCTTGTATCGCGCGTGCCGCGATTTCCGCCTGCTTGCGTGTCTGGCCGATAGCACTTCCGGCCACACCGCCGGGGAGATCTATCCCTTTTTGCAAGCGTCGCGCGCGGTGATCGGCGAGATCCGCGAGGAAGCCGCCGTCGATTCGCTGGCCGAACGCATCGCCGAATTGCGCACCCGCGCCGCGACCGACGTCGATCGCCGCGCTCTCGATCTTCTGGAATCGCTGACCGCGCGCCGCGCGGCGGAACTGCGCAACCAGCCCGGTCCGCACGTCGAAAAGTCGCTCGCCGCGCTTAAGCGTGCATTCGAACGCCAATGGTCGCCCGGCGAAGAAAAGCTGATGGCCGATTTTCTGGCCGGTTTGGGAGTCATTCCCCAGGAAAAACTCGCCGCCGAGCAACTGCGGCAACTGGAGTCATTTTATGCGGCCTCCAAGCCCGATGCGCAACAGCGGCTGGATATGGCTCGTACCTGGGCCGGAGCGCTGTGGAACTACAAACGCCGCCAAGCGGCCCTCGATTTGCTTGCGGCCGAAATCGAGCACTATTCCGCAGCCTTCAAGGAGAGGGCAAGGGAGGGGACCGGCGAAAAAAGCCGCCTCAAGCCGCTATGCGAGCAGCCGATCTTCAACGATTACATCTCCTATCTCAGTCAGGCGGGCCAATATACCCAAGCGGTGGAGATATTGCGCGTGCAACTTGAACGGGAGATGAAAGCGCGGAATGTTTATGAGTTGAAAGCCCGCATTTTCGAGATTCATCTCCAAGCCTTGCGGGAAAAGGGGCCAGTAGCCGGTCTGCGAGGCGAAGCGCTCTATCGCACTTTGCATGAAAAGATTCTCGTCGAACTCCCCTCCGGCGATGCGGCGTTCGACGCGCGGCTGATTACGATGCTCGGTTCCGTCTATCAAGATGCCCACGACCGAAAAATCGCCGCGGCCGCCGCCGACTTGAAATCGTTCGCTTTCGGGAAAGCACTCGTACTTTTGCGGCGTCATGTGCGGCAATACAAAAGCCTCGCGAACGACCTCTGCGAGCGCGTCCGCCGGTTATGCGGTCCCGCCGAGGGCATCGCCTTCCTGCTCGAATGCCGCGATCGCCAACCCAAGTGGCGGCAGGCAGGGCAAAGCTTCTGGAATAACTACGGAAATCGCTTGACGGATTGGCGCAAAGAGGCGCAGGACCTCGACGCGAAACTCTCCGACCGGCTCTTGCAATTGTTGCTGGCGCATCTGTGCGATGAATTGCGGTTCCGTCGCGTCGATAACCTGCCGATTTGCTTCAAGAATTGTCCGGCGGTATTCTGGACCGAGCACGAAGCCGATTTTTACCGCGCCGCCGAGGAGATTTATACCCAAAATAAACGTAATGGGCGGATTATCTGCAACGTGGCCGATTATCTCGCCCAAGGCTTGGATCGCTTCGGCCGCGCCATTGAAATTCTGCTCTCCGCCCAGGCCGAAAAATTGTTGGACGAGGGTGGACAATTCAAGCTCGTCAATTATCTACAGAATCAAGGGCGGTACGGCGAATCGATCGCGCTCCTGCAATCGCTCGTCGAGAGCCGGCCCGATAATCTCGAATACCGCGCAAAACTCATCACGGCCTTTTTCCACACCCGCCGGAAGACCGATTTGTTCGAATCCCTGCAAAAAACCGAAGACTATCTCCGCAAGCACGACCGGTGGAACGAGGAGGCAATCGCCGCCGTGGCGGAAAGTTGTCTGCAACAAGAATATTCCGCGGGCGATTTGCGGCGAGAACTCTGCAAGCGCGCGCTGAAGTATTACGAAGTGTTGATACCCATGCACGAGCGTAATCAACCGCGGCGAGACGCCGCCGATGAGCAGCTCTCCCGCTATTACGCCAATCGGGCGAAATGCTATAAAACCTTGAACGAGACGCCCGCAGCGGTCGAGGCCGCGTTCGGCGCGGTCGTGTGCTGGGGGCCGGATTCTCGGAAGAGGGCCGAAGCCTTGAATACGCTCCAAGACGTGCTCCGCGATTGCGACGATCTCGAAGCCTACCTCTCCAAGCTCGACGAACAAACCGCGAAAACCGGACTCGAAAATCCACTCGTCCGCAAGACCTTGGGCCAGGTCTATTCCGAGCGCGGGCAGTACGAGAAAGCCGTCGCCCAACTCCGCCTGGCCTGCGATTTGCAGCCCAACGACGCGGAAATCCACCGAGCGCTGGTCGATTGCTGCGACAAGCAAAACGACAAGCACGGGGCGATTTGCCAGTTGCTCGCCTCGCTGCGGCGCTCGCGGCGCGACATCAACCTCTACCAGGAATTGGGCCGCCGACTGGCCGAACTGCACGAGGAGCGCGAGTCGAAACGGGCTTACGCCTCGATCGTCGAAGTGCTGGCTTCCGAAGCGGAAAGCCACGCGATGCTGGCAGAAATCCGCGAGAGCCAAAACCGCTGGGCCGAAGCTATCGTGGAGTGGCGGCAAGTCGCCCGGCTGCGCGCGCTGGAGCCGACCGGTCTGCTCAAGTTGGCCGCCGCGCAAATCCACGAAAAGCAGTGGGCAGACGCCGCCGACACCGTCCGCCAACTTCGTGCGAAATCCTGGCCGCCGCGCTTCGAGAATGTCGAGCGGCAGATTCAAGAGTTGGAGCGAAAAATCAAGCGGGAACCGTAAGCTGTCTTAGAAACACATACGCCGTTCCTACTTCCCCTCCGATTCTCCCTTTTTCGTCTCCGCGGCCGGAATCGCCCCAGGCCCTTTCGGCAACAGCGAATCGGTCTGAAACAACGGCAAATAGCGGTAATAGATTTCGAGCGTCATGGCGTTCAGGCAGGTCATCATCAAGCGTCCCCCTTGCTGCCCGTAGAAATCGGCGCTCGGCCGCTCCGGGTCCCAACTGCCGGTCGCGCAACCTTCCGCGGCCTGCGATTCGACCAGAATCCGCCGCATTTTCCGATACCAATCGTCCCAATCCGCATCGCTGAAATTGTGCATCGTCAGCGTGGCGTAGTACCAATAGTAGCTATTCCTGCCGATCGCATCGTCGGGCAGATTTTGCAGCAGGTAGGTTTTGCCTTCCAGCATCGACGGATCCTTGGGGGCGATGCCCAAGTATTGCCGGCAGAGCATTCCCACCGCGGTCATGGTGGGCGTAACTTCGCGATACGGCTGATAGGAATACAATCCCAAGTTCTCCCCCTTGGCCACCGAATTCAGCCAGATTTGCGCTCGATCCAATACCGTCGAATTCACCTCGATGCCCGCCAATTGGGCGCTCTTCAGCGCCATCAGGTCCCAACCGAAGACCGAGGTGTCGCCCGTTTCGCCGGGCGTGTAACGCCATCCGCCGGTCGATTCGTTCTGAGACCGTTCGATATAGGCCACCGCTTTCCGCGCCGCCGCGCCGAGCCGCTCGTCGAAGGTTTTCGGATCGTCCTTGGTCATGCAGTAGGCTTCGCACAGGGCCAGCGTGGCGATGGCGTGCGCGTACATCGGCTTTCCGTTGGGATCGTGGGGGTCTTTCGCGCCGGACAAGTCGCCGGTTTGGCTCTGCTGCTTGATCAGCCACGCCAAACCCTGGCCGACGTGCTTCTCGTAAGTGCCCTTGCTCTTATGCGTTTCGCCGGCGGCCAAAAACGGCAGAATCGCCAGGCCGGTCGCGGCCGCGTCCGACTTGAACAAGCCCGCCCCCGAGCAGGCATTCGCCTTGCAACGGCTGCGATGGTCCAAACTCCACGGACCGTGCAAGGTCTGGTGCCGCGCCAGCCAATTCAACGCGGCCCCCACGGCGCGGTCTTCCGCCTCGGTAACGCCCCAAGGCCGCCGCCCTTTTTTCGTCCTCAGCCCCAAAGCTCCCACCTTGCCCGGCCCCGGCACGGGTCCCGGACCGGGCCGGCTCACTCCGCCGGAACCGCGATCACCCGTTCCGCCCGTCCCGGAGATAATCAAACTAGAAATTTTACCGAGCGGATCCCCTTCCGGATCGCCGATCTCCTCCGGTTTCAAATCGCGCTGGCCGGTCTCGACGCCGACGGGCAGCGCCTCCATCTTCGCCAAGGTTTCCCGATTCAATACCGAAGGATCCAACTGGGCCTGTCCCCGCTCGAAAATCACCTCGACCCGATCCGGCGGCAATCCGCGGTCGGTTTCGGCCGGTTTGAACGAAGCGATATCCCGCCCCCTCTCCTCGCCCGCGAAATGCGTAATTGCCTTCCACTGGACGAGTCCCAAACTCAAAAGCAAAACGGCGTGCAGCAAAGTGCTGATGCAGAAATATCGCGCATCTTCCCGATACCATTGCCGAATAGCCGCCCCGGCATCTCGAAAATGCCGCCCGACGTTCCAGAGATGGGAAAAATACTTCGAGATCATGCAATCGCAGCTTTCCTAATGGCCTAACCGTAGGTTCTGCCTGCCGGTCGAGACTTGTGGGTTATGCTTCAGCATAACGATTGCAATACCAAAGCATGACTTGCCCTATAATCATTCGTTCGGCAATATAATACCACCATGTACACTTATACTTTATTTTACTCTCCCTCGATTGAATATGCGCAATAAAAAAGACGCGGCAGAGGCCCCTCTAGCTCCCAGCTTCCTCTGCAGCGTCCTTATCTGGAATCTCCCTTCGGAGATGCCGAATCTAGTACACTATAGATTCCCTCCGTGCGCTGTCAAATAAGATTTCTAGTCCGTGAAACCTTCGGTGGTTAGATTTCCCAAAAGGTGGATTTTGCGGCAAACAACAGACAAAACACGATCGAAAATGATGCCGATCGACAACATCGGCTGACCGTCAGCAACCACTTTCGCCGCAATGTTGCAATTCGGAAACTGCACGCATCTCACTTTTCTCTCCCCTCACCCCTACTTCATCTACTCCAACCAATCCAATCCGAAATCCAACGCCGCGGCCGAATGCGTCAGCGCCCCGACGCTGATCCGTTCCACGCCCGATTCGGCCACCGCGCGGATCGTCTGCAAACTTATCCCGCCGGAGGCTTCCAATTCCACCGCCGCATTTAAGCGGTCGCGCAGCGCCACCGCATTGCGCAGTTGTTCGGGCGACATATTGTCGAGCAGCACGATATCCGGCCCGACGGGCAGCACATCTGCAAGTTGTTCGAGCGTATCGACTTCGACTTCGACGATGATTGGGGGCGAGGGGTGAGGGGAGAGAGGCGAGGGGAGAGAAGTATTTCGATGATTTTCAACATACGCACGTGCAATTTGCACCGCTTCCGCAGGCGTATAGCGTATTCTCCCCTCGTCGGGCACTGGCAGGATGCCAGTGGCGCCCAGGTTAGCCGTGGATTGCCCGCTTCCGCCTCCCCAGGCCAAGTGATTATCCTTAATCAGCACCGCTTCGAACAATCCTCCGCGATGATTCCACCCTCCGCCGCAACGCACGGCGTATTTTTCCAACCGCCGCCAGCCCGGCGCGGTCTTTCGCGTGTCATAAATACGCGCCTTCGTGCCGGCGACGGCCTCGACGTACTCTCGCGTGAGCGTGGCGATGCCCGACAGCCGGCAGATCAAATTCAACACGATCCGCTCCGCCGAAAGCATTCCCCGCACCGGTCCCCGGATAATCCCCGCCCGAATCCCTGGCCCTACCGGCTGTCCATCTTCCAGGTCCGGTATCCATTGTAAACGCGAATCGACGGCTTGAAGCGTCATTTCCACCGCCGCCAGTCCCGCCGCCAATCCCGGCCGCCGCGCCACGATGGCCGCCGATCCTAGCGCGTTCTCCGCCACCAGCGCATTCGTCGTCCAATCTCCCTCTTCGCCAATATCCTCTCGAATCGCCAGCCGGAGAATTGCGTCCCAATCGGCTCGCAGGCGATCGTCCCAAGCCGTCTGCTGAAATTCTTTGTGCATTTTGCTATGATAATGGTGTTTTCGGGACGAGGACGTCCCGGCTCGCGTGTATCTTGATTATACCGATATATCATCGAACTGAGCACACCCCTCTCCCCTCTCCCCATGCCCCCGCCCTACCACCCACGTTGGCTTTTGCGCCGTGCCGATCAGACGGCCGTGGCGGGCTTGGCACTCGTCTCGTTAGCGGCCATCGGCGCGTGGATTCTCGTTCAAGGCGGCCTGAGTTGGCGAACGATCGACGCCGAGCGGATCGAACCGCAATCCGTCCGATTCCAAGTCGATATCAATCGAGCCGAAGTGCCCGAACTCATTCAGCTCCCCGGCATCGGCGAAGTCCTCGCCGCGCGGATCGTCGAATCGCGCCAAAAAGACGGCCCCTTCGCCGATATCGCCGACCTCCGCCGCGTCCGCGGCATCGGCCCGAAAAGCATGGAGCGCCTGCGGCCGTATCTGCTGCCGATCGAGGCAAAAGGAAACGTGGCGGAAACGAAACAGTGACGTTCCCATCTCTCCCGGGAGAGAGGCTGGGGGCAGGGCGAATTTTTATTTCCGGAGAATCAATAAATAGTTTCCGTCGTGAATTCATCTGTACGGTGGGTCAAGCGCAGCGCAGGCCCACCCTGCTTTCTTTGTGGAAGCGGCATCTTGCCGCTTTTACCTAAAATGCGGCAGGATGCCGCATCTACTCGCCCCAGACGTCCGGGTTGATGTCGTCCCAATCGCCGTCGGTAAGCTGCGCCGGCTTGCCGTTGGGGAGCCGCAGGAGAAAAATGTGGTTCCGTTTGCCCTTTTGGCCCACATAGACGAGGGCATTTCCGCCGGCGGTCCAGCGGGGGGAAAAATTATTCATTCCTGCCGTGCCAGAGAGAAGCTGCGGTTTCCCCCCGTCGGCATCCAACAGCGTAAGCGGCGTGGAAGGGGCCGGTTGGAAATAGTCCCGCGCCGCCGCGATTTTCTTGCCGTCGCGAGAAATCGCCGGCGTCATGAACCGGAAAGTCGAGCCGTCCGAGCGATAGATGGTTCGAACTTTCCCGGTTTTTACATCCAGCCGGGTGATTGCGGAGCTTTCGCTGGTCGCCGAATTCTGGCTGGCGAACAGCAGCGACCCGTCCGAAGAGTCCCAACAGAGACTCGTGTGCTGGGCATATCCACCCTCCACGTCCCCCTCGAAAAGGTTTTCGACCTCTCCCGATTTCACGTCCACCGCGCGGATCGCCCGATAACCATTGGCGATGAAGGCGATCCGCCGGCCATCGGGCGACCACGCCAGCGGCGCTTCGGTGCTATTCCTGCTCGTCAAGTCTAGCGGATCCGTGTTTCCCAAGATCTTAATCGGTTCGCCATTTCGTTTGATGAGATGAATCTTCGGCGGTCCGTCGCGATCGGAAACGAAGGCGATTTTCCGGCCATCGGGCGACCAGCGGAGCGCGATATCGGTTCCTTTGCTCGCGGTGAGTCGTTTCGGATTCTTTCCCTCGGCTCCCACGAGATATAACTGGTGGCTGCCGCCGTCGCGGTTCGAGGAGAAGACGATGCGGCACCGCTCCAGGAGCGGTTCGAGATCGACCACGGCCACGGCGTTTTCGGTCGGGTAATGGAAGGCGTAAAGCCGCTTTTCATCGGCGGAAAACTTCATATCGGACAGCGCATCGCCGAAGCCGGCCGCTTCCTCGAGGATCGCGCCGTCCTCGGGATCGAGGAAGTAAATCTTTTTCGCGTCGGGGCAGGCCGCGGCCAGCAGATTTTCCGCGGCGTTCAGCGCGAGCGGTCCCGGGGCGTCGCCGGCGACCTTGTAGGACGCCGACTGCGTGAAGGATTCCAGATCGACGACCGCCACTTGGCGGTTTCTCGAGTCGCCGAGGAAAATGCGATTGGCTTTGGCGGAAACGGCAATGCCTTCGAGGCGAGCGTTGGGAATTTCCAGCTTTCGCGTTACGCGATAAGGTTTTTCCAGCGCGACTTCGTACAGCGCGAAAGCGGCCGATTTCCGCGGCCGCGTGACGAAATAGGCGAATCGGCTGTCGGCGCTGAAGCCGAATTGTAAACAATGCAATTCGTCGTCTAATTCCGCCGTCCCCAACAACTCGAAGCGGCCGTTATCGATATTAACGACCGCCAGCCGGTCGTTCTTTTCGTCCTTGACGCGGCCGTCCACGCCCGTCCCGACAACCAGCAGTTTTCTGTTCGGAGAGATGCCAAGCGTCGAATCCCATCGTCCGCCGATGTCGAGATCTTTTTTCGCGTTCTTCGCTTTCAAGTCGATGCGCGTAAGCGATTTCAGAAAATAATTCGTTACGAACAGATAACGGTCGTCGGGAGAGATGGCGATGCTCTTGTAGTCATTGTCGCCCGTCGCGCCGACGATGTTTTGCAGCAGCTTGCCCGACGGCATTTCGATGGCCTGCACCATCGAAGGCTGAGGATACAAAGTCGCGGCAAGATAGAGCCGGCTCTCCTGGCGGTTGAAAACGCCTTGGGAAATGCGATTCGAGGACTTGATCCAGCGCGCGATATACTTGCTTTTCAGTTCGATCTTGATTTCCGCGCGGCCGCCGCGCCAGTTCAGTGCGAAAGATTCCCCGTGCGGATGGAAACCTTCGCGCGATACTTCGAGCCGATGTTCGCCGACGGGCAGCACGATTTCGGCCTTGCCGGCTTCGATCCGCACCGCTTTTTCATCCACGGTAACCGCGGCGTCGGGCACGTTCACTTCGAACCGCACGGAACCCTCGCCGGTCTTGAAATAGAAGATCACCCCGGCCAGAAACGCCGCGGGGAGAAAAAATGCGGAGAGCAGCCACAGGCCGCGGCGTTTTTTCGGCGGCGGGGCAGGCTGCGCAGCCGTTTCGAGTTCTTCGGCCATTTCCTCGGCCGAGGCGAAGCGCTCGGCGGGATTTTTCGCCAGCGCCTTGAGGCAGATCGCTTCCAACTCCTCGTCGGCCTCGGGCCGAAGCGTTCGCATCGGCGTCGGTTCGCTTTGCAAACTTTGGAGCGAGAATTGCCCGGTTGCTTCGTCGAGAAACGGATGCCTGCCTGCGAGCATTTCGTACAACAGTACGCCCAAGCTGTAGATGTCGCTTTGCGGGCCGGCCTTTTTGCCTTGGAACAATTCGGGCGCCATGTAGGGGACCGTGCCCAGCAGCGTCTTGCTCTGCGTCAGTTGGCTACCCACGATTGACAAGCTATCGGGGGCACCCGCCCCCGCGTGTTGCGGCGGCATGGCGGAAAACTCCTCAATGGCTTGGCCCGCCAGCCCGAAATCCATCAGCCACGGCTCCCCCTTTTCGTCGATCACCACGTTGGCGGGCTTGATATCGCGGTGCAAAAAACCCTCGGCGTGGACGGCCGCCAGCGCCCGGGCGAGTTTCGCGGCGATGGCGGCGGCCTCTTGCGCGCTTGCCGTGCGCGACGCCATCCAGCGGGAAAGCGGCCGGCCTTCGATGAGCGCCATGGTGAGATAATACGTCTCGCCGACCCGATCGGCGTCGTAGATCGGGCAGACGTTGGGATGCCGGATTTTCGCCGCCGCTTTCGCCTCGCGGAGGAAGCGGTCGAGAACGGCCTGCTTCAACTGCGGGTCCAAGAGCGGGATTTTGAGCGCGACTTCGCGATCCAACCGGCGGTCGAAGGCCCGATACACCGCGCCCATCCCCCCCTGGCCCAAGAGCGCGCGGATTTCGTAGCGCTGGTCGCGGCCGAATAGCTCCCCTTCGCGCAAGATGCTCTGCCGATAGCGCCGGTTTTCGAGTTCTCCTTCGATGAAATCCCAGCGGATTTTTTCGGCCACGCCCGGAAACCGCGCGTCGATCTCTCCCCGCGTCGGCTCGGCGGACGTGAACAGCGTGCGCGTGAGGCACTCGGCTTCGAGCAAATCGCGCACGAGTTCGGGCCGGGCGTTCAACTCAGGCCATTCACGGAGATAATCCTCGACCCGCTTCTCGCGCCCGGCCTTCCAGCGATGTTCGAGATCGACCTTGACGAGTTCGGCGAGCAGAGTTTCGTGGATTGGAGAATCGGCAGGCGGGGCAATTTGGGAAAGATCGACTTCCGCACCGGATGTCCAGCACTGCTCCAATCGATCCACGGCGGCATCGATGGTTTCCCACATTTCATCCGAAAGGGACGGCTCGGCGGGTTTGCTCTCCGTATCCATTCCACCTTAAATTGAAAGCAAAATATTTCTCACAAAGGCGCAAAGGCGCAAAGATTAAGGGGTTATGATCGATAAAACCTATGTGTCTTCGTGAGATACTTTTATAAATCCTTTGTGTCTTTGTGCCTTTGTGAGAAATTTCATGAATCTTTTGTGCCTTGATGAGAAACATACATAAACTCTTTGAGATTCCACTTAATTAAGCCGGAAATGAGACTCGATTCTTGCAAGATTTTTCCATTATTCCATTTTTCCGTCGCCGGACCATTTCTGCAGCAGTTCTTCGATCCTTGCCGCGCGGCGATAGATCGTCTGCAAGGAAACATTGAGCCGTTCGTGAATTTCGTCGTAGGAACACCCCTCCCAGAGGAGTTGAAAAACATCGAACAGGCCGGGCTTGAGCCGCCGGCGGATTTTCTCCAGTTCGTCGGCCAGCACCGCGGACTCGCCGGGCAGGCGATGCGGTTGGGGCAAGTCCGTGCCATCAATACTTTTTTCCCGGCGGAGGTCGCGCTTCTGCGCAATATAACGCTCCCACTCTTTGCGAATCTTGTTCTCGGTGATCTTATCCAAGAGGTTCAAGAACTGCCGCGAATTCTCGGCCGCGTAGCGCCCCTCGGCGATCCCGTTCAATACCGAGTGCAGCACCAGCAGCATGATGCTTTCGGGCTGGACTTTCGCCCGCAACACCGGCCCCAGCCGCCGCCGCGCCTGCTGCACGACCCGCTGCTTATAGCGCTCGAAAATTTCCGTGGCGGCCGCCTGGTCGCCGGTTTTCCATCGATCGAGCAAAATTTGCAGTGATTCACGCGGCATGGGAGAAAAGGCGTAAGGGGATGAGAAGATAAGGGTGATTCTTTTCGTGTATTTCGCGTGTTTCGTGGTAAAAAAAGACCGCAAAACCGCAAATACAAGTTTCCAGCTTAACAAACCGGATTCGGTAAATCAAGCATTTTCGAGGAAATAATGAAGCATCTGTTGAAGATTTGAAATTTGTAATTTGAAATTTGAAATTTCAGATTTGAGATTTGAGCTAAAGAGGGGGAAGGCTTGCCTATCTTAACAAAAAATCCCCATTACGCTGCCGGAATGGCTCCACGTTTGGGGATTTGAAAAATAAACCGATTTTTTTGCACATAGCCGGTCAATTTCCGGCTTAAAGAGGTAAGCGATGAAGATGCCGTCTCGGGGGGGAGGCGGCCGTCGCCCATTCGGTTTCGTGTTCTTTTCCCGCTTTCGAAAACGGCAATCGATTGTTTCCCGGCAATCGCTGCGCGATTTTCGAGGCAGGAAAAAACAAATCATGGTTACGTTGTTTCACACGGTTTTCACAAAGGAGACCCACTATGCGCATTAGAAAAATCTGGCTGCCTATTTTGTGTTTGTGGTGCTTGGCGTTCATTTCGGGAATTGCACAAGCCGTGACTGTGGAGACGGTTCTCGTGGGAAATCCAGGCAATGCAGCGGACACCCGCGTGTGTCCCGATGGGACGACCGGCTATGGGGCGGTCCCCTACGCTTATCGAATGGGGAAAAACGAAGTCACCGCGCAGCAATACGTGGACTTCCTTAATGCAGTGGCGACAAATGATACCTATGGGCTTTACCATCCTCACATGGGTTCTCCCGTAACTCAATACGATGCTTTTTGTGATATCCAAAGGTTCGGTACAACGGGTAACTACTCTTATTCTTTAGGTAATCAGGCGAATCAGAATCTTCCGGTTGACGAGATTAACTTCTGGCGCGCAGCGCGATTCGCGAATTGGTTGCATAATGGGCAGCCAACTGGCGCACAGGATGCCTCGTCAACCGAAGAAGGGGCCTACTCGCTAAACGGATATAACGGCAACGATGGTCGAACCATCACCAGGAATGTGGGGGCGAAGTATTTTATTCCGAACGAAGACGAATGGTACAAAGCAGCATACTACAAAGGAGGTGGCACAAATGCCGGCTATTGGGCATATGCAACTCAGAGTGACACTCCACCTGGTAAAATACTACCCGACACGGGAAACAACGCCAATTACGGAGATGGTGTTTGGCCTTGCTTGCCACCGAACACTACATTCGGCCAGCCTTATTTCGTGGGGCCAGTGGGCTCCTTCACGAATTCTAGTAGCCCTTCCGGAACATTCGATCAAAATGGAAACGTCTCGGAATGGTTGGACACCGTGATTACGTCCGCCACAGCTCCCGAAGGTACATCTCGATCAATCCAGGGGGGCGGTTGGATTACTCCTCCTGGGGATTTGCTTTTCCACACCCAATCCAATGTGAATCCCTATGGCCCTGCGTGGCAGAGCAGCGACTTCGGATTTCGCATTGCGACTTATGACGCCCTCAATAGCAGTGCCAATAGTAACTGGAATGCCTCTTCGACGTGGGACCACGGTACGGAAATTCCTTCCGCTTCTCGTTTTATCTCCGTGCAGAATTACACCGTTACGGTTAATGAAAATGGCAATGCTTATCGGCTTCTGATAAACAATCTTGGAAAGGTTGTTATCGCCAATGGTAGCATCCTCGCGGTAACCGAATTGATGCAGATAAATAATGGAGGAGTCCTTGCCGGCAACGGCATGGTGGTTACGGGTGAAGGTATGAATAATCAGGGCGAAATTCGTGTGGAAAAATCTCAAGGCATGGTTATTTCCGGTGGAGGATCAACCGGAAATAAAAATGGCGGAAAAATCTCGGTAATCCAAGGTGGAATTGAGTTTACGCAAGGCATAACCAACCAAGCTGGTGCTAATATCTTCGCACGAGATTCCATCCTGCGGTTCGGCACGGGCCTGACCAACGAAGGTACGCTGGGCGTGAGCTTCGGCACGACCGACGTTTTCGGATCCATCGGCAACTCTGCCACGGGTAAAATCATCCTTTCGGGCAACAGCAACACCACCTTTTGGGATCCCGTGGCCAATGGCGGCTCGATCAAGGTCAGCGCGGGCAGCACGGCGGTGTTTTTCGGGACGCTCACGGGCGGCACGACCGGCGCGGGCACGGTCTATGTCGAAGGCGGCGTCGGCAGCGCGGCGGCTTCGATGCAACTGGCGGGCAACGACAATGGCGCGAGCTACCCGGTGGTCGATATCCAAAACGACGCGGGTTTGATCGTCAGCGGCATGCAGACCGTGGGCGCGATTACCGGCGGCGGCGGCACCAGCGTGGTTGACGGCGGAACGCTCACCGCCGCGTCCATTCAGCAAAACTCGCTCACGATCGGCGGTCCCGCCCTGGCGGCCGTTCCCGAACCTTCAACGCTCGTTTTGTTGGGATTGGGCGGTATTTCACTACTGTTCTATACTCGTCGTCGCCGTTAAGCGGGATTATTCATAAACATCGTAGATGCGGCATCCTGCCGCATTTTCGGCAAAAGCGGCAAGATGCCGCTTCTACAAATCGTTCTTATGAATAATTCAGGTTAAGCGACCGCATACGCGATCCGCGAATTGCCGCGCGGTTTTTACGCGGGGGAAGGATTCGGTGGCGGGATCGAAAAAAACGAATGCGCCGGCAATGCTTGGGGCAGCATTGCCGGTGCGGTTTTTTGGCGAGGCGCGTTCTCGATACCGCCTGCGCCCGCTACCGGCTCGACGCCCATTGCCGCGGAATAACCGGGGGGGCAGCGGCGAAATCGAAAAGGCGAAAATCGGGTTTTCGACGACTATTTCGCGATTTCGGACTTCCGTATCATTTTAGCCGAATGGAGTGCCCTATTGTGTAATGAGGAAAAAGGGGAGAGAGGAAAAATGGGAAATTGTTTTCAGCTTGTTTCTTGCCTTATTTAGTCAAAAAAACTATTTTTCCCTTTTTCCATTTTCCCTCTTTCCCCTCCCCTTACACTTACTTCATTTCGCGATCCCTCCCGCTTTGAAGACGCTTCGGCAAGCGATTCACGATCGTTATTGATTCGCCGATCCTAACCGCCTGGGATTAACGGATGTCCGGGAGCAAGGCATCGAAGAATTCGCGGATCGTTTCTTCCGGGTAGAGGCAAAAGGCGTATTCCCGCCAGTTAAGGATTTTTTCCTTTCGCGATTCCGTCCGCGCCGCGTCGTATCGTCGTTGCCACTGCGAACGCAAGTCGGCGAGCCAAGGCTGCAGGCGTTCGTTGACGCCGCGAATGCCGCGGCAGCGGCGCCGAGCGTTTTCGCGGGTTTGCGGCGTTTCGATCCAGCGGTGTTTTTCGGCGATCGAGGCCGCCGCCGAAGAGCGGTCCGCCTCCGATCGGTCTCTTAAATGTTCGATAAATCGTTCGGGATGATGCGACAACTCGCGCAGCCGCGCCGCCGGAACGCGGGGATCTTCCGCGGGCGGAGCGCGCCGCTCGATCGGCAAGTGCAGCGTGGCCGAGAGGACGAGGTAATGCGGCGGCGGACGCCGGAAGAATCGTTCGACGATCGCATCGGTTACGCGGTCGTAGTTCCCGCCGCCGATGCCGTGGACGAACAGATCGCCCAGCGCCAGCCGCGCCCAGAGCGTGGTAAGGAGCGCGCGGGAGCGGATTTTGACGCCTTTTCGCCGCCACTCGATCAATTGCTCGACCGCCCGGCTGCCGTCCGAATCGGGCGAGAGCGATAATCGCAGTTCGACATTTTGCCGATCGGCGAGTAGGGTTTCCTTGCCGTCGGAGCGGACGAAGAGCCGGCGGCGGCGCGGCGTTTCCGCGGTCCAGATCCAAAACGGCGCTTCCAGCCATTCGCCCTCGACGGTCAAATCGGGCACGGGCTGCGCGTGGTTGCGAATCCGGTGCGTCCGCCGATATTCGCCCACCGCCGCGTTATAGATCGGCAGAAAATGCGGCATCCGCGCCAAGAGATGCGCCGCGAACCGGAAAAACGCGGGTCGATCGCACACCGCGCTCTGCGGAACTTCCCACGTCGCGCAACCCCAGGCGTTTTCCAAGAGATGCCGCGATCGGGCCAGCGATGCGCCCAACAGCCCGCGCGATCGGCTTTGCGCGACGGCCATCGGCCAGTATTGCTCGAGCAGCGGATTTTTCACGAAGGGGGAAACCTTTTCCAGCGCGCGAACCGCGAAACTCTCAAACATCGCCCGGTCTTCGATCCGCCGTTCCTCGTACGGCACGGCCGGTTCGGCCAAGTCGTACGCCAACGATTCGCGGTCGGGCGTTTCGGGCGATCCGGCGGGGAGAAAGAGGGCGGGATTGGCGGCCACGTCGCTGTCGATAATCAAATTGACGGCCGTCGCCGCGCGTCTCTCCGCCAACCGGCCGAGCGCGAAATTCTTCAACCACACGCCGGGATGGAACATCTGCGGCTGATGTCCGGCAAGCAGGATCGGTCCGGCGGCGTCGAATGGTTGCACGGAGCCGCCGTAGGCTTTCCTCCAGTCGATGGCCGCATCGCGCAATTCAGCGCGTGCCGCGGCGATCAAGCGGCTGGCGGATATTCCCTGAAAATCGTACTCCCAACCGGAACGCGTTGCGATATTCTCATCGAGCGCGCGGGGGATGCCGCTCCAGGGCGGATCGACCACCACGCCGCGATTTTCCCGCGGCGCGCGGAGCCGATTCGGGGAAAGTTGCGTGGCGTTCGCGGTGGTCATGGCGGTAGGGGATAGGGGATAGGGAATAGTTCCAAGAGGAAAGTGGAAAATGGAAAGAGGAAAGCAACTTCAGCCTTGTTTTTCTATCCCCTATCCCCCATCCCCTATCCCCTTTCAACTTCTTTCCAAGCTCTCGGCGATCACTTTGCGATATACCGTCAAACGCGTCTCGGCTTGATCCAACGCGCCGCCGAAGGAGCGTTCGAGGTCGAGATAGACGAGCGGCACGGGCACTTCCACGATTCTCAGTCCCAGACGCTGGGCTTGCACCCAAAGCTCCAAAGGCATGGCGTAGCCGGTTTCGACAAGCCGGAGTCGAGCCAGCGCGGAGGTTCGATACGCCTTGAAGCCGCAAAAGGCGTCGGTGATTTGCAAATCGAGCAAGCGGTTCAATTCGGCGGTTATCGTGCGGTTGATTCGCTGCCGTTCCTCGGGCGGTTCGGTATCGCCGGGGAAACGGCGCAGATAACGGCTGCCGGAGACGATGTCGGCCGACTTTAGCGCTTCGAGAAATTGGGGGATGAGCTGCGGCTGGTGCTGGCCGTCGCAATCGATGGTTACCAGCGCGTCGTAGCCGCGGGCAATCGCGTACTCGAATGCCGACACGAGCGCCGCGCCGTAGCCGCGATTGCGCTCGTGGCGAATCAAGTAGATATCGCCGCGCGCGGCGAGAAGCTCCGAGCTGCCGTCGATCGATCCGTCATCGACGACCAGAACCTCCGGGCAATAGTTCAGCGTCCCCGCCAATACACCCTCGACGTGGGCTTTCTCGTTGTAAACCGGCAATGCCGTTAAGCTGCGAATGACCATATAGCCATTCTAGGCGGGAAAGGCGGAAGGGGGAAGGTGGAAGGGGGAAGGTGGAAGGGGGAAGGTGGAAGGGGGAAGGTGGAAGGCGGAAGGGGGAAGTATGAAGTATGAAGGCTGAAGGATTAAAAAGCCGCTTGCGGTTTAGCAAAAATATGCTAATTATTTCTTCATCCTCCCGCGCTCCTTTACGCTTTTTGTGAAACATTCCGCCTTCCGCCTTCCGCCTTCCCCCTTTGACTTCCCCCTTTGACTTCACCCCCACCGGACCGGATCTTTCTCCCGCCGGCTGGGCCATATTTCGAGATCGGGGAAGTTTTCCGCAAGCACCTCGGCGAGACAGTCAAGGGCGAAGCGTTCGCTGGCAAAGTGGCCCGGCATCAGCAGGCCGATGCCCAGCGACTCGGCCTCCAAGCAGGCGTGGAAGCGGATTTCGCCGACGACCAGGCAATCGCAGGCGTTTTCCCGGGCGAGCGGCAGAAATTCGCCGGCCGCCCCGCAGCCGACGGCCACTTTCCGCACCTTTTGTTCCGCCTGCCCCACGAATTGCAGCCGTTCGACGTTGAGAAAGCGTTTCAATTCTGTTCCCAACTCGCAAAGCGTGCGCGGCGCCGCGAGCGTGCCGCAGCGGCCGCTGCCGCCGCCTTGGGGATGCGGCTTGAGCGGCGCGACGTCGCGGAGGCGCAATCCTTCGGCCAATCGCTCGTTGATTCCCCGCGGCGCGGAATCGAACGCCGTGTGCGGACTGTAAACGGCGATTCGCGCGGCGATCAAATCCAACAGCAGCCGGCCCGGGACCGTATCGGCGGTGATTCGCTTCACCGCCGCGAAAGGGAGCGGATGATGCGTTACGATCAGGTCGGCTTGCCGGTCGATCGCTTCCCGCGCGCTATCGGGCGCGATCGTCAAGCAGGTCATCACGCGCCGCGCTTCGCGGTCGGGATCGCCCACCAAAAGCCCCACGTTGTCCCATTCTTCGGCCAAATAGGGCGGGGCGAATTGATTGAGGAACTCGATGAGAGAGTGGATGTTCATGGAAGGGAAGGCGGAAGGCGGAAGGTGGAAGGGGGAATGTTGAAAGGAGCATATTCGTCATTCGTGTATCGTCATTGTTTTTCCGCCTTCCGCCTTCCCCTTTAATGTCTCACGACCCACTTGAGCAAGAATATCCCCGGCAGGATGAGCATGACGTTTCCCATCCAGAAGGAAAACGGCGGGAATTTTCCGGAGGTGGAAAGGTCTTCGCCGATCATCAACAGCGGATAGTAAACCGCCAGAATCGGCAGGAAGCAGACGAAAAAGTTGGTCAGCACGTCGGTGTGCCGCCAAAGCATGGCCACGGGCGCGCCGATCAATGCGAAACAGAGGCAGGTGAAGCCGTTGGAGAGCCGGCGGTAGGGCTCGGTTTGCAGCCGGTGAATCTTCCACGAAAGGTCCTTGTGCCGCTCCTTGAGCGAAGCGTCGAGCCGCTCGATATCTTTCAACTTTTCTTCCGATTGGGGCGGCGATGCCTTGATTCTCTCCCGCAGGGCCGTTCGCTGTTCGTCGATCTCCCCGGCAATTTTCCAGAGTTGGGCGAGTCGGTCGGGGATTTCGTGCATCGCCACCCAGTCGCGATGGAACTCGTCCCGGCCCGGATCAATGATCGGCACGGTGCGCTCGATCATTCCCGGATCGCTAATCGTAACTCCGCCTTGCCCTTGATATTCGATCGTGTAATCCCAGCATTTGAAATTTACCGTTTTGGCGCGGCGATCGGTTTCCAGTTTCGCCTTGGCGGCGCGGATGACGATTTTCTGATCGTTTCCCCGGCCGTTGATGACGATCGTGGGATCGAGGAGCATTTTATCCTCCATCCGCACGTCCGTAACCGTGATTTCGAACTCCGGCAAACTGCAATACTTGTCCTTTTTCAACATCCCCAAGGCGATATCCTCGATCGATTCGATCAGCACTCGGGCCATGCACGGGCGGCCCACGGTCGCGGCGAATTCCTGCAGATACAACGCGCCGATGCTGAAGAGCAACGCCAGCACGATGGTGGGCCAGATCACGTCCATGGGGCTGATGCCCGACGATTTCAAGGCTACGATTTCGTTCGATCCCGTCATCCGCCCATAGACGATGCTCACCGCCAGCAACAAGCTCACCGGGATGGTGATGACTAACATGTAAGGAAGCATGTAGGGCATTAAATGGAGGATCACCGTGGGAGGGCAACCTCGGCTCGCTCCTTCCTTCACGCCCATGCCGATCGTAACCAGCAGGGTAATCGCCGTCAACGTCAAGATGAAGATCTTCAAGATCTCGGCGACGACGTACCTGGTGAAAATATACATGGGCGTGATTGTCCCGGCCGGACGAGGTCGGGTCAAGGTCAAAACTGTAATTGTCGCAACGGTTCGAGGATCATTTTTACGGTGATGAACCAAAGGAGCCAACATAAAAACAGGGTATAAACGATTACCAGCAGCGTCCAAAACCACTTCCAGGGTCGAGAAAACGCCCGCCCGTGCCAAAGCATCGGCAAGGCCAAGGGACCGAGCACGAAAAAGAGCATCATGAGAATGAGCCAGGGATTGTCGAGCGGCGGCGGCCGGAGTTTATTCGGCTCCGAAACCATTTGCACTCGGGTAAACTCCCCGCGCTCGGCCGGCTTCAACCGCATCCCGCAATTACGGCAGAAATTGTCTTCCGCGTCGATTTCCGTGCGGCAATGGGAGCAGTTGATATTTTTCATGTTTCAGAAGCGATCGCTACTCGTCGTCGGAGATCGTCTTGTAAATGGTTTTCACGATTACGAAGCCGAGGCGGCGATAGAGTTCGATGGCGCGCTCGTTTTGGGCGGTAACTTCGAGGTGCGCCAGGAAAATTCCGGCGCGGCGGAAACCCTCCAAACAGCGCAGAATCAGGCATGTACCCAATCCCCTTCCGCGGTGCGGCGAGGAGATGCCGACGTTTTGGATCGCGCCCAAGCCGAATTTGTCGCGAATGCCTTGGATCGTGCCGCAGTATTCCGCCGCGGGGCTTCCCGGCGGAGAATAAACGGCGAGCCACGTCGCCCCCGGCAGGAAGCCCGGTTTGGCGGCGATATCGGTCATCAATTGGCGGCAGCCTTCCAGCGTGCTGAGACTGGGAAATACATTGGTATCCAACTCGCCGCGAAAACAATTGAATTTCGTCAACGCGAAGATATCCATGAGCGAATCGTCCCAGGCCTGCAAACTATAGTATTTCGGCAAAGGCGCGGGAGGGAATCGGCGTCCCGCCAGGTTGATTTCCATGCGGAAGCGTTTGTAGTAAACGATATCCAAACCCACGGTGGTCGCTTCGCTGGGGGATTAGGGAATTGGAAATTAGCCCGGATTATTCATAGAAGCGATTGGTAGAAGCGGCATCTTGCCGCTTTTGCCTAAAATGCGGCAGGATGCCGCATCTACAATGTTTATGAATAATCCCGGTTAGGGATTAGGGATTGAGGGTGCGGGACAGAAACCTGCCTTCTCCAATCCCTAAACCCCAACCCCCAATCCCCGTCAATCTACCAGTGGTCCTGCAAATTATATTTGACTGCGCCATGCCCACGCTTGCGTGGGCATGGCGCAGTGTTTTCCGGCGATTCTCATGCCCACGACAAGCGTGGGCATGGCGCCCTAACCTGTCATTAAGTGATTGACGGACCACTAGGAACAGGCCGTCAGGAGGATATGTAGGATATTTTCGTTGGCGCGGAGCTTGCCGACGAGTTGGAGGGTGGGCGGCTTGTCGAGTTGCAAGGAGCAGCAGGCCGCTTTCGCGCCGTCGAAAATGGTGTTTTCCATTTCGGCGATATTGATGCCTTCCTCGCGGAGACCGTCGAGGACGGCGGCCAAAACGCCGACGCGGTTGTAGTGCCGCACGACGAGTCGGTGGGTGGCGGGCGATTTGCTGCACAGGTTGACGGTGCCCGCCGGATGGCCGGTTTTCAGGAACAGCTCGACGATCCGTACGACTTCGCCGGCGATGGCTTCGGCGGCCTGATCGGTCGAAGCGCCGATGTGCGGCGTGGCGGAAACCTTGGCGGCCAGTTCCTGGTCGGCGAATTCAGCCTCGCCGCCCGCCGGCTCGTTCTCGAACACGTCCAACCCCACCCGCAAGTCTTTTTCGGCGATCGCCGCCTTGAGGGCTTGCGTATCGACCAGATTGCCACGCGAGGCGTTGATGACGATGGCACCGGGCTTGAGCGCGTCGAGGAACTTTTTATTGACGGTGTGTTTCGTCTCGGGCGTGGAGGCCATGTGGACGGTTACGGCATCGGAGGCGGAGGCCAAGGCCTGCGGCGTGGCGGCATAGTCGATGCCGTGTTCTTCGGCGATTTTGGGATTCATGCAGGCGGGCACCGGATCGTAGGCGATGACGTGCATGTCGAGGGCCTTCGCCCGAACCGCCACGGCCTTGCCGATCGCGCCGAAGCCGAGGATGCCCAGCGTGCGGCCGGCCAATCCGCGAGCCTTGCCGTACTCTTTTTTCTTCCACGCCCCGCCGCGGAGATCGACCGTGGCATCGACGATCCGGCGGTCGGCGGCGATCAACAGTCCGATGGCCAGTTCGGCCACGGCGGCGGTGTTTTTACCGGGGCAATTGGCCACGTAGATGCCGCGAGTGCTGGCGGTGGCGATATCGATGGTATCGACGCCCGCTCCGGCGCGGATGATGAGCGAAAGCTGCGCCGCGGCCTGGATGGTCGCCGCCGTAACCTTGGTCGAGCGGACGACGAGGATATCGACATCGGCCACGGCTCCGGGGAGGTTATCGGCATTCAGGTCGCTGCGAACCTCGACGTGGAGGCCGAGTTTTTGCAGCGCGGTAACCGTTTCGGGGGACAATTTATCGACGATCAAGACTTTCATAACGCGTTCCTTTACTTCTGAAAATGAAGGGGGCTTGATTTTTTTCGTTGTTTTCGCATGCCATAAAAATAGTCGAAAACGCTAATATTTCCAAGTCCTATCGATGTTCCACGATTTTTTGGCGTCGAGATGCAATTTTCGTAACTATTCAGCGGAATGAAGCAAGTGTAAGGGAAGGGAAAATGGAAAAATGGGTAAAAGGGAAATCGGTGTACTTAGATGTGAATCCAAGCGAAAATCCAGAAAAAATGCTTTTCCATTTTTCCCCTTCTCCCTCTTTCCTCATTACACTTTGAGTTGCTTCATTTGGCTGAAATGTTACCAATTTTCCATGTTTTTCGCCGTATGCCGCGCGTCCGTCGGGGAATATACCGCATATTGTTGAAATTGTCCGATTTCCTGCGGGCCGAGGAGCGGGATTTTTACTTTTATTACCCCACTTGTGGTGGAGGTGGAATGCGATCCTGGATGGTACAACGTCATTCCCTACTTGGAGAGTCTGGGGGTTTATTGATAAAATGAATGCTTCCGTAGGTTATGCTTTAGCATAACAAAAATGCGTTTATGTTATGCTGAGGCATAACCTACCTTCCTCCAGGTTTCGAAGCAAGGACCGTTCTTTGATCCCCAACGAGCCAATCCATCCCGTGTCTTCCGACAATCTCCCCCCCGAAAACCCAAACGACTCCGCCATCCCGAACTCCGCGGAATCGAACAACGAGCGGCGGCCGTTTCTGATCGGCTCGCAGCGCGATCCGATGGCCTATAAAGCGCGAAAGCAGCGCGATTGGACGCCGATCGAGGAGCCGGCCGAAGCAAAATCCAGCGAGAATCCGCCGGCCGTCGAAGCGAAAGACGCCCCCCGGCAGCCGCTCCTGCCCGAATCGGTCTTGAACGAAATGATGGAGGAGCCGACGCCGCTTCCCACGCTGCCCGAAGAGTTGATGCCGCCGGCCAGCGGCCATTTCCCCCCGCCGAACATTCGCGATCAACTCACGCCCGACCTCGAGGCGGAATTCGAGCAAGCCTTGGGCGATGCGTCGCTGGACGATCTCATGGCCGGCGGCAGCGCACCCACCGACGAAGTCCAGCTCGAGCCGGATACCAAGCTCGCGGCTAAAATCATCGCCATCCGCAAGGACGATGTCTTCGTCGAACTCGGCAGCCGCGAACAAGGCATCCTGCCGCTGCACATTTTCACCGCGCCGCCGGCGATCGGCGGCACTCTGCAAGTCATCGTGCAGAAATTGAACCGCGAGGACGGGCTATACGAACTCTCCCTGCCGGGCATGGCCGCGCACGTCGAGGATTGGTCCGACCTGCGCGAAGGAACCCTGGTCGATGCCCGCGTCACCGCGCACAATCCCGGCGGGCTGGAATGCACCGTGAACAACATCCGCGGCTTCATCCCCTTCAGCCAGGTCGCGCTCTTCCGCGTGGAAACGCTCGAAGAGTTCGTCGGCCAGACGTTCGCCTGCATCGTAACCGAAGCGAATCCGGACCGGCGAAACCTCGTTTTGAGCCGCCGCGCCGTGCTCGAGCGCGAACGGGCGGAAACCCGCGAAAAACTGCTCGCCGCGCTCGCCCCCGGCCAAATCCACGAAGGCGTGGTCCGCAAACTCATGGATTTCGGCGCGTTCGTCGATCTCGGCGGCGTCGAGGGCCTGCTGCACGTGAGCCAACTCGCCTGGGGCCGCGTGAAGCATCCCAGCGAAGTGCTGTCGGAAGGCCAGCGCTTGAAAGTCCGCGTCGATAAGGTCGATCCCGCGACCGGCAAAATCAGTCTGGCCTACCGCGATTTGATGGAAAGCCCTTGGAGTACCGCCCCCGGCAAATACCCGCAAGGGAGCATCAACCGCGGCACGGTGACGAAGCTCATGGATTTCGGCGCGTTCGTCGAATTGGAGCCGGGCGTCGAGGGCTTGGTGCATATCTCGGAACTCTCCCACAAGCGCGTCTTCCGCACCAGCGACGTAGTGAAGGAAGGCGATCAAGTCGAAGTTATGGTGCAGTCGATCGATCCGGAAGCGAAGCGGATCGGTCTTTCGATGAAGGCCCTCCAACAGCCCGAACCGACGAAAAAGGAACTCGAAGCGAAGGCCGAAGCCGATGCGTTGGCCGAATCCCACGCCGCGGCCTCTCCGGACGCCCCTCCCGCCGAGCCGCCCAAACCGAAAAAGCCCGCCAAGGAAATGCCCCTTACCGGCGGATTGGGAAAGCGAACCGGCGAGAAGTTCGGGCTGAAGTGGTAACCTAGAACGGTTTGCTGTCCCGTCTCTTCCGCGTACTTTCGGTTGCCGGAAATGCCGTGCTTTTGCATTGCAAATGCGGATGGTAAGCTAATTCGAGATGCGTTTGCCGAGTACTCCCGGGCTTAGCGCTAGACATCACGATTTCCAGCGCCTAAGATAATTTCAGCGGCGATCCTGACATTTTGTAGCTTGCTGGGCCAGTCGCCCGTGCCGCAATTTGCATCGGGATATGCCATTTCCCTTCGACCCACCGTAACCCCAGCAATTAGATTCGGCAGGCAACCTATGGCGACGGTCTTGAAAGATCATTTGGTTAGCGATGCAACGCGTCGCTTTCTCGACCGTGCCGGCAATTTGTGGATTAACGGGGAGTGGTGCGCGGCCCGGTCGGAAAAGACGTTCGAAGTTTACAATCCGGCCACGGGCGAAATTATTGCCCGCTGCGCCGCGGGCGATCGGGCGGATATCGACGCCGCGGTCCATGCGGCCCGGTATGCTTTTGAGTCGGGTTCTTGGTCCAGAATGACTGCCTCGGAGCGCGGCCGTCTGATCTGGAAACTCGGCGACTTGCTGGAAGAACATGGCGACGAATTCGCCGAACTGGAAACGCTCGACAACGGCAAGCCGTTCAACGTGGCCCGCGCGGCCGACGTCCCGCTGGCCATCGACCTGTTCCGCTACATGGCCGGTTGGGCCACGAAGATTCACGGCCAAACGTTTCCCATCTCCGTCCCCTACATGCCCGGCAGCGAGTTTTTCAGCTACACGGCGCGCGAGCCGATTGGCGTAGCCGGGCAAATCATCCCTTGGAACTTCCCCCTCTTGATGGCCGCCTGGAAACTTGGTCCTGCCCTGGCCGCGGGCTGCACCGTCGTGCTCAAGCCGGCCGAACAAACGCCGCTGAGTGCTTTGCGGCTGGGCGAACTGATCGAAGAAGCCGGGTTCCCCGAGGGCGTCGTCAACATCGTTACCGGACTAGGGGAAACGGCCGGTGCGGCGCTGGCTGCTCATCCGGACGTCGACAAGATCGCCTTCACCGGCTCGACGGAGGTTGGCCGCCTGATCGTCGAGGCCGCCGGCAAAAGCAACCTCAAAAAGGTCACGCTCGAACTGGGCGGCAAGTCGCCCAACATCGTGCTGGCCGACGCGGATCTCAGCGCCGCCATCCCCGGCGCCGCCGGCGCCATCTTCTTCAATCATGGCCAATGCTGTTGCGCAGGCTCGCGGCTTTACGTGCAGAAATCGATCTACGACGAAGTGGTCGAAGGCGTCGCCCATTACGCCCGGCAGATCCGGGTGGGAAGCGGTTTCGATGCCGCCGCGCAGATGGGGCCGCTGGTGTCGCAGGAGCAGTTGGACCGCGTCTGCGGCTATATTGAGGCGGGCATTCGCGACGGTGCGCGGCTCGTCGCCGGTGGAAGGCGTAAGGGCGAACGGGGCTATTTCGTCGAGCCAACCGTCTTCGCCGGCGCGCGGCAATCGATGAAGATCGTGCGGGAAGAGATTTTCGGCCCCGTCGTTGCCGCGATGCCGTTCGACGATCCGGAAGAGGTCTTATCGCTGGCCAATGACAGCGCTTACGGACTGGCCGCGGCCGTCTGGACTCGCGATGTTACCCAAGCCCATCGCTTGGCCCGGCGACTGAAGGCCGGCAACGTCTGGATCAACTGCTACAACATCTTTGACGCTGCCCTGCCGTTTGGCGGATATAAGGAGTCCGGCTGGGGCCGCGAGATGGGATTGGCGGCGGTGGAGCTTTATACCGAAATTAAAGCCGTAACCACGCGACTGGCGTGAGCCGGAGCGAGAGAAAACTTGTTTTTTTCCACGGAATCGAGTGTAATCGAGGAATGACGTGTTTCGATGGACCCGAAGGATTTTACCCATCCGCTCTCAACTGCTTGCCCCCTTTGCGCCAGGGCCAGCGGAGGTCGCGGACGGCCGTGAGGGCCACGCGGTCTTCGAGGTTGGGGCGGAAGATCGTCAGCAGCAAGAGCGGCAGATACCACGCGAGGAAAATGCCCCCCTGGTTCGCGTGCCAGAATTGCGCGGCGATCATCACCGCCGCCGAACAACTCAGCAGGGTGCCCAGGTTCTTTTGCGGCGGCCAGAGGGCCAAACTGCCGCACAAGCAGACGAACGCCGCGAGCACGGGAATGCGCCACCCCGGTTCGTGGAACTCCCAAAAACCGACGCACGCCACGTTGAACGGATCGCGCACGCCGAACATCAGCCGCAATTGCGGGACGAAGGTTTCCGTGCCGCCGGCGGAAATCGCCAGCGAGCCGGCCAGAACGGCAAGCGCCAACGCCGCGCCGCCGAGGAACCGCACCACGCCGCGCTGCCAGTAGAAGCCGCACCACAAGGGGAGCAGGAAAAGCGGATAATAGATGATGCCCGCCGCCAATCCCACCAGTACGCCGGCGGCCATCGGCCGGCGGTAGGCGACGAAGGCCCAGACCATGAGCGCGGCGGGCACCACGTGCTCGACCTGCCCGGTCATCTGGCTGGTGTAAAAAAAGAGCAGATAGAGCGAGCCGACGGCCACGCCGGCATGGATATTGTCGAAATGCCGATAACCGACCAGCACCAGGCCCAACACCAAGGCCAGATGCGCAAAGATCACGGTGGTCCGCGCGGCGGAAATTCGGACGATCTGCCGGCGGTAGTCTTCGGGTTGGGAATGATCGACGTGCTTCAGGGCCGTGCTCGAAAAGCCCGCCAGCTCGTGAAACAGCGGATAGCCCGGACTGGGTTGCAGATTCTTCGTTTCGGTCTTCGACGATGGCTTGCTCAGCAGGGAATCGAGCCGTTCCGGAGGCGTGTTGATGACGTTGGCCATCAAAAAGATCAACAGCGAGACGCCCGTGAAAGTCAAACCGCTGACCGAAAGGTTCGGCTCCAACAACGGCCGGCGGACCATGACGGGATCGAGCAACATGCGAATCAAAAAGAAGCCGTTGACGACGAACATCCAGAGGTAGCCGCCCCGCACCAAATCGGGATTCTCCTTGAGCAGGCCGTAATAAATCATGAGCAATCCCGGCGCAAAGCCGATGAGCGCCATTAAATCCAAATTCCTTACGCTCCAAAAGCGGTGAAATTTGAAGTAGATGCCGATCATCAGCAACGACGACAGGTAGGCCCAGGTCGTGGGATTGATTCGGTAATCGAAAAGGATTTCCTGCATCGAGCGCGAATCGGCGGATTAGGAGGAAACAAGGCGGGGGGCGAAGGCCGCCTGCCGCGCGGCAAAGTTCATAATCTCGTAAGCATATACGGAAGGAGGGATATTACAACCCCCTCGCCCTTGCGGAGGGATTTTCCATCCTTCCCGTTATTGTTTACGGTGCAATTGACGTTCGATAGGGTTGTTTTATAATTGGTAAAACGGTTAGCGAGATTCGGCGATGGCACTATTTCGCTAATCTTGCCGATATTTTGAGATAAAAAACCTCACCCTTTGCAACCCCGCTCCCATTTCCGACCAGGTAGGGAGAGCGATTTCAGGAGACACTTCGATGGCGACGGAATTTAGCGATCAAAACTTTGACGTGGAAGTGCTGCAGTCGGACCAACCGGTGCTGGTCGATTTTTGGGCGCCGTGGTGCGGTCCGTGCCGGATGATCGCGCCGTTGGTCGAGGAGTTATCGAAGGAGTACGCCGGGACGGTGAAAGTGGGCAAACTGAACATCGACGACAGCCCCGGAATCGCGGCCAATTACGGCGTCAACAGCATTCCGACACTGATGATTTTCAAAGGAGGAGAGGTGGTGGAGCGTTTCGTCGGCGTCCAGCCCAAGAAACGCCTTCAAGAGGCCCTGGAACTGGCGAAATAAATCTTTTTTTCAACTTTTCACGTCCAACTGCCGATGAGTGAGCCGGGTTAAACTTTGCCGATTGCGCAAAGCTTGCCTGCGCCGGGGTTCATCGAGAAGGCAGTTGGCGAAATGTCCAGGACGGGAACGAAAAATCGAAAAGCAGTCTCGTCGTCGGGCGAGTTCTCCGTCTTGCAAGAGACTCGGATCGATCCGGCACACCATCCGGGGGGAGACGATGGCAACATCCTGGAAGTCTCGTCGCCCGATGCGGGATGCGAGAGCGCGCTGGTAGCGCCCGGCGAACCGGCCGTCGAGTCGCTGCCGCCGGACTTGGCCGGTGAGCAGCTTCGCCGCCAGGCCGAGCAACTTGCCGAATATCTCCGCGCGCGGCAGCGGGAACTCGACCACCGCGAATCGCAACTCAACGCGCAGGCGGCGCAGCTCGAATCGGACGCCCGCACGGCGCGCATCTGGCTCGGCGAGCGGGAAGCGGAACTTCAGGACCGCGAACGGGAGCAAAACGCCTTGGAGAGCCTTTGTCGGCGGCGATTGGAACGCCTGGCGGCGGCCGAGGCGGCGATGGAGCGGCGCGCGGCCGAAGGCCATTCTTTCGAGGAATCCAAGCAGGCCGGCAATCCGATCCAAGAGCAGGAAATGAGACGGGCACTGCGGGAAATCTCCGCGACGTGGGGCGAGCAATCCGAAGAACTCGCGGCGCAATCCGCCGGACAGGCGAATCCCTCCGACTCGGTCTCCGCGCGCGAAAGCGTAAAACTTTGCGCGGATTATTCCGCGCGAAAACAACGCATCGAAGAACGGGACGCGGAACTGAAACGCAAGCTCGGCGAAGTGCAGGAAGCCGAACGTCAAACGGCCGCCGCGCAGGCCGAAATCCTACGCATCCGCGCGCAACTCCTCGAAGAGCGGGAAGCGCATCGGGAGGAAATGCGAAGCCAACGGCGGCGGATGGACGCCGAACGGCGGCGGACCATGGCCGAATTGGAAAAGAAACGCGAAGCGCTCGAACGGCGCGCGGAAAGCGCCGAGCGATGCCGAACGGCCCTCGAGCAACTTCGCGCCGAATTGCAGCGGCTGCACCGCGAGACGCTGGAGATCCGGCTGGCCACCGAGGAGCTTTGGGCGCAGCTTTCGGGGACCGCGCCGCCGGCCGCGCTGACCCGCTCGCTGGGCCGCATCCGCGCGCAGTTGGCCGATCGAGACCGCGCGGCCGACGCCGAACTGCGCGAAAGAAAGAAAGAATTGGAATCGATTCGCGGTCAATTGGCCGCGCAGTACGAAAAATTAGCCGAGCGGAAGGGGCAATTCGAACGCTGGGCCGCCGGCCGCGAGCGAGAAGCGGAGCAACAGGCCGCCCGGCTGATCGCCCGGGAACGAATTTTGAAAGATGCCGAGTCCCGATTCGCCGAACGAACGCGGCAAGGGGAACTTGAGCGAGTGGAATTCGAGCAGGAGATTCGCCGCTTGCGGCTCCAACTCATTTCGCGCGAAGGCTCGGCGCGGGTGGCGTGAGCGGGTAATGCGCTGTCCGACAATAAACTACCGAATTCCAATGTAGTAGGCACACTCCGTGTGCCGTAATTCGCTGACGGCACACGGAGTGTGCCTACTACGATTCCGGCAACTTATTGTCGGGCAACGCCTAATGCACGTTCCTGCGCGGCATCACTCAATCAAGCGGTGATCTTTTTTCAGCCCGGCACGCTGACTTCTTCGACCAGCCGTTCGACGAGCGATTCGACGGCCTCGCGCTGGCCGCCGTGCAGGTAGCCTTTGCTGATGACGCGATGGGCGAGCACCGGCACGGCGAGATGTTTCACGTCGTCGGGCACGACGTAGCGGCGGCCCGCGACCAGCGCGGCGGCTTGGGCGGCGCGATACAGCGACAGCGCTCCGCGGGGACTCGCGCCCACGTGCAGCTCGGCGCAGTGCCGAGTGGCTTCCACGATATCGAGCAGGTAGTGGTTGATGGCCTCCTCGACCGCCACGCGGCGAACTTCCGCCTGGAGTTCGACGATCTGATCGCAGGCCAGCACCGGATCGAGCGTTTCGACCGGTTCGCCTTCGCGATGGCTGGCGAGGACTTGGATTTCCACGTCGCGCGCGGGATAGCCCACGGGAATGCGAAGCAGGAAACGGTCGAGTTGGCTTTCGGGCAGCGGGTAGGTGCCCTCGAACTCCGCGGGATTCTGCGTGGCGATGACCATGAACGGCCGCGGCAGCGGATTGGTATGTCCATCGACCGAGACCTGCCGCTCGCTCATGGCTTCGAGCAATGCGCTTTGCGTGCGGGGCGTGGCGCGGTTGATTTCGTCGGCCAGCACGATGTTGGCGAAGATCGGCCCGCGGTTGAAGGAAAATTCCTGCGTGCGGCTGTTGAAAATGCTGCTGCCGGTGATGTCGGAGGGGAGGAGGTCGGGAGTGAACTGAATGCGGTGGAAATCGCCCGACAGGCTGCGGGCCATGGCCTTGCCCATCAGCGTTTTGCCCACGCCGGGCACGTCCTCCAAGAGCACGTGTTCGCCGGCCAGCAGGGCCACCACCGCCAGGCGGATGACGTCTTCCTTGCCCAGCACGACGCGGGCGATGTTCTTTTGCAGTTCGGCGATCAGTTTTTCGGGGCTGTCGGCCATTTTTTCGAGTGTCGATTGGTCTTCGGTTTTGGGGCTTAGGTCTTGGACGATGCTCGTCGCATTCCAGCGGTTCGATTCCACTGCGATCTTCTAGCCTGAGTTTTGTTTAAGGCGATGCGTTTTGGCTGCCCCGGAGGGGCAAAAGGAACAATCCTGAAACGAAACTCGGTTTATAAGGACACTTTAGCATGATTATCGGGCAATCGGACAAGTAGGAGAGGCGGCCTCACGGCCCCTCTCCTACTCGAGCGTTTTCGCGATCCTTTGCTCATTTTGAAATATGGACTATCCGATAACCATGCTAAAGTGGCGTTATACTTTACGCGGTCAGTAGTGTGACATTTTGGAAGGTTTGAAAATTGAGTGTCATGAGTTTTTTCAAGGCGGCGCTGTGCGTACTGGAAAGTTCGCTCAGGCAGCCTTCAATACCAAGACGAAACTCCGCAAAGGGAGCGTAATATCGTCCGTAAAGTCGATTTCGCTTGATGAGCTTCCAAAGTCGCTCGATCGGGTTCAAGTTAGGCGAGTACGACGGCAAATAAAGCAACGTTATTCCCAACTCGGCCGCCAATCCTTGCACGACGGCATTTCGTTGATAACGGGCGTTATCCAAAACCAACGTAATCGGACCGGCCAAGCCCGCAGCCGCGATCTTCCGCAGCAACTCGCACATCGTTTCCGTATTGACGACGGTGGTGTTGGCCACGGCGATCAATTCGCGCGTGACCGCATTCCAAGCTCCCAACACGTTGAACCGTTGGCGTCCCGACGCGGCACGCACATAAATCCGCGTGAGCGACCACAGCCGGCACAAAAATTTCCCAAAGACGAAATGCGCCGCATCCACGAAAAACACATGCCCTTTGCCGTTTTGGGCCGCATCCAAGCACGGTTTTAGCTGTTCCTCGTAAAATCGCTGCTGTTCCGCCACATGCTCGTCCACACTTTTTTGGGGGGGACGGGAATCGCGGCCAGCCGTTGCCAGCGCAGCCCATTACGTTTGAGGAACTGCCGCACCTGGGAGGGGCCGCGACGCAAGCCCGTAAGCCGCTCGATGCGTTCCGCCGCTTCGGCAACGCTACGCAGCGGCGTTTCGCGGAAGGACGCCGGCAAAATCTCCCGATGGTCCTCCATTTCGCTGACGGGCACGGTTCGTTCGCTGCGAAACAACGCCTCCAGCCCGCCCTTGCGGTAGTCGGCCACGTAACGCTGCACGGTGCCCCGCGCCACGCCGGTGATGACCGCCGCCTTCGAGCGGGTATGCCCGTGATGCAACAACCACAACACTTCCATCTTCCTCCGCACCACGACCTTTACGTGCTTCAGCCGATTATGCCGAACCAACATTTTTTCGTTATCGCTCAATTGAATTCGCAAGGCCATCCGTGGCGCCCTCCCATGATGAGAAGCCAACTCCCTCCTTCCTAATATGCAAACGACGCCAATAATTACCATATTGGCCCTTATCCCGCCAGATCAATGTCACATAAACGCCCGCGCACAGTATAAATCTATCCTCTGGGTCAAGCTATGATTGGAAATCGTGAATATGCTCAATGCGGGTTAGTATAGCGACATGAGATCGTCTGCATTTCGTTTGATAAATCCCGTACCCCGCCATAGAGTGGTTGATCCGTAATTTTGGAAACGCCAAATCAAGTATTTGACAACTACATGGATCGGGGGGTAGAATAGCCATTACAATTTCTTTTTGTTGGTGGCGGATACATTGAGGCAGTTTCAGACCGCATTGGACTCGATACTTCAACCTCTCCACGAAGAGCCTGATCATGCAACGACGATTCTGGATGAGCGTGTTGGCGGTGTTGGCGTCGGTCGCGTTTTGGTCCGTCGCAGCGCGGGCGGTAACAATCGATTTCGTGCCCGTGGGCAATCCCGGAAATCCGAACGACAATACCGGTTACGGCCGGGTGGACTATTCGTACACGATCGGCAAGTACGAAATCACCAACGCGCAGTGGCGCGAGTTCCTCGCCGCCAAGGCGAGCGTGGGCGATCCGCACGGCCTCTTTAACGAAGTCATGGGCGGAGCCTACGGAGGAATTTCCCGAAGCGGATTGGGCACGGCGGACAATCCTTTTTTCTATACCGCCAAGGGCGGCGACGGCAACTGGGACAACCGCCCGGTGAACAACGTCAGTTACTGGGACGCCGCAAGATTCTGCAATTGGCTGCATAACGGCCAAGGCAATGGCGACACCGAGACGGGCGCCTATCTGAACGTCGGCAACCCCGACACTTTCGCGCGGCAAGCCGGCGCCAAGTATTTCATCCCCACGCGAAACGAGTGGTACAAGGCCGCGTATCATAAAAACGACGGCGCGACGGGGAACTACTGGGATTATCCGACGGGGACGGACGCGCTGCCCAACAACGGCAATCCGGGCGGCGACACGGGCAATACGGCCAATTACTACGATGGCGACTACACCGCCGGCGCTCCCTACGGCGCCACGCCCGTCGGCTATTTCGGCTTATCGCAAAGCCCCTACCAGACGTTCGACCAAGGCGGGAACGTTTGGGAGTGGAACGAAGCCGCGAACGGTTCGTATCGCGGTTTGCATGGGGGCTTTTATGACGGCCCCGCCGACTTTCTGTCGGCCGCCGGCGACGGCTTCGGCAATGCGACCGACGAAAGCCCCGTCATCGGTTTCCGCGTGGCAAGCGTCCCCGAACCCGGCAGCCTTTTCTTGATGATATCGATTGCCGCGTTCGGCTTGCCGTACACATGGCGGAAGATCGCATACCGTTAACGGTCGATGCTTAGCACCTGATGAACGGTTTCTCCATGATGAGTAGCGACTCGGCATCAAAGCGTCGAGAGCCGTTAAAAAGCAAACACGTCCGGCGAAACATGAAAGAATCGGGCGATTTTGCCGAGATGGTTGCGGTTGAAAGAATTCCTTCCCGCGATTACTTCCCCGATGGTCGAAGGGGAGATGCCAATCGCTTGGGCAAGTTCGGTTGGCGACATTCCTCGGGCTTCGAGCAAATGATTGAGCATTTCGGCATCGGACAGGGGCGGCATGGGATAGGCATCGCTTTCATAACGCTCGATTAAATCGCTCAGTACATCCAGATAATCTTCTTCTTCCGGAAACAAGTTTTTTCGCCCCACGAGCGAATCGACCATGCGAATCGCTTCGTCCAAATCTAGGTCCGAGCGAATGGGTCGCAGAGGAAATTGGATTACCAATTCCAGATAGCGATCATTTTTGGCATCGGCAATGACGGACATCAACTGTCCTCCTTCCATTTATCGCCGTCATATTCTTCGTGAGTCAAGACGTGGCGAATGTATAATTTCCCTCGATTGAAATAAATTACCGCCACCAAACGGAATTTATTGCCGCCGATGTTGAAAATTGTGCAGCGACCGACTCGATCGGCATGCGGGTAAACGTCTCTAACTTCCGCGAAAGATTGCCATTGCGCGTGTTCGGCAACTCGATGCCACGCCCTGAGAGGGGTCTCGGCCTCCGGCCATTTTTCCCAAAATTGTCGCAGCTTTTTCTCGGAAATTACATGCATCCGCACATTCTCGCAATCGATTTCCGTTAAAAGTATTATGTTCGTGAAAGATGGAGTTGTCAAGGTTTACGCACTCTCCGCTTTCCTGCGAGGAGGGTCTTTTGGGAGCGAATCGTTGGGGGCCTCTTCCGCAAGCGAGTGTTCCTCTCCCTTGCGCTCTTCAACTTCTTCTTCGTATTCTGCTTCCTCCGATTCATCATCTTCTATGTATTGATCGTCCGCGGAATCCTCGTTGTCCCAGGCGTCTATTTGCTCTTGCTCGGCCGATTCATCTTCATCCTCCTCCACGTCGAACGGCGGCTCGTCGTTCAGATCGGGCTTAATGACGTGGGATTTCAGCTTTCGATACGGAGGCGATTCTTCTTCGTCCTCGGGCGATTCTTCGCTCGGCGGGGCGATCTTGATCTTGTTCGTGCGGCGCGGTTTGGCGGGCGCGGAAAACGCCGACGGCTCCGAAATCGGCTCCGCGCGGTCGCACATCTCCTCCCAGCGCTGCAGGCTGATAATCACCTCGCGGGCCTGCGAGCCGTTGTATTCGCCCACAATGCCGTCCTCGGCCATGAAGTCGATCAGCCGGGCAGCGCGTCCGTAGCCGATGCCCAGCGAACGCTGCAAGAGCGACACGCTGCCGCGCCCCTCGCGGATCACCACATCGACGGCCGCTTCGTAAAGTTCGTCGCGGCTGCTAAGGTCTTTTTTCTCGCCCTCCGGCGCGGCGGCCTTGAGCTGCACCAGTTCCTTGACGAATTGCGGCTCGTCGGTAGCCACGGCGGCGATGACTTTCGAGATTTCGTCGTCGCTTAAGTACGTGCCCTGCCCGCGGATGAGCGTGCTCGTGCCCGGCCAGAGGAAGAGCAGATCGCCGTTGCCCAGCAGCTTGTCCGCGCCCATTTCGTCGAGCACCACGCGGCTGTCGGTGCGGCTGGCGACTTGGAACGAAATTCGCGCGGGCAAGTTCGATTTGATCAGGCCCGTGATGACATCGACGGTCGGCTTTTGCGTGGCCAGAACCAGGTGGATGCCCACCGCCCGGCTCTTCTGCGCCAGGCGGATGATGTGCGATTCGACTTCTTTGGCGGAGGTCATCATCAAATCGGCCAGTTCGTCGGCGACGATCACGATGAACGGCATCTGCGTGGGGATTAGCTTGCGTTCCTCGTCGTTTTCGGGCTGGATGCGCTCCATCAGCTCTTCTTCGCCCAACTGGTTATAAACGCTGATATGCCGCACACCGGCGCGGGCCAGCAAGTGGTAGCGTTCCTCCATTTTCTCGACGGCCCAGCCGAGAATCGCCTCGGCCTTGCGCATGTCGGTAACGACCGGGTGCATGAGGTGCGGCAGGGCCTTGTAGCCGCTGAGTTCGACCATCTTGGGATCGATCATCAGCATCCGCACTTCGTCGGGGCGGCGGGTCATGACCATCGACACGATCATCGAATTAAGGCACACGCTCTTGCCGGTGCCCGTGCGCCCGGCGATGAGCAGGTGCGGCAGCGTGGTCAGATCGACCACCAGCGGATTGCCCGCCACGTCCTTGCCGAGGTACAGCGGGATGCGCATTTTCGCGGCCTTGCCGTTGGCCTCTTCCATGACCTCGCGCATGCGGACCACCTGCCGGTCGGTGTTGGGCACCTCGATGCCCACGGTGTTCTTGCCGGGGATCGGCGCGACGATCCGCACGCTGGGCACGCGCAAGGCGATGGCCAGGTCGTCGGCCAGCGCGGTGATCTTGCTCAAGCGCAGGCCGGATTCCAATTCCACCTCGAACTGCGCAATGACCGGGCCGGTCTGGATCTCCACCACGCGGACGTTGAAGCCGAAGCTGAGGAAGGTTTTCTCCAGAATTTTTGCCCTTTCGAGGACTTCCTTTTCCTGCTCTTCGTAGCAGAACGGCTCGCTTTGCAACAGCAGGTCGAGCGAGGGCAGCTCGTAGTCGTCGTCTTGCGGCCCGCCGCCGGCGGCTTCGAGTTCCTCGATCATCTCTTCGTGATTGTCCGGCGGCGGCTTTTTCGCGGCCGGCTTGACCACCGAAAGTTCCTGCGGAGCGGCATTCGCCTTTTTTTCGACCTTCGGATCGGCGGCGGCGTTTTCGGGCCGGTCGGCATTTTTACCCTTTTTGGAATCGGCCGGCTCGGCCGCTTTCTCCTCGTTTCCGCGGCCGGAGATTTTCACCGGCACCTGGGCATCGCCCTTTCTGGAAACGTAGCCGTCGAGATCGGAACGCCGGCGATTGTTGACTTTCTGCGCATAGGCCGCACCGACCTGCAACACGCCGCGGCCGAGCGTTTGCGTCGGACGGCGGAGAATCCACGCCGCGAGCCGGAAGAGCACGTAATCGGTGCAGAGCAGCAGCCCGCCGACGAGTACGCTCAGCGTGATGATGTACGTGCCCAGCCGGGCGAAGTGCAATTGCAGAAGTCCCCGGCCGGCGGTGCCCAGGTATCCGCCCGCCCCGATGACCGGTCCCGGCGAGAGTTGCGGGCAGGCGACCGCGGCCAAAACCGACACGCCGACGAGCGATAACAGCCATCCCGCGGCGCGGAGCCAAGGCTGATTCACCTTGCGGCGGGTAAGTAGAACGGTATCGAGCACGACCAGCGAGACGACCAAGTAATACGCGCCCGCGCCCATCGCTTCGAACAAAACGCGGCTCGCGATCGCGCCGGAACGGCCGCAGACGTTGTGAATTTCGACGTTTTGCGGATAGACGAGTTGGCTCGGCGGATCGGCGCGATCGTAACTAAAAAGCGAAGCGGCAAGAAAGACCGTCAGCGCCACCAATGCCAAGGCGAGCAAGTCGAGTTTCAAATTTCGCTGTTCGAACATGCCGAAGTCCGCCGGGACGAATTCGTTCACATTGCCGAAAGATCGGTGCCATGCTCCACGCTTGCGTGGGCATGACGGAAACGAGGGAAAACCGCAACATGCCCACGGCAAGCGTGGGCATGGCACCCTCATCATGACCTTTCCCCCGTAGGGACAATCCGTCTTCTTCGACCTAAGTATCGACCGTTCAAGCACTTGTCGAGCAATTTATCGAAGTTCCCCCTCTTCGCTTGCCCAGCAGCATTGCCGGGCAAAATCCTCCTTTCCCGAAGAACCGAAATACACGGCGAATCGTTTGCCGAATGTTCCGAAAATGCCTACAATGACGAAAATATCGAATCGCACGAAATGGAACTTACTTGAAAGGATCGCCAATTCATGTCCAGCTTGAAACGCATTCTCGTTACCGGCGGGGCAGGTTTTTTGGGATCGCATCTCTGCGAGCGGCTGATCGACGAGGGGCACGACGTGATCTGCCTGGATAACTTCTTCACCTCGCAAAAGACGAATATCGTCCATCTGTTGCCCAAGCCGAATTTCGAGCTGATTAGGCACGATATCACCCTGCCGATCTTTCTCGAAGTCGATGAAATCTACAACCTGGCCTGCCCCGCCGCGCCCGGACATTACCAGTACAATCCCATCAAAACGATGAAGACTTCGGTGATGGGGTCGATCAACGTGTTGGGCATGGCCCGCCGCTGCCGGGCGAAAGTCTTGCAGGCCTCGACCAGCGAAGTCTATGGCGATCCGCAAGTTCATCCGCAAGTCGAGTCTTATCGCGGGGCGGTCAATCCGATCGGTCCGCGGGCGTGCTACGAAGAGGGCAAACGCGCGGCCGAAACGCTGTTCATGGATTATCACCGCCGCAACCGCGTCAACATTCGCATTTGCCGCATCTTCAACACCTACGGCCCGCGAATGCACCCTTACGACGGCCGAGTGATCTCGAATTTCATCCGGCAGGCGCTTATGGGCGAAAACCTCACCATATTCGGCGAGGGCACGCAAACCCGTTCGTTCTGCTATCGCGACGATCTGGTCGAAGGCTTGATTCGCATGATGAACGCCCCGGACGAATTCGTCGGACCGGTGAATTTGGGAAATTCCGGCGAATTTTCAATGCTCGAATTGGCAGAACTCGTGCTGGAACTGACCGGATCGCGGTCGAAACCGGCATTTTTGCCGCTGCCGGCCGACGATCCGCTGAAGCGCCAACCCGACATTGCGCTTGCCCGCAAGAAGCTCGGCTGGGAGCCGACCATCCCGCTCCGCGAAGGACTGCTTCGCACGATCGAATGGTTCCGCTCGATCGACCTCGGCCACTACCGCCCGCCCACGCCGAATTATTAGCCGGACTGCACATCTACCACCGTCCGAAAAAAAGCCTCGGCTGCAAAACTCCCTCCGATGCCACACGGGAAGCCGGCTAAAAAAAGCCCCCCCGCATTCACAACATCCGAAAATAACTCTGCTGGAGACGGATGAATCGATGGGCTACGCCCGGCAGAGACGCGATTGGGAATCCGCCCCGACCGACCACCCATTCCCAACTTCCCGCCACTTCGCTAAACTGGCATAATGGTTTGCTTCCGCGACCGGAGAATACCAATGGCCGAGAGCTAATTTCAGGTTTTTTCATGCAAAACATCATCACTTTAGTACTCGGCGGCGGACAAGGCACGCGGCTCTATCCGTTGACGAAATACCGCTCCAAGCCGGCGGTGCCGATCGGCGGGAAGTACCGCCTGATCGACATCCCGCTGTCGAATTGCATCAACAGCGGCTTGAACCGCTGCTACGTGCTCACGCAATTCAATTCGGTGAGCTTGCACCGGCACATCCGCAGCACGTATTCGTTCGACGCCTTCGGCGGTGGATTCGTGGAAATTCTCGCCGCCCAGCAGACGCTGGACAATGCCGCGTGGTATCAAGGCACCGCCGACGCCGTGCGGCAGAACCTCCGCTACATCGAGCAGCCGGACATCGATCTCGTGCTGATCCTCTCCGGCGACCAACTCTATCGCATGGACTACCGCGAGATGATCGCCACGCATCGACAGTCGAAGGCCGATGTAACCATCTCGGCCGTGCCGGTCTATCCCGAAGCGGCGTCCGGATTGGGCATCATGCGGTTGGACGAAAGCGGCCGCGTGATCGGATTCCTGGAAAAACCGAAAACCTTGAAGGAACTCGAACACATCCGCACCGACCCGGCCTGGATCGACGCCCACGGCCTCGACAGCCGCGGCCGCGATTGCCTGGCGAACATGGGCATCTACCTCTTCAACCGCGATACGCTGGTCGAGGTGCTGCGAAAGACCGACTACCGCGATTTCGGCAAGGAAGTCTTCCCGGCGTCGATCCGCGCGCGGCACGTGCAGGTACACCTCTTCGACGGCTATTGGGAAGACATCGGAACGATCAAATCGTTCTTTGAGGCGAATTTGGAACTGACCGGCAGCCATGCCCCCTTCGATCTGGTTTCGCCGGGCATGCCGATCTTCTCCCGGCCGCGGTTTTTGCCCCCCAGCCGATTCGACGGCGCCAGCGTCCGCCAGAGCCTGATCGCCGACGGCTCGCTGATTGGCGAAGGCGCCGTCGTCGAGCACAGCATCATCGGCCTGCGCTGCACGATCGGCCCGAACGCGGTGATCCGCGACTCGATCGTGATGGGCAACGACTTTTACGATCTGCCCGACGCCATGCAGAAAAACCAGGCCAACGGCCTGCCGCCGTTGGGGATCGGCGAAGGATCGGTAATCGAAGGAGCAATCATCGACAAAAATTGCCGCATCGGCCGGAACGTCCGGATATGCAACGAAAAAGGCGTGCTCGATTCGCCCGAATCCGCTTACGGGATGATCCGCGACGGCATCGCCGTGGTCCCCAAACAGGCCACCTTGCCCGACGATTGGACGCTGTGATGCGTAGGTTATGCTTGAGCATAACACGTTCACTGAAAATGCTTTATGTCGTGCAAACCGTTATGCTAAAGCATAACCTACGACGACCTTCATGCTCACCACCGACGGACCTTCGGATTGACGTATTCGCCCGTCTGTTTGATGGTCCGGCTCGAAGTATGCGTTTTCGAGACGGCCGCCGTTTCCCCGACTTTCCGATCGGTCGTTGAGAGCATTCGCGGTTCGCTTTCCGCCATCGGCAGGCGTTGCATTGTGGAAGATACCCCTTGCGGACTTTCTGCGATGATCTCCTCGGAATCCGCCGGATCGACGGAGACGGCGCGCTCTTCGAGGATCGATCCCGCCCGAACATTGGAACAATAACCGCGCCCCGACGATTCATCGAACACCGGCCCGCAGTTATCGTAAGGGTGGCAGCACATCGTGCAGCCCGTCGCAGAGGCGAGTATTGCCAAAACACCCAAAAATCCCAATTTGCCTAGCATAATGAATACCTACTCTGCTCGGAGGAGAGGAAGCGAATGAATGCGCCAAATCGATGCCACCATTCGTAATCTTCGGCTGAATAATCCGTGCAATCGTCAAATTTTTCCAGTATTCGCAAAAAACGGCACAGTTACGATCATCCATACAACGTAAACACCCCAGATTATTTTCGCCCCTACGTAGAACATGACTTCGTTCCTACGCCGGAGCGTGGGAACGAGTAGAATACTAATCCCTATCCCCCTCCCATGTCCCTATTCGATGCCGGCGAACGAGCGAACCGCCTCGAAGCGCAGCCCTTGGCGGCGCGAATGCGGCCCCGTTCGCTCGACGAATTCGTCGGCCAGCGGCATTTCCTGGGCGAAGGGAAACTGCTCAGGCGGCTGCTCCAGGCCGATCGGCTCGGCTCGGTGATTTTTTACGGTCCGCCCGGTTCGGGCAAGACCACGCTCGCCCGGCTCTTGGCCGGCGAGAGCCGCAGCCATTTTCAGCAGCTTTCGGCGGTCGCTGCCGGGGTCAAAGAGTTGCGCGAACTTTTGGCCGCGGCCTACGACCGGCTCTCGGCCGAAGGGCGGCGGACGCTGCTTTTCGTCGATGAAATCCACCGCTTCAACAAGGCTCAGCAGGACGTGCTGCTGCCCGACGTCGAAGAAGGCGTGGTGATATTGGTCGGCGCGACCACCGAGAATCCGTTCTTCACCATCAACAGCGCGCTGGTCAGCCGCAGCCGCGTTTTCCAGTTCCAGCCGCTGACGATCGACGACATCAAAACGCTTTTGCTCCGGGCCATCGCCGACGAGGAACGCGGTCTCGGACGCTATAACATCCTTATGCACGACGACGCCCTGCAATTTCTCGCCGAAGTCTCCGACGGCGACGCCCGGCAGGCGCTTTCGGCGCTGGAAGTGGGAGTTTTATCGAGTGCGGACCGGGCAAGCGAAAAAGTGCCGCTCGAATTCACGCGGCAGTTGGCCGAGGAGTCGGTGCAGCGGAAGGCGATTCAATACGACCGCCAGGGCGACGCCCATTACGACTCGATCAGCGCGCTGATCAAAAGCATTCGCGGAAGCGATCCCGACGCGGCGTTGTACTGGCTCGCCCGCATGTTGGAAGGGGGCGAAGACGTGCGGTTTCTCGCCCGGCGGCTGGTGATTCTCGCCAGCGAAGACGTGGGCAATGCCGATCCCCGCGCCCTGCCGCTGGCGGTGGCGACCGCCCACGCCTGCGAACTGGCGGGCCTGCCCGAGTGCCAGTTGAACTTGGCCCAGGCGGTGATCTACTTGGCCTGCGCGCCGAAATCGAACTCGGCGACGACCGGCATCTACGAGGCCCGCGCCGACGTCCGCGAGGGTCGCCTATTGCCCGTGCCGGTGCATCTCCGCGACGCGCACTACGGCGGGGCGAAACGCCTGGGGCACGGCGCCGGCTACCAATACGCCCACGACACTCCCGATGCCGTCGCCGCGCAAGACTACCTGGGCGTCGAGAAAGAATACTACCGCCCCACCAACCGCGGCTTCGAGCAAGAACTCGCCGCCCGCCTCGAATACCTCCGCGCGAAATTACGCGAAGGAAAACAGAAGTAATCCAATATCAAGGAGCGAATCGAAGAGGCAATGAAGGCGTGAATCTTCCAAGGAGTCGATCTATATTGTAAAATACTAGGATCTCTGGCGGGGGGATGGTTGCCGGGATGCGGTAATAATTGTTGCCTTTCGCAAAATCGTTATATAAACTACAAGTCGTTCTACGGACTTCTCTAGCCAAATGGTTTTTCCAACTTCCCTCAACAGATTATCGTCAGTAAAAAAATGGTTATTTTATCGCCTCTTCAGCAGAATTCGTGGGTGAATTCTGCTGAGCAGGCAAAAGTTAAGGATTTTTTCTCTCGATGGGCCAATTGCGGGCATTTTCGTTTCTCCGTTCGGAGGATAGAATGGGCTGCTACACCGTTTTTGGGTAAGCGTTCACGCCCCGGTGGGGGCCACCTTCCCGCAGCGCAAGGGGGACTGTCCCATTTTCGCGGCGATTAAGCACTTTTAGAGCACCATCATCTTTTACGCCGCGAAAATCGGGACAGTCCCCTGTGAACGGTTACGTTTTTTGAAAGGACGCCGCGATGGCCAAAAAGAAGCGACCCGCCGACGAGCGAAACGAACGCGACGCATTTTCCTTGGACGCCTTGCCGGATCGGCGGGCGATGGAAAAAATCCTGCGCGAACTTACGGATGATCTTGTGGGCGGACGGCGGAAAGACACTCCCCTCGATCGGGCGCAAGAGCTCATGTATCAGGCATTCGAGGCTTCCCCCGCCAAACGGATTCGTCTCGCGCGAAAGGCTTTGACCATCTCGCCCGACTGCGCCGACGCCTACGTGCTCCTGGCGGAGAATGCCGGAACCGCCGGCGAAGCGCAGGAACTCTACGAGCAAGGCGTGGCGGCCGGCGAACGGGCCATCGGCAAAAAGGGATTCAAGGAGCACGCGGGGCATTTCTGGGGCGTTCTGGAAACCCGCCCTTACATGCGCGCCCGACAGGGTTTGGCGCAATGTCTCTGGGTAGCGGGCCGCCGGGAAGAAGCGGCCGAGCACTACCGCGAAATGCTCCGGCTCAATCCCAACGACAATCAAGGCGTTCGCTACTCCCTGGCGACGGTGCTGCTGGACTTGGGCCTCGACGGCGAACTGCGGGAATTGTACGCGCAATACGAAGACGACTCCGCCGCCGAATGGGCCTACGGGACCGCCCTGTTGGCGTTTCGGGAGAGCGGGGAGTCGAAACGCGCCGGCGAACTGCTCAAAAAAGCGAGGAAGGCCAACAAGCACGTGCCGAAGTATCTGCTGGGCCACAAGCAACTGCCCCCGGAACCGCCGCCTTACATCACGATGGGCGGGGAAGACGAGGCCGTCAGCTACGTCGGCGGCAATCGCCGCGCATGGATGAATACGCCGGGCGCGATTTCTTGGATGCGGCAATCGCTCGATCTGCCGTTGCCCCCGCCGCCAAAACGACGCCGGCTTTCGTGGCCGGAGCTGAAGTTGATTTTGCTGCGCTGCCCGCAAGAACGCGGCGAAGCGTGGCAGGTCGATGTCGTGCCCTTTCCGATCCCCGCTCAAAGCGGTTCGGGAACGGATTCACCCTGGGTCGTGATGGTCGTCGGGCGCGCCGGCCAGGAATTATTGGCGATGGAGCCTTTCGAGGACCGGCCGAAGCCCGGGGATTTGTGGGACTTCCTCGCCGACCTCATTCGCAAGCCCGGCGATTCGGAATCGCGCCGGCCGGCGGCGATCGAAGTCCGCCAGCAGGCGTTTCACGCGGCGTGGAAGGCCAAACTCAAGCAAATCGGCGTCGAATGCGTTATCTCCGAAACGCTGGACGCGCTGGATTGGGTGCGGGACCATTTGCCGCCCGCCAACTTCGGCTTCGCCCCCGAGGAGGGAGATGCCCCGGCCGACCCGGAGGAACTACTTTCGCTGCCCTTCGAGCCGGGCGAAATCTGGCAGGCCGATATCCGTCCCATGCCCGCCTGGATCACGGGAGAGGGCGCGCCCTATCGCCCCTGGATGTCGCTGGTCATCAATCGAACCGGCGATTTGATGCTTGCCCATCAAATGACGCCCGACCGCCCCGACGCGGAATTATTGTGGAGCACCGTGGCGCAGGCCATCCGGCAGCCGGCCATCGGCGAGCCGCACCGGCCGGGCGCGATCGAGGTTAATTCCGCGGAGCACCGCGATGCCTTATTGCCCCGCTTGGACCCGCTGGGCGTCGAATGCATGGTCTTGGAGCGGCTCGAACATTTGGATTCCGCGGTCGAGGACATGATGCGGCACCTGGATGGCGGCGGAGGTCCGCCGTCGATCGTCGATTCGCCGGGCATGAAGCCGGCGCAGGTCGGTGGTTTCTACGCGGCGGTGGCCGAATACTACCGCCGCAAACCTTGGCAACGCGTGCCCGGCGATTCGATCGTCAAAATCGAATGCGACAAATTCCAAAGCGGTCCGTGGTATGCCGTCGTGATGGGCCAATCCGGCGTGGAGCAAGGATTGGCGATCTACGAAGATTTGGCCGCCCTTCAGCGGCTGATCTCCGGCCGCGCCTCGGAAGCAGAGCACGCAAGGGGCATGTCGGGCCTGTCCTTGATGTTCTGCGAGGCATTCGAGGTCTCCACGCGCGATATCGACGCCGCCGAAAAACACGGCTGGCCGCTGGCGGGGCCCGAAGCCTATCCCCTCGTCATTCGCGTCAATCCCGGACCTTCCGTGCGCGCGCCGCTCACCTGGGAACTGGAACTCCTTGAGGGCTGCCTGCGGACGATCCCCGATTTTCTCGCCGAAAAGCAATCGGCGGAACCGATGAACTGCACGACCGACGCACTAGCGCTGCGGCTGTCTTGGGTGCCGGCGGAAAGCAAACGCCGCTTTTTCCGGTAATCGGAACCGTTCACGGGGGACTGTCCCGATTTTCGCGGCGTAAAAGATGATGGCGCCGTAAAACGCTTAATCGCCGCGAAAATGGGACTGTCCCCCTCGCGCCGCGGGAAGGGGACAGGTCCATGTTTTCGGCCTACCGTTTGTCCGCAAAAAACGTTTTCCCGCCGAAAAATGGACCGGTCCCCGACCGAGTCAGCTTCGCAACCGCCCGCCGATTTCCGTAAGGCAATCTTCCTTCTTCACGCGCCACTGTTTCAGCGTGTCGCGGTCGCGAAGCGTGACGCTGCCGTCTTGCAGGGTTTGGCCATCGACCGTGACGCAGAACGGCGTGCCGATCTCGTCCTGCCGGCGGTAGCGGCGGCCCACGGCGGCCTTTTCGTCGTAAAACACGGGGAAATGCGGCTTCAAGGCGGCGTAGATTTCCTGCGCGATTTCGGGCATCCCTTCCTTCTTGACCAGCGGGAACACCGCCGCCTTGTAGGGCGCCAACCGCGGGTGGAACCGCAGCACCACGCGCTTTGCCGGCTTGCCGTTCTCGTCGGGAGCTTCGTCTTCGCTGTAGGCTTCGCAGAGGAACGCCAGCGTCGCCCGATCGGCTCCGGCCGAAGGTTCGATGACGTGCGGCAAAAACCGCTCGCGGGCCTGGTCGTCGAAGTACGAAAGGTCCTTGCCGCTGCCGCGGTATTTCGGCTTGCCCTCGGCATCCTGCTCGACCACCAGCGGCGAGGAGGAATCGTTCGCATCGGCGTGGACGAGCTTTCCCTCGGCATGGCTGCGGAGGTCGAAATCGCCGCGATGCGCCACGCCTTCCAACTCGCCGAACTCGCCCGGCGAAAGGAACGGAAACGCATACTCGATGTCGGCGGTGCCGCACGAATAGTGGCTCAATTCCTCCTTGTCGTGATCTCTGAGCCGCAACCGATCGCCGGACAACCCCAAGTCGAGATACCATTTATAGCGGCGGTCGCGCCAATACCTGTACCAGTCGGGCGAAGTCGCCGGATGGCAGAAGAACTCGATCTCCATTTGCTCGAACTCCCGCGAGCGGAAGGTAAAATTCCGCGGCGTGATTTCGTTGCGGAAACTCTTGCCGATCTGCGCGATGCCGAAGGGGATTTTCACCCGCGTGCTGTCGAGCACGTTTTTGAAGTTCACGAAAATGCCCTGCGCGGTTTCGGGACGGAGAAAAACGGCGTCCGCCTCCGTACCCAATGCGCCGGCGATCGTTTTGAACATCAGATTGAACTCGCGCGGATCGGTAAACGTGCCGAGTTGTTTGGCCGCCGGAGCAAGCGCATTGCTGGTGTCTTTTACCGTCGCCAGCGAAACCAACGGGCCGTCCCACTTGAGTTCGACGGCGTTTTTGCCGCGCACATTGAAGAACTTGAGCGCCTTCTGCAGCGTCTCTTCCAGCCCATCGCTGCCGGCGGCTTCGGCGGTGACGAAGATGCGTTGACCGCGATACTCCACCCAGCGTCCCTGCACCTGATCGTGCCGGTAACGGCCTTTCGTTTCGCGGCAATCGACCATGAAATCGTGGAACAGATCGTAATGCCCCGAGCATTTCCAAACTTGCGGGTGCATGATGATCGAGCAATCCAGGCCGGTCATCTCGTAAGGCGCGGGAGCGCCCGGCGGGGCGACGAGTTCGTTGTGCCCGGCGACCATGTCGCGCCACCACGCCTCGCGGACGTTGCGCTTGAGTTCCACGCCCAGCGGGCCGTAGTCCCAAAAGCCGTTCAAGCCGCCGTAGATCTCGCTCGACTGAAAGATGAATCCCCGACGTTTGCACAGCGCGACCAGTTGCTCCATTTCCATGATGGGATTTTCTCCGAAATGATAGTTGTTTCGTTTAGCCCGGAGCCAACGGCGACGGCGGAGCGGGATGGCTTTTAACGGTTCTTGCCGCTCCGCCGTCGCCGTTGGCTCCAGGCTCAACGAGGCATATTTTCAGTATTCGACGTCACGCCAATCGCACGCTGAACGATTCCCGATCCAACTCCGGCACGCCTTTGAACTGATCGACGCGGGCGGCGGCGAGGATGTCGTCGTCGTAACCGAGTTCGATGAGGTTTTTCGCGCCGCGGGTCTGGCGAAGCACCCCTTCGAGGCGCTCCGGCTCGATCGGCTCCGCGCCGATCGCCCGCGGCACGGCGAATCGCTTCAACCAATATTCCCGCGCGGTCATCGCTTGGGCGTTCAACTCGTACAACGTGCCGCCGAGCTTTTGCACCCGCTCGACGATCAGGCCCGCGAGCAGGATGTCGTCCTCGCTGAATTCGCCATCGGTGCCCGCGCAAAGGAGATGCACTTCCTCCAGGCCGAGCAGCTTTTGCACGACGGCCGAAATGTTCACGAACGCGGCCAAATATATCCGTCGGGCGTCGCGGGCGCAAGACAACGCCCGGGTGCCGTTGGTGGTCGTGAAGATGATCGTTTTATCTTCCACGGCGCAGCTTAAATACTCTTCGGGCGAGTTGCCCAGGTCGAACTCGGCGATCGGCTTTCCCATGCGTTCGCCCCCCAAGAGGATATTTTCGCGGGGATATTTTTCGGCCAGCGCGAGCGCCTCCTCGATTTCCCGGCAGGGGAGGACCTCTTTCGCGCCGGCTTCGAGCGCATAGACGATTGTCGTCGTCGCCCGCAGCACGTCGATCACCACCGCCGTGCCGCAGGCAATCTCCTGGGGTGCGGCATACTTGGGCAAGGCATAAACATTAAGGTGCGAAGGCATGCGGGCGAGGGATTGGGGGTTTTAAGTCTCGAAGAGACGATAGTCGTTAGCCAGGGGCGTAAGCCCTTGGAAGAGATGCAAATTTATGATCGAAGCCCCGGAGGGGCGACAGTACGCGGCGATTTCCGAATTACTGCCGCCCTTTCAGGGCTACCAATTTCTTTCGGCGTTTTTCCAGGGGTTTACACCCCTGGCTAATGACTGACGTCCCTTTGGGACTGACGAGGGGAAACTCTGCTTACTCTACAAATCTTACCGTGCAAATAGGAATCCCAAAAGGCCTGATTCATTTTCTGAGAAACGACTCCTAATGAAAATCGAGCCGTCGGTGAATCCTGACGGCTCGATTTTGATGCAAACGGGTAACTGCTGAAGTTTATTCGGTAAATCACTTGCTGAACGTCAAGCCCGGATCGCCGGGATTTTCGCCGGGGAGCTTGAAGTTGAATTCGTTCGCGCCCAGCGCGGTAACTTGGCCGACCATCACGGGATTTTCGTTCTGCTTGAGAATCAGCAGGTTATCGGCCACCGCGTAGGGGCCGCTGAACTCCTGGGTTTTGCCCTTTTGCGCGAATTTCCAGGTATATTTGCCGTCCGGCGTAAGCGTCAGGGCGAAGGTCGAGCCGTCCGGGCGGCCGGCCTTCCAACTGCCCGCCAAACTCGCCGCATCGACCGGCTTGGCCTCCGCTTGCGCCGCGGGCGCGGCCGGCGCGGCGGCGTCGGGCGCCGGTTCCTTCTCGGTCAATCCCTTGAGCAGTTGCGCCGAAAGGGTATCTTGCGGGTTGAGTTTGACGATCTCCTTCAACTGCGCCGCGGCGGCGTCGGTATGCCCGCATGTCAGATAGTGGTACGCCAGCAGGAATCGCGCGGCGGGATCGCCGGAATGCGACTTCACGTAATTTTCCAACTCCCGCAATTGGGCGGTGTAGGTGTCGATATTCGCGTAGAGCGCGCTTAAGGTGGTCCAATCCCAGCCCGGCCCGACCGAAAGCACCGCATACACCACGCCGGCGGCGTCCTTGTAATTTTTCGTGGCAAAGAGCGCGAGGCCGCGGAACTCGTTGAGCACGGCGTCGCTCGGCAACAGCGCCAATGCTTGTTCGTCGGCCTTGAGCGCGGCCGGGTAATCACCCTCGTAAAATGCCTGCCGGGCGGTGTCGAAGATCGTCATTGCTTGATCGGCCGGCGTGGATTGCGCGGCATTTCCCGGGTCTTGCACGTTCGCGGCCGCCGTCGGCGATTCGGCCAGGACGATGGGCTGCGAGTAGTCGAGCGTCGTAGCGCCGACGACCAGCGGTTCGCCGCAATACGGATTGTAGTAGGGCCAGTATCCCCAATTCCAGGGCGCGGATGCCACGGCGGCCCCCGCGATGAAGCCCGCTCCCCACCAAGCCGCTGGACGATAATGCCACCCGGCATGGTTCCAATTGCCGTGCCAATTGCCGTGATACCAATTGCCGTAGTTCGGACGAACGCCATAGTGCGGATCGACGGGCCGGTTCGCGATGCCCGGATAGCGATTGGCATTGATGTTGTTGATGTTAGTGGAACGGTTGATATTGGTGTTGTTGCCGATATTCGCCCGGTTCACGTTGTTGTCGATGTTTCCCGGACGGTTGATGTTCGTATTGTTGCCGATGTTCCCCGGGCGGTTGTTGAATTCGGGATAGCTGGGCCGATTGACTCCGCCGCCGCCGGCGTTCGGCAGCGACGGCCGCGTGGCGGGCAAGGTCGAAGGCCGGTTGATGCCGCTATTTCCGCCGAAGTTGCCTGGCGTCGCGGGCAAGGTTGAAGGCCGGTTGAAGCTGCTATTTCCGCCGAAGTTGCCTGGCGAGAACTCTCGCGGCGCGTTGAAGGACGGCGTGCGATTCACGTTCGACATGCCTGACCGGTCGAATCCGCCCCCCGCGCCGCCGGAAAATCCCCCGCCGGAAATTCCGCCGCCGCGGCTCCCCCCGCCGGAAAATCCCCCGCCGGAAAAGCCGCCGCCGCCGCGCCCGCCGCCACCACCCCCGCGGCCTTCGCACGTGCGATCAATAGAGCAGGCAATCGCCACCATCGCCATCAGTAATAGTTTGAATGTCGTTTTCATAGTTAAATGCTCCGTTCGGAATTGTTAGTTGATTATTGGTCGTCGGTTGTGCGATGTTTGTTGAGAGTGCTTTGCACAGCCGCAAGCGGCTGTGTTTTTTCCCTATCCCCTATCCCCTATCCTTTCTCCCCTCTCCCCCTCACTTCGGTTGCGGCGGTTTGCGGACGACGTGAATTTCTTCGCTGTCGGGCACAACCTCGTCGCCGACGATTCGGTCGCGCGATTGCCACGTCATCCGATCCTTGCCCACCATCGTGGTTACGTTCGTCGAGGACGCCGTTTTGCCTTCCCGATCGACGCCGCTCATCTTGACGATCCACCGGTTGCCATCCCTCGTCCACAGCCCCTCGCCGAATCCGCCTTCGGAATCGAAGATCCAGGAGCGGATTTTTTGCTCCGCCGGGTCCCAACCGAGGCGTTGCGTTCCGCTCATCGCCGGGCGGCCCTTGATCTGCACTTGAATTTCGCCCAGCAGAAATTGGCGGTTCTCGGACCACCGATAGCTGGTAACGATCAGCGAGTCGGGACTTTCGTCGATCCACTCGCCCACCAGCCAATCCAATTGCCGAAGTTGTTCTTCGCCGCTCGGCGGCTCGTCGGAAAGATCGCGGGCGCTGCCGATTCGCCAGCCGCCGTCCTGCTTGAGATAAACGATTTCGCAGCGGTTCCGCAGGGCGGCCTCGCCGGGCGCGTGAACCACGGTGTTCGTGCCGTCCGCAACGGCCGTCGTCGGGCCGATGAAACGCAGCGAAACGATGTCGATTTCGATTTGCGTTTGGGGATGCTCCCGGAAGTTGCCCGCGAAAATGTCCCGCAACCGTTCGCGGCCTTGCATGCTGCGGCCTTCGGCGTCCACGATCTCGGCTTCCGGGGCGAAGAGTTTCGCCGCGGCCTGGGCATCGCCCGCGTTATACGCCTTCGCGAACTGTCCGGCGAGTTGGCGAATCGCCTTCTCATCCTCCGGCCGGCTCGACCGTCCGGCGGCCGGCCTTTCCGCGGCGTTCTCGGCGGGTTGCACGACGCCGGGAGCCTGGGCGTGTAATTGCACGCGGGAATCCGCGCGAAACGGCCCCAAGAGCAGCAAAATGCCTCCATAAATCACATAGTATTTCATACGAGATTTCCTTTCCTGGACGAGTCTCTTGCCAAATCGCGTTGGATGCGAAGAACCGGGACTTCGCATTTTTTTCTTGTCTAATTATACGTTCGTGCAAAATAATAATCTCATAATAATTGGATATTTTCCCGTTTTTGTGATGTATGGAATGTGGATTATTGCGATTCTAATGATGCCCCTCCTAACGTCGTTCAATGTCCTTCCCGTTCCAGGGGCGAACCGCCGCGCCAGATGGCCTGAAAAGTCATTTTTTCACGGGAGGACACGTTGGAAAGCCGCGACCAGTGGTCGCGGTTCGCGAGTGAAAGAAGTGCGCAGCCTCCTGATTCGCAAGACTTTGCGTTATCCTGCGTTCTTAAATCCGACGCTTGGCTTCGCTTATTATTTTGGGTATAGTGGATTTCGCTCGAATCCTACATGCCTTTCGGGTTGGTGCATTTACCGATACCCATTCAATCCGGAAAAACGGGGAGGTTTCGAGACATTTTCATTTTGTAAGCGTTCACAGGGGACTGTCCCGATTTTCGCGGCGCAAAAGATTATGGTGCTCTAAAAGTGCTTAATCGCCGCGAAAATGGGACTGTCCCCCTCGCGCCGCGGGAAGGGGACAGGTCCATGTTT
>JADLEL010000106.1 GCA_020846145.1 Pirellulales bacterium | reverse complement strand
GGGATAAACCCCCCGGCTCGCTTGAAATCGGACAATCTCAACCGAACGCAGTATAGCGGCAATCTTTACTTGACGAAGCATGTTTCTGGGAAAAAACAATTTTCGCTTCTCGTTAGACTGGAAAAAATCGGTAATTTGGGTATCATGGATGAATGTCATTATTGTTCCGGAGATTTGAGATTCGGCTAGAACTTCAAAAATACCCTTTCGTAATCTCGAATCTCGATCCTTGTGTTTCAGGTGTCAATCGATGGGTGTTCCGCAAATCGTGATCGTTGGGCGACCGAATGTCGGGAAATCGAGCCTTTTCAACTGGCTCGCGGGCCGGCGGCTGGCTATCGTTGACCCCACCGCGGGAGTTACGCGCGATCGGGTCAGCCATCTCATCGAACTCGAAGGCCGTTTCGCGGAATTGGTCGATACCGGCGGAATGGGCATCGAGGATTCCGACAACCTTACCGAGCAGGTCGAGGAGCAGATTCAAACCGCCGTCGATTCGGCCGCGATCCTGCTGTTCGTCGTCGATAGCCGCGAGGGGGCCTTGCCGCTCGATCACGAAGTGGCGAAGCGGCTGCGCTACGTCGATGTGCCGGTCATCGTGGTGGCGAACAAGACCGATCACGACGGCCTGGAGCCGCAGGCCGACGAATTCTATAAATTCGGGCGGAAGGTGATCCGCGTCAGCGCCAAGGAAAATCGCAATAAAGACGAATTGCTGGCCGAAATCGCCGAGCGCTTGCCGCCGCCGACCGACGAGGAAACGCAGCCTTCGCAACCGGTCATGAAGATCGCCCTGGTGGGCCGGCGGAACACGGGCAAGAGCACGCTGGTGAACACGCTGGCCCAGGCCGAACGGATGATCGTCAGCGAAGTGCCCGGCACCACCCGCGACAGTGTCGATGTGCGTTTCGAAATGGACGGCAAGGCGTTCGTCGCCATCGACACGCCCGGCTTCCGCCGCGAAAAGAGCTTCGCCGGCGACGTCGATTTTTACGGCATGCACCGGGCGCAGCGCAGCATCCGCCGGGCCGACGTGGTGCTACTGTTCTTCGACGCGACGCAGCGGATCGGCAAGGTCGATAAGCAGCTTTGCGATTACGTCGCCCAGCAGTATAAGCCCTGCCTGTTCGCGGTCAACAAATGGGATTTGGCGGCCCAGGCCATGCCCACCGAAAAATGGGTAACCTACCTGCGCGACACCTTCCGCACCATGTGGTACGCGCCCATCGCGTTCATCACCGGGCAATCGGGCAGGAACGTAAAGGCGATGCTCAACCACGCCCAGATGCTTTACAAGCAATCGCTCGGCCGCGTAACCACGGGCCAGTTGAACAAGATGCTCCAGTCGGCGATGGAATACAACCCGCCCCCAGATCAACCGGGTGTGCGGCCGAAAATCTTCTACGCCACGCAAGTCGCCTCCCAGCCGCCGACGATCGTGCTGTTCTGCAACAATCCGAAGTCGGTGCCGGCGAATTATCAGCGGTATTTATTGGGCGTCTTCCGCGAAAAATCCGATTTCGGCGAGGTGCCCATCAAGCTCTATCTGCGCAAACGCCAACAAACCGACGAGCGCGGCGAAGAAGCCCAAGGTTGAAGCATCGTATTCCGCATTAGCGGATATCGGGCTGTGCGGCTTGGTTCGTCCCGACGCCCAGGCGGAATTTTTCTTTCGTGCGGCTCAAGTCGTCGTTCCAGAGGCGGATGCGTTCGGTTTGGGGGCCTTCGAGCAGCACGAAGGGGACTTCGCCCGCCGCCGGCCGGCAATCGTGGATCAGCGCATCGCCGACGTTTCGCAAGAGGAAGTAGGCCGGCGCGGCGGGCAGGATTTGGGCCTTCACGTCCTGCAGGTCGAGGTCCTCGACGTCGTCGCAAACGAAAGCCGGACGGGGATCGTCCTTCTCGAAGGAAAGATCGAGATGCCGGAACCGCACGTTCTCGGCGTGGCGGACGTAGAAACCGTAGGCCGGGAGTTGGCCGAAGAGGGTATGCTCGGGGTAATGCGCCGCCTGCTCGGGAATCTCGCGCTTGATGGAATCGGCGGAACCGCCGCCGGCGTAATGGATGCGAATGCCCTCCAGCGTAACGTTCCGCACCGGATGGCCGGGAAGCCCCGTGACCGAGCAACCGACGTCCGAGACGCCGGTGGCCAGCACGTCGCGGATGACCACGTCCTTCAGCGTGCCCATCTTGGGCGTTTCACCGCCTTGGACGATGGGCCGCGCCCGATTGCCCAGCCGCACGAAGATTCCGCCCTTGACGTTCTTCATGGTGATGCCCGAGACCAGGAACCGTTCGAGGGCCCCGCCATCGACCATTTCCAGCGCGATGCCGGCGAGCCGCGTGTCGTAGATGGCGCAATTGGTCACGATCACGTCCTGGAACCCGCCGTTCGATTCGGTGCCGCACTTGATGCCGTTGCAATGGGTGCGGAGGACGCAATTCGTCACCGTAACGTAGCGGCAGGGGCGCGCGGCGGTGGCCTTCAGGCAGATCGCGTCGTCGATGCAGTTGATGTCGCAGTTGGCGATCCGCACTTTCTCGCAGGAGTCGATGTCGATGCCGTCGTTGTTCGCGTTGGAATGTCCCCACACGGTGACGCCGTCGATGAGCACGTCTTCGCAGCCCAGGTAGTGATGGGTCCACATCGGCGAGGCGCGGAGGGTGACGCCGCGGACGGTAACGTGTTTGCATTCGATGACGCGAATCAGGTAGGGGCGCTGCTTGTACGGTTTTTCCAGGAAAGGCTTCGCGCCGCCCTGCCCGTCGATGACGCCCAATCCCGTGATCGAGACGTAGTCCTCCTTCTCGGCGTAGATCAGGCTCCGCTCGGTGTAATTGTCGGTGTAGGAACGGAGGGCGGGAACGTGGGACGGATAATCGGCCAAGTCGGTGCTTCCCAGCAGCGTGGCGCCGGATTCGATTTCGAGATTGACGTTGCTCTTCAGCACGAGCGTGCCGGAGAGGAAGGTTCCGCCGGCGAGCACGACCCGCCCGCCGCCGGCTTTCGCGCAGGCGTCGATGGCGTCTTGGAGGGCTTTGGTGTCGAGCGTCTTGCCGTCCCCTTTTGCGCCATAGTCGTGCGGATCGAAAACTCCGGGGCGAGTCTCCGCCGCCCGAGAAATCGATGCGGCGAAAATCGAGGCCATCGCCAAAAGCCATAATGCATTGCGTTTTTTCATGACGAATTTTCCTCCAATAAGCGGGACAGGTTGGATTGCGCCCTCTTCTTCGATACGGCAAACCACTCGTTCGTGCGGACGACTTCGGACGCGGCCCGATAATCGCATCCCAGGTATAACATATCCGAAAGAATTTGCCTAGCATCGGTGCGAATTGTTCGTAAAATCGAGCATCTTTGACATTCGCCCGTTCGGGAGCGGCAAAATTTTTCGCGCGATTTTTTCGGAAGGGATTGATGGCCGAGGCCATGTCCGCGTCTTTGTAAGCGTTCACGCCCCGGTCGGGGACTGGTCCATTTTTCGGCGGGAAAACGTATTTTGCGGACAAACGGTAGGCCGAAAACATGGACCTGTCCCCTTCCCGCGGTGCGAGGGGGACAGTCCCATTTTCG
>JADLEL010000105.1 GCA_020846145.1 Pirellulales bacterium | reverse complement strand
TTCGAGGAGTTCCCTCGCGGCGCATCGGTCGCGGTTTTGTTATTTCGCGACCGGCTTGGCGTTGTGCATAACGACCTTTCTCCCTTGCGCGACCTCGAGGATTCTCGCGGCAATCATTGGAACGGGCGATGTTTCCCCGTCTGATCCGGCCACATGGACTTCCAGTACCAACGGCTATATCGGACAGACATCCTCGGGCGCGGTGACCGTCGATGGCGGAAATATTTTGCTGAGTGGATATGGCTATTTGGGAGATCAAGCCGGCTCCACTGGCACGGCCACGATAATCGGCGCCGGTTCAAAGTGGACCAATAGCAATTACCTTTACGTCGGATACAACGGCACCGGGACGCTTCGCGTCGAGGCGGGCGGGCAGGTTACCAGTAACTACGGTTATCTCGGCTATTATGCCGATTCCTCCGGCTCGGCCACGATCACCGGCGCCGGTTCGAAGTGGGCCAATACCAATTACCTTTATGTCGGAAATAACGGCACGGGAACGCTTCGCATCGAGGCGGGCGGGCAGGTTACCAGTTTCAACGGCTATCTTGGGTATTATGCCGGTTCCACCGGCACGGCCACGGTCACCGGCGCAGGTTCGAAGTGGACGAATAGCAATTACCTTTATGTCGGACAAAATGGCGCCGGGATGTTGACGGTAGCCGATGGCGGAGAAGTTACCGCATGTACTTTGTATGCTTCACTCGGGAGTCTCTTTGGGAATGGCACGATTACCGCAACGAAAGGCGCTGTCTTGGATGCCGATCTCCGCTTCGACGCCGCCCACCCGACACAGGCAACCGTCGCCTTCGGTGCAGGCGGCACGTTGACGGTGAACGCAGTCGGAGGAGATCTTGGCGCAGGGTATAAGGGGGGAGGAAATTTGACAATAGACGAGGGGGTGAAGATCACAAGTTCTGGCGGCTATCTCGGCTATTATTCCGGTTCCTCCGGGATGGCCACGGTCATCGGCACCGGCTCGACATGGACCAATAACGGTTCCCTTTACGTTGGAAATTACGGCACCGGGACACTTTGCGTCGAGGCGGGCGGGCAGGTTACCAATTCTGCCGGCTATCTCGGCCGTTATTCCGGCTCCTCCGGCACGGCGACGGTTGCCGGCGCCGGCTCGAAGTGGATCAATAGCTATGAACTTTACATCGGGAGAGACGGTGCCGGGTCGTTAACGGTGGCCGATGGCGGAGAAGTTACCGCACAAACGCTGTATGCTTCAATCGGGAGTCTCTTTGGGAATGGCACCATTACCGCGACGAAAGGCGCTGTTTTGGATGCCGATCTCCGCTTCGACGCCGCGCACCCTACGCAGGCAACCATGGCTTTCGGTTCGGGCGGCGCGTTGATAGTGAACGCAGCCGGAGGAGTTCTTGGCGCCGGCTACAAGGGAAACGGTAGTTTGACCGTAGCCGAGGGAGTGGTAGTCACCAGTTCCAACGGCTATCTTGGGTATTATGCCGGTTCCACCGGCATGGCCACGATCACCGGCACCGGCTCGAAGTGGATCAATAGTTCTGAACTTTACATCGGGAGAGACGGTGCCGGGTCGTTGACGGTGGCCGATGGCGGAGAAGTTACCGCATATACGCTATATGCTTCACTCGGGAGTCTCTTTGGGAATGGCACGATTGCCGCAACGAAAGGCGCTGTTTTAGATGCCGATCTCCGGTTTGACGTCGCTCACCCAACACAGGCTACCGTCGCTTTCGGCACAGGCGGCACATTGACGGTGAACGCAGCCGGAGGAGTTCTTGGCGCCGGGTATAAGGACGGAGGAAATTTGATCATAGCGGAGGGAGTGGTAGTCGCCAGTTCCTACGGCTACCTTGGTTATAATCATGGTTCCTCCGGTACGGCCACGGTCGTAGGCAGCGGCTCGAAGTGGACTAATAGCGGCCTTTATGTCGGATACGAAGGTGCCGGGACGCTTCGCGTCGAGGCCGGCGGGCAGGTTACCAGTTCCTCCGGCTATCTCGGCTATTATTATTCCGGTTCCTCCGGCACGGCCACGGTCGCCGGCGCCGGTTCGAAGTGGACCAATAGCAATTCCCTTTACGTAGGAAATTACGGTGCCGGGACGCTGCGCGTCGAGGCGGGCGGGCAGGTTACCAGTGGCTACGGTTATATCGGCTATACTGCCGGTTCCTCCGGCTCGGCCACGGTTACCGGTATCGGCTCGACGTGGATCAATAGCAGTTCCCTTTACGTCGGACGAGAAGGTACTGGGACGCTGATGGTGGCCGATGGCGGAGAAGTAACCGCACAAACGCTGTATGCTTCACTCGGGAGTCTCATTGGGAATGGCACGATTACCGCAACGAAAGGTGCTGTCTTGGATGCCGATCTCCGGTTTGACGCCGCTCACCCAACACAGGCAACCTTCGCCTTCGGTGCAGGCGGCACTTTGACGGTGAACGCAGCCGGAGGAGATCTTGGCGCCGGCTACAAGGGAAACGGTAGTTTGACCGTAGCCGAGGGAGTGGTAATCACCAGTTCCTACGGCTATCTCGGCTTTAATGCCGGTTCCACTGGCACGGCCACGGTCACCGGCGTCGGTTCGCAGTGGACCAATAGCAATTACCTTTACGTAGGAAATTACGGCGCCGGGGCGCTTCGCATCGAGGCGGGCGGGCAGGTCGGCAATACCGTCGGCACTCTCGGCCGTTATTCCGGTTCCTCCGGCTCGGCCACGGTCACGGGTGCCGGCTCGATGTGGGCCAACAGCGGTTCCCTTTACGTAGGACAATACGGCACCGGCACGCTTCGCGTTGAGGCGGGCGGGCAGGTTACCAGTTCCTCCGGCTATCTCGGCTTTTATTCCGGTTCCTCCGGCTCGGCCTCGATCAACGGCGCCGGCTCGACGTGGACCAACAGCGGAGAACTTTTCGTTGGCAAAGCCGGCAGCGGCACACTGACCGTGGCCGATGGCGGAACGGTTTCCGCGAAAACGCTTTATGCCGCGCCGGGCGATTTATTAGGCAACGGCGACATTGCGGTCAACGGTTTTGCAAGCGATGCCGATCTCGCCTTTGACGCCGTCCACGGACTGCAACAGACTCTTGCTTTCGGCACGGGTGGAACCTTGAATCTGAATTTGAATGGCAGTGGAAGTCTAGGGGCAGGTTTCCGAGGCGTCGGAACGCTCAGAATCGCCGACGGGATCGCGGCAGCGTCTTCAGCCGGCTACTTGGGCTACCATGCCGATTCCTCCGGCACGGCCACGGTTACCGCCGCCGGCTCGAAATGGACAAATAGCAGTAGTCTTTACGTAGGCAACGCTGGCAACGGCACGTTAAACATCGAGGCAGGTGGACAAGTCAGCAACACGACTGGTTATTTGGGTTATTATTCCGGTTCCTTCGGCACAGCGACGGTTACCGGCGCCGGCTCGACGTGGACCAATAGCAGTTACCTTTACGTCGGATACTACGGAAGCGGGACGCTTCGTATCGAGGCGGGCGGGCAGGTTAAAAGCTCCTCCCGTTATCTCGGCTACTATCCCGGTTCCTCCGGCACGGCCAGGGTCACCGGCGTCGGTTCAAAATGGTCCAATAGTGATATCCTTTACGTCGGATATAACGGCAACGGCGAGCTTCTCATCGAGGCGGGAGGGCTGGTCAGCGGTTCCAGCTATCTCGGCTATAACTCCGGTTCTTCCGGCACGGCTACGATCGCTGGCGCCGGCTCGCTCTGGGACGGTTCCCTTTATGTCGGATATCAGGGTACTGGAATCCTTCGCATCGAGACGGGCGGGCAGGTCACCGTTGACATTGGTTACGGCTATCTCGGCTATAGTTCCGGATCCTCCGGCACGGCCACGGTTACCGGCACCGGATCGAAATGGACAAATTGTCGTTATTTTTACGTCGGATTTGAAGGTACCGGCACTCTTCTCCTTGAGGCGGGCGGGCAGGTTACCAGTTACTACGGCTGTCTAGGCCTTTTATCCGGTTCCTCTGGCACGGCCACGATTTCCGGCGCCGGCTCGACATGGATCAACAGCTATGACTTTTACGTCGGGCGAGAGGGGGCCGCGACGCTTCTCATCGAGGCAGGCGGGCAGGTTACCAGTTTCTCCGGCTATCTCGGCTATAGTTTCGGATCCTCCGGCACGGCCACGGTTTCCGGCGCCGGCTCGGACTGGACCAATAGTACTAATCTCTACGTAGGAGGGTCCGGTAGTGGCACACTGAATATTGGCGGTAGCATCGCTAGCGGTGGCTTGGTGAAAGCGGGTTATTTGTCGCTGGCTACGAACTCCGGCAGTACGGGAACTTGTAACATCGGCAATGGCGGTACGCTAAAAACAAAGTCCATCATTCAAGGCAGTGGTACTGCTAATTTCAATTGGAACGACGGTACGATTCAGAACTACGATGTCAACAACGATTTGACGATTGCGAGTAATTTGATCTTGAAACTTGCCGCGACCGGCACTCACACTTTCGATATCGATCTTAATCGCATCGGAACCATCAATGCGGTTATAAGCGACGCGACGACGGGGGGAACGCTGGCGAAGAGGGGGGCGGGAGCATTGGTGCTGGCGGCGGTGAATACCTATAGCGGCGGGACGACGGTCGAGGAGGGGTGGTTCAAGGTTACGGGATCGATTTTAAGTACGAGCGGGATCGATGTTGCGGCGGGGGCCACGTTGGAATTGGCGAAAACTTCGGGCAGCGCGACGGCCGCGAGTTTGGCGATCGACAATGACGGGACGGTGCTCATTTCGGCCGGAACGCAGACGGTAGAGGCAATCAGCGGAACCGGCGTCACGCAGGTTGCCGCGGGCGCCACGCTGACTGCCGCGTCGATCGCACAAAGCGCGCTCAGCATCGGTACGACTACGGCATTCGGCACTGGCGAGACGCCAGTGGCACACGGCGGCGAGACGCCAGTGGCACACGGCGGCGAGACGCTAGCGACACACGGCGGTGAGACGCCAGCGGCATTCGGCGGCGCGCAGGCCGCAAGCATGGCGGACGAAGCGGCGGCGCAGCAAGTGCCCGAACCGGGAACGCTGGTCCTCTCGATCTTCGGCGTTTTCGTCGCGCTCTCTTTGGCGCGGCGGCGGATGAAATGAAGAACGTCGAAATGGCGTGCAAAACAACTGGCACACGGGCATCATAAGACAGGTTGGAAACCTGTCCTACTTTTTAACCATGCCGATTTTTGAAATAACTCTGCCCTTTGTAATTCTCCGCCGAACGGTTATGATGGTGGCGTTGCGAACAAAATCCTCGAAAATCGGATATCGGCTCTGATGGCAACCTCCGCGGGCAATTCGCCAACCGTCAATCCGCTGGCCGCGGCGTTCGCGGCGTTCGATCCGGCCGATCCGCAGTATGCCTCGCTGGTAGTCGAGACCATGCTTTCCGAGGCATGCGCGGCCGGCGCGAGCGATCTGCATTTGCAGCCCGGCCAGGGCGGATTGGAACTCAAATATCGCATCGACGGCGTACTGGCGCCGGTCTGTGCGTTTTCGGGGAATTACGGGGCGAATATCGTCGCGCGGCTGAAAATTCTCGCCGATCTGCTCACTTACCATACCGACCGGCCACAGGAAGGGCGCATCCGCCGGCCCGAAACGGACGTGGAAATGCGGGTGAGCACCTTTCCCACGCTGCACGGCGAACGGGCGGTGGTGCGGCTGTTCGGCGGCGGCGCGCGATTTCAGCGTTTGGACGATCTCGGATTGCCGTCGGGCGATTGCGCCCTGTTGCGGCGGATGCTCGCCGAAACGTCGGGCGCGATCGTCGTATCCGGGCCGGCGGGGAGCGGCAAAACGACGACCGCATACGCCTGCCTGCGGGAAATCGCGCAAAACTCTTTTTCCCAGCGGAGCTTGATGTCGATCGAAGATCCGATCGAAGTGGTGGTTCCCGGCGTGGCCCAATCGCAGGTCAATCCGCAGGCGGGACTCGATTTGGCGACCGGGCTTAGGTTTCTTATGCGGCAGGATCCCGAAGTCATTCTGGTGGGCGAAATCCGCGACCGGAATACCGCCGAAGCGGCATTGCAGGCATCGCTCACGGGCCATTTGCTGTTGACGACCTTCCATGCCGGCAGCGCGGCGGAGACCGTGAGCCGGCTGCTCGAAATGGGCATCGAACCTTATATATTGCAGAGCGGCTTGTTGGCGGTCATCAACCAGCGGTTGTTGCGGCGGTTGTGCCGCTGCGCCCGGCCGACCAATGATCCGGCCGCAAAATTGGGTTTGCCGGTCGAAAAAGTGCTACTTCCGGCGGGGTGCGAAGAATGTCGCGGCACGGGTTTTACCAAACGCTTGCTTCTTTCGGAGATGTTCGTTATGCTGCGGAAAGACTTAGGAGGGGCGGTTCTAACCCGCTCAAATTCCGTGGAACTCGAGCGTCTGGCACAACGGGCGGGCATGACCACGCGTTGGCAGCGCGCTTGCGAGGCCGTCGAGAACGGTTCCACCACTCCCGCCGAAGTCCGCCGCGTATTGGGTTTTTCGGAGCATTACCTAGAAGCGAAATGAGGATGTTAGGCCATGCAACTCGTTTCCAGGCAGAGCGTGGTTGCGAATACAACGCCGGTTGACGCTTCTCCGACGCAGAGCGTCGGGGAATTGCGTTCCCACGCAGAGCGTGGGAACGAGTAACCCCTATCCCCCATCCCCTATCCCCTGCCGATGTCCGCCATCACACTCGACCAACTGCTGGCCTTGAACGAGGAGATCGCCGCCCTGGTTCGGGCGGGAGTCCCGCTGGAAAAGAATCTGGGTCTCCTGGGCGGCGAAATGCCCGGCAAATTGGGCGATCTTGCCGCGAACATCTCCGCGCGGGCGGCGCGGGGCGAATCGCTCGAGCAGATCGTCGCCGAGCAATCGGCGCAGTTCCCGCCCGTGTATCGCGCGGTCATCGAAGCCGGCCGGCGCGCGGGACGGTTGCCCGCCGCGTTGGAATCGCTCGCCGGGACGGTTCGCCGCTTGGCCGAAACCCGCCGCGCCGTTTTGGTTTCGGCCTTGTACCCGCTGTTCGTGCTGATCTTGATCTGGTCGTTTTTCGCCATTTTCACCGCCTGGATCGCGCCGACGCTCTACGATTCCTTCAAAGAGTTGAACGTGCCCGGCCAGGTTTTTTTCCGCGGCTTGACCGCGTTGGGAGCGACCGCGAAATACTGGGGACCGGCGGGACCGGTGGTGATGCTGCTTTTGGCGGCTTGGTTTTGGCGGCGTTCGAGCCAAGCGTCGTGGATCGACGGGCGGGGCATCGGCGGATTCTTCGAAATGATGCCTTGGATCGGGCCGATGATCGCCAATTCCCGCAATGCCGCATTCACCGAAATGTTCGCCACGCTCTTGTCGCACCAGGTTCCCATGCACGAGGCGCTGGTCCTGGCCGCCGACTCGGCGGGCGGCGCGAAACTGCGTACATCCGTGCGGCAGGCCGCCGAAAGCATGCGCGCGGGCCGCCCCTTGGGAGAAAACGACGGCTTGGCCGCCTTTCCGCCGCTGCTGCGGTGGATGATCCCCGCCGCCTCCGGGCAGAGCCTGCTGTTGCCGGCGTTGAACCGCGCCGCGGTCATGTATCGACACCGGGCGGAATACCTTGCCGAAACCATCCGCGTTTATCTGCCCTTGCTCCTGATCGCCGTCGTGGCCGGCGGGATGACGCTTGGTTATACGTTGTGCCTGTTTGCGCCCTATACGGCCATGCTGAGAAATTTGGCGAGGTAGGAGATAGGGGATGGGGGATGGGGGATAGGGGATAGAGAAAATACCTCGTTCCCACGCTCTGCGTGGGAACGCAATTGTGGGACGCTCTTGCGTCCACTGTGCGAGTGGAAAAAATTTGCATGTGGTGAGTACTTTCTCGACGCCGGAGCGTCGGGGAATTGCGTTCCCACGCAGAGCGTGGGAACGAGTGAATAATCGTTCAATTTGCAATTTGCATTTTTCAATTACCAATTTGCAATTCATACCATGAACGCCGAATCCAACTCCCCGTTGCATTCCAAACTCGGCGCGGCCGACTCCACCGAATTGGGCGCGGCCGTGGCCGAGTTGACCAAGGCAGGCTTGCCCTTGCCAGCGGGCCTGCGGGCGATGGCAAAAGAGTTGCCGAGTTGGCGGTTGCGGAGCGCGCTTTATGAAATGGCCTTTCGCCTGGAACGCGGCGAATCGATCGAAGCGGTGATGGCCTCGGCCTCGCAGAGCCTGCCGCCGCATCTGTACGGCTTGCTGTTGGCCGGCCTGCGCTCGGGCCGTTTGCCCGAAGTGATGGAAGAATACATCCAAACGGCGGACAGCCAGCGTAAATTGCGGCAACGGCTGCGGTTGAGTTTGGCCTATCCGATCTGTCTGGCGATCATCATGACGCTGATGGTTTTCGCGTTCGACCGCTATCTCATCGGCAGTTTCGAGAAAATCTTCAAGGACTTCGGCACCTCCCTGCCCATCATCACTTTGGCGCTCTTCGCCGTATCGAAGTTTTTACCTTGGATCATGGTCGGCTTGGTGGCGATCATGTTTCTCCTTCCGCTTTTGGCATCCGATGCGCCGGGCTTCGGTTGGCTCACGCCGGTGGCTTATCGAATTCCGCTCTTGGGGACGCTGTTGAAATATACGCGTTGGGCGATGTTCTCGAAGTTGACGGCCATGCTGCTGGAGCAGCGAACGCCCCTGCCCGAGGCGTTTCGGTTGATCGCCGCGGGGCTTTACGATCCGTATTTACGCCGCGCCTGCCGCAAAACCGCCGCCGAGGTGGAAACCGGCTGCCGGTTGTCCGATTCCATGCAGAATCAGCGCCGGTTTCCCCCCAGCCTCATACCTTTCGTTCGATGGGGCGAAAAAGAGGCCGCCGTGCCCGAAGCTTTTTCCTGCGCCAACCAGCTTTACGAAGGCCGCGCGAACAGCCAGACGGCGTCGTTCATGGCCCTTCTGGTGCCGATCATGTTCCTCCTGGTTTTCTTTTTTGCCGGATTCGTAATCATCGCCATTTTCATGCCGCTCATTTCGCTGATAACCTCCTTGACCGGCGGCCATAAATAGGGAGATTAGGGATGCTTCAACAACTGGGACCGATGATCGGAGCGATCGTGCTTTGCATCCTGCTGATGGCAGGCTCCATCCTGCTCATCAACCGGACGGTCGTCTTCCAAAATCGATTGCCGGCCGACCGCGGTTCCTTGGAATTCGTTTTTCTCGTGTTCGGCTGGGTGCTGCTTTTCGCGTTGATGCTGATTCTCGGCTTTGCACTATTCCTGCTGGTGTTCGTTTTCGTCTTCATTTACATTCAGAACCTGCGCGGCAAGCAACGGGGCTTTTTATGGATGCTGGCGATCGCCGCTCAACGCCAAATTCCCCTCGCACCCGCGGTCAACGCCTATGCCGCCGAAGTCGGGGGGCAATACGGGGAACGGGCCCATGAATTCGCGAATTTACTGAGCGAAGGAGTTCCCCTGCCCGATGCGCTCAATCTGGTTCCGATACTGGTGCCGAGCCGTAATAATCCGATTATTCGCTCCTCGTACGAATCGGGAAACTTGGCGAAAGGTTTGCGAGAGGCCGCCGCGGCCCGCACCTTGCAACAGCCGCTCTGGGGTTCCCTTTCCGGAAACATATTTTACATCGTCGCCATGATCGTGTTCGGCGCGTCGATTTTGACATTTCTCATGGTCAAAATCATCCCCTCTTTCGAAAAAATCTTCAAGGATTTTTCCGCGGCATTGCCGCCGGTAACCCTGGCTTTGATCGGCATCTCCCGCTGGCTGGTGAATTATTGGTTTCTATTTTTCCCCTTTTATATCTTGTTTTTATTCTTGCTGTTTCACTGTCTTCTCAAATACCTCGATATTTCGTGGTACGATCTGCCCGGCACGGGTTGGTTGATGCGGCGGAAACACGCGGCGGAGATCATGGATTGCCTGGCGATGGACGTGGAGAATAGGCGCACGATCGATGCGGGTCTGCATACGCTCGTCCGATGCTATCCCACCGGCGCGATCCGCGTCAAACTGAACCGGGTTCTGGCGGACGTTCAAGCCGGCGCACCCTGGCATGAGAGCCTCCGCGCCCGCGGATTGATTTCGCCCGCGGACGCGGCCGTATTGCAGGCCGCCGAGCGGGCGGGAAATCTGCCCTGGGCGATGCGCGAAATGGCCGACGGCAACCGCCGCCGGCTGGCCTACCGCCTGGACGTGCTGGTGCAAACGCTTTTTCCGCCGGTGGTGCTGTGTTTCGGCGCGATGGTGCTGTTCGTCGTCGTCGCGTTGTTCATGCCTTTGATAACCTTGATCCAGAGGATGTCATGAAAATACCACATCGCGGCTCGATGCTCATGGAAACGGCCGTGGCCTGCGTGCTGTTGGTCGCGCTAGCGGGCGTATGCCTGAAATCGTTCGCCGCCGCGGCCGCGCAGCGTTTGGCCATCGACCAGCGGCAGATCGCACTGCGGGAGGCGGCGAATTTGCTGGAAAAACTGACCGCCATGCCCTGGGACGAGATCGACAAGGCGGCCGATGCGGCGTTTGCCGAAACGGCGCGGAAAACGCTTCCCAAGGAACTCGAGGATGGGGAAATCAAAGTCGAAGTCGCCGCCGCCGCGGGCGAACCGGCCGCGAAGCGGATCGCGGTTTCCCTCCGCTGGCAAGACAAGAATAATCAATGGGTCCAGCCCGTCCGCTTGACCGCGTGGAGGTATCAACGATGATAACGGCTTGCACCCGAACGGAGCGAAGGGGACAGTCCCATTTTTTGCGGCGATGGGATTTTATGGCAAAAAAACGTCATTTGCGCCGCAAAAAATGCGACAGTCCCCAAGAACGCGCGTGGAGGTATCAACGATGAAACGCCGCGCCTTTACGCTGATCGAAATGACCGCCGTGATCGCCGTGAGCAGCGCGCTGTTGGGCGTGGGCGTGGTGATGCTGATCGCGCTCGTGAAGAGCGAAGGCAGCAGCCGGCGGCACCTCGAACTGAGCAAAAACTTGAGCCGGCTCGACGACCAATTCCGCGCCGACGCGCATGCGGCCGCTTCGGCCGATGTGAACGCGGCGGGGGACGCCGTGGAGTTCGCGCTCCCCGCGCCGCGCAAAACGCTGATCCGCTACCGCTGCCTGCCGCGGGAGATCGCGCGCGAGGAAGTCGAAGGCGAAAAGACGCTCCGCCGCGAATCGTACTCGCTGCCCGAAGAGGTGAAATCGACGTTGGAGAAACATTCGGAAGGCGCGATTACCCTGGTGATTGTACGCGTGGAACCGAAATCGACCGTCGGCTCGAAAATCCGCTACCCCGCCACGCGGATCGAAGCCGTATTGGCGAAAGATTTGCGGTTCGGACAGTTGGAAAAGGAGAAATAAATAGCGAGCCGCCGGGTTTATCCCGGCGCATCGTTTGCTAGCGATTTCCAATCGAAGCGCCGGGATAAATCCGGCGGCTCGCTTTCAAAAAAAACTAAAAGAGTCAAAACCATGCAATTCCCATTTCCTCCCAACTATCGTCGAACGCAATCCGCCCGACGCCCGCGCGGCTTCGTGCTGATCGTGTTCCTGGTGTGCTTGGCCGTGGCGGCGGCGTTGATCGTCGGCACGGCGCGGATCGCGCTCACGTCGCACAAGGCCGCGCAAACCGCCGCCTGGAGCGTGCAGGCCCGCTGGCTTGCCGAGTCGGGCGTGGAACGCGCCGCCGCGAAACTCGCCGCCGACGCCGCCTACGCCGGCGAAACCTGGACCGTATCCGCCGCCGAACTCGGCGGGCAGGAGGGGGGCGCGGTGCGGATCGAAGTGAAGCTCGTCGCCGGCGAAGAAAAACGCCGCACGATAAGAGTTGAAGCCGATTTTCCCGAAGATCCCCTGCATTACGCCCGCCAGGAGAAAGAAATCGTTTGGGAGAGTGGAGAGTGAAGAGTGGAGAGTGGAGAGTGGAGAGTGAAAAATCCAACCTCCAAGCATTTGCCATGCGCCTACTGCCCACTGCCCAATGTCCACCGCCCACTGCCCACTGTCCACTAACCACTAACCACTAACCACTAAAAAGATCCCATCCTCCCAAGGAGCTTTACCATGCACCGTTCTAAACGCTCGGCCTTTACGCTCGTGGAACTGTTGGTCGTGATCGCCATCATCGGCATCCTGATCGCCTTGCTGCTGCCGGCCATTCAGGCGGCGCGCGAATCGGCGCGGCGGGCGAATTGCAGCAACAACCTGGCGCAAATCGGCACCGCGTTGGCCAGCTACCAATCGGCCCACCTTGCGCTGCCGCCGGGCACGGTCGATACCCAAGGGCCGATTTACAACGTCCCGCAAGGCAACCATCTCGGCTGGATGGCGCATCTTCTGCCCTACATCGAGGAGCAAACGGCCTACCGGCAGCTCGACCAATCGCTCGGCGCCTACGACAAGAAAAACGCGCCCGTCCGGTCGTTGAACATCAGCCTGTTTCTTTGTCCGAGCTATCCCGGAACGACATTCGTCGGCGGGTCGGTGCAGTCGCAAATCGCCGGACTGAGCAACTACGCCGGTTGCCACCACGACGCCGAAGCCCCGATCGACGAAAACAACAACGGCGTACTCTTTCTCAATAGCCGCATTCGCGAGAAGGACGTAACCGACGGGATCGCGCATACGATCTACATCGGCGAGAAGCTCGGCGGCCAATGGGACTTAGGCTGGCTCTCCGGCACCCGGGCGACGCTCCGCAACACCGGCACGGCCATCAACCAAACGCCGTGGGACGACTTCCGCGGCAACGCCAACCTGGCCAAGCCCGCCTGGGCCGAGACGGTTGAAAACTCCGGGGATGCGGCAGCGAATCCATTCGATGGGAATTCCGATATAAAGCAACCCGAAGCCGCGGTCGCCGCCGAAAATCCACCGGCGAAACCGGCCGCCATCCCGACCAATGCCGACGATCTGAAGGTCGGCGGTTTCGGCTCGAGCCATCCGACCGTCACTAATTTCCTCTTCGGCGATGGCACGGTGCAAACGATCGGAGACGACATCGACCTGGAAGTCTTCAAGCAGCTCGGCAGCCGCAACGACGGCAAGCTGCTGACCAGCGGCCCGACGCGCGGCAATTGATCAGAAAAGACCGCGATGGAGGGAAGGAACGAAAGCGAGCCGCGCGGTTCACCCCCTCATGGGAAAGTGCGATCTTGCCCGGCGGTTCCAGCCGAGGGGATAAATCCCTCGGCTCGCAATCGGCGCATCTGACCGAAATGTTACGTCGGCCAGCGTTTTTTCAGTTCGGCGAGCCATTCGTTCGTGGGGAGGCCGAAGGGGCGGAATTTCTCCATGCGGCCTTGTCCTTCATCATAACTGATGGCGACGTGGACGCCAAGCCGGCTGGCGTCGGGGGTATCCATCAGGTTGCTCGAATCGGTGGCGTTCATCTGGAACAGCACCCGCAGCTCGAAATCGCGCAGGCCCTGCCGATCGAGAAAGCGGCTGACGTTGTTGTAGGTATCGCACCAGACGAACGTGTGGACGCCCAGCGCCGGCCCTTCGCGGAGGAGGTTGCCGAACTGCTTGGCGGGGCTGGGCGGCTTGCCGTCGTCGAGCGAAGAGAAGCTGAAATCGTCCTCCTTGCGCAAATCGCGGAAGCGGGCGAGATTGTAAATGAACAGGTAGATCGGCGGGCCGTGCTCGTGCGATTGCTCCCGCCGCGATTCCAATTCGGCGGAAATTTCGGCAATCAATTCGGGCGCGACGCGCGGATTGGCGATCTTCACGGCGTGCGGCAGCGATTGCGCGAGGCGGTTCCACAGGCCGGCTTCCGGCGCGTCGGCGCGGATGCCGTCGAGGATGTAGAACTTGACCGAGATAAAGGGGTCGGGAGTCTTTATGGGGACGCCGATATCCGACGCGATCGGCACCGGTAAAAGACTCCCGACCCCTTTATCTCCGGGCGGAAACTGCGCGGCCAGGCTGATGAGGCTGTTGGCCAACACGCCCAGCGCGGCTTCCTCGCGATGCCCGACCACGAGCAGATTGCTGCCGTTCTGGCGTAAAATCGCGGCGGAGGTGGGGTCCTTGATGGCCACCGCCGCGCCCAGCCATGCTTGGGGCGCGGGACAGCTTTCGGGCCACTGTCCGGCGGCGATCAACTGTTTCAAACCGGGATTCTCGCCCGGATTCGCCGGCACGTTTCCCTCGAAAACGATCTGGGGACCGAAAAAGGGGACTGTCCCCTTTTGCCGCGACCAACCTTCGGTTGGTGCCCGCCCTCCGGGTGCTTCGCACAAAAGGGGTCTGTCCCCTTTTTCGGTCGAAAGTTTTTCGAGCTTGCCTAAGTAATCGTCGCGGTCGTTGTCGTTAAGCCACACCACTTGGAACGGATGGTTGCCCTCGTACAGGCCGTTGGCGTCGTTGTAGATCGCCTCGCCGGGCCGGGTGAGCAAGCGGGCGGCCGTGTTGTCTTCGCTGAGGATCAGATGGGCGTCCGACTCGCTGCACTGCAAGGCGATGCGGACCGCCATTTGGCCGAGCGTGCTGCGGGCAAGCGAATACGCCCCGCCGAGCGTTTGCGAACCTAAAAGCACGTGGATGCCGAACGCACGGCCCTGGCGGACGAGCCGGTCGAGCAATAGCGTCGATTCCTGCGCAATGCGGTCATCCTCGGTGAACAACTCCTGGAATTCGTCGATGATCAGCAAAATCCGCGGCAGCCGAGCATTGGGCAGTTCATTGCGGTAGCCTTTGATATCCTGTACGCCCTGCTTGCGGAACATATCGCCGCGGGTGCGCAATTCGGCGTCCAGCCGCTGGAGGACGCTCAGGCCGAACTCCCGCTCGCTCTCGATGGCGATGACCCGCGCGTGCGGCAGGGCGAATTGGGCGTAAGCCTTGAATTCGACCCCCTTTTTGAAATCGACGAGGTACAGTTCAACTTCGTCGGGGCTGTAGCGCAGCGCCAAGTTGGTGATGAGCACGTGCAGCAGGGTCGATTTGCCCGAGCCGGTCTTGCCGGAGATCAGCACGTGCTGGGAGGTTCCGCTGCCCAGCGCGAGGTCTTGCAGTTTCATCGCCCCGGCGCGGCCGAGGGGCACGTCGATGCCCGCGCGGCTGTCGGCGGTCCACCACTCGTTTTCGGGCGGGATGATGCAGGAGAAGGGCACTTCGACGCGGCCCGCGTTCTTCGCTTCGCTCCCCACCGCGCGGACGATCTCGCGGAACTCCTCGCCCGGCGGCGGGCTATCGAGCGCGAGCGGCAGCGGCCCGTACTGCTTGTGCTCCCAGACGAACTGCGATCCGTCCCAGCGCAGGACCATCGCCTCCGGCTCCAGGTCGGGCAGGTGGAAGTGATGCGAGAGCGGCAGATTCGTATCGACGCTCATCAGCACGAACACGCCGCAGCGGGCGCCGCTGGCGACGATGCTCTTAAGCCGCTGCGCGGCCGTTTCCGACATGTTGGCGGGGAAATTCGCCACCACCAGCACGCGGTACGGTTCGGCCATCTCGCCCGCGAAAGCGTTGTATTCCTGAATCGAATGGAACTCCTGGCGGAGATAGACCTGGATCACGTTCTCCATGTGCTTCGTCAGATCGGCAAGCCGCTGCTCGATGTGCGAAGTGTCGGTCCATATCCGATTGGCGACGAGTTGCTCGTCATAGTCGGCCAGGTGCATGAAGGCCGAGAAATTTTCGCCCAAACCCACCGGATCGATGATCGTGAAGCGGACTTTTCCGGGCGGCATGGCGGTGAGCATCCGCAGCATGGCGGCCTGCATCGAATCGACGGCCTTGGCCAGCCCCGCGCCGCCGGCTTTCCACAACAGCAGCGATTGCTTGGGAAAGGGCAGAAGCGCGGGCAGCGTGAACTCGGTTTGCGGAGGTAGCAGCGTTTCGTCAGTTGGCAAACCGTCCTTGATCTGTCGAAGTTCCAGCTTGCCGGAACCCAAGGGAAATGCCGGGGGGATCTCGTTGGGCAATGTCCAGCGGCTCCAATCGGTCGAGTTCCAGTCGGGGAAGTGTTCGCGACGAAAGCGGTCGATCTGCTCGACGGCCGCGCCGAAGCGTTCGACGCCGTCGAACCAGCGCTGGGACATTTCGTCCCACAGGCGGCGGCCGCGCTCTTCGTTTTCGCGGACCGCCCGTTCGTGCTCGGCGCGGAGCCGCTCCGATTCGGCGGCGAAGCGCTGGTCGATTTCGGGGAGCAGCCGGGCGTATTTTTCGTCGATCTCGGCGAGGGAACGTTCCCGCGCTTCGGCCAGTTCGGCCAACCGCGGCGGAAAGGTTTTATCGGCCTGATGCAGTTCGCGTTCCTTGCGGTGGACGATTTCGGTTTTGACGAGGGCGTATTTTTCGTCGATTTTCTTCAGTTCGGCGCTCTGCCGCTCGGAAATCGCGCCGTAAAAACGCCGGCATTGCACTTTGGCGGTCTCCAAAATGCTGGGCCGGTTCAAGCCCGCTTCCAACAACGTGCGGCGGAGCGCAATATAAGCCTCAGCCGCGCGGTGATTGGAAATATTGTGCAGGGTGAAGCCGCCGATCAAGCCGACGAGCAGCGCTCCGCCGCCGCTTACGGCCAGCCAATGCCAGTTGTTCCAGCCGAGAAATATCCCCGACGGAACGGCGGCCAATGCCCAAAGCAGTAGAAAAGCCAGAGGCCATAGCTTTTTGAAGAATCGTCCCAGAATCTGTTTGGAAAGGGCGCGATATTGGGCCCGCGCCGTTTCGAGGGCGCGGGTGAACCGCTGCGAAGGTTGATCTTCCAAAACGGGCGTCTCGATTTGCGGATCGGGAAAATTGTCCCATTGCCCGCGGCGGCGGAGAACTTCGACCGCCTGCTCGTGGAGTTTGAGCAACTCCTGCCAGCGCGCGTCTAGGCCCGCCAGAACCTCTTCGAGTTGCAGGTTCGATCCGCAGCGGGCAGCCTCGGACATGGCCGTAACTTCCCAGCGCAGTTCGGCGAGTTTCCGCTCGGAGGCGGTGCGTTCCGACTCGTAGCGCGCGACCGCCTGCGCGCGGACGGCGTCGTATTCCTTCCGCACCCGGCCCGACTCGGCTTCGGAATCGGCGAGCAATGCGTTTTTCGCCGCCGCGTACTCGTCTTCGGCGGCCTTCTTTTTCGCGCGATGGCGCGCGGCGGCGGTATCCTGGGCGTCGCGATGGTTTTTGTCGGCCGCTTCCTTGCCGGAAGTCAAGCTGCCGCGAATTTCCGCCTCCGACGACGCCCGCTCGCGCACCAGGCGGCAGAGTTCGGCCAAGAGCTGTTTGGGTCCGTCCGGCGAAAATGCGGCCATGGTTGAAAGGGGCGAGGGGTGAGGGGTGGGAATGATGAAGGATGAATGCTGAATGATGAATGATGAATTAACCGCTTACTGCCTACTGCCTACTGCCTACTTTTTCTCACGTCATTCCGCACTGGCGGTCGGCGGTTTCGAACACTCCGGTGATGCGATGGATCGCTTCGAGCATGCTGCGGACTTTCGGCTCCACGGGATCGAGGTAGTTTTCGCGGAACTTCTGATGGGCGGCGTCGGACCAATACCGCTCCGCCTCGGCGTCGGCGATTTGCAACGACTTCATCGCCAACTCGATCTTCGCCGCGCCGGTGGAAAAGTCCCAGTTCTTCATGGTTGTACGCTATCGGATTTCATATCGTTTAGCCCGGAGCCAACGGCAACGGCGACGGCGAATGCGTGTTGTAGTTGTAGGTTATGCTTTAGCATAACGGTTTTCGCATTAAATACTTATCCTAAAACCTCAATTCGTTGGGATGGCAGTTGCACTGCCACTCCTGCTATCCGGCGATTCAAGGGGTGGCAGTACAACTGCCACCCCAACCGACATGGTTTTGGGATAGGCTCTAAATGTTATGCTAAAGCATAACCTACTCGCGCGGTCGCCGTTGGCTGCGGGCTAAACGATTATTCCTCGACGTTCGGATCGGCCGCATCGCCGCCGGCGGTTTTTTCCGCGGATTGCGCCTCGGCGGCGGAGACCAGCGCGGCCGCGACGATGGGGGCGCGCGGATCGGCGATTCCCAATTGCACGTAGCTTTCCAAGGCCGCGATCATCCGGCTCATTACGGCGACGGCCTTGGGAAAATCGGCCTCCAGCCAGTTGCCGAACGCGCCGCGGACGGCGCGGTATTCGTTCATCGCGCGCTCGATGGTCAGCGCCCAATGCCGCACGGCCTCGACCTTGGACTCGGCGAGTTGCAGCCGGCGTTTTTCCCGTTCGAGGGCTTTCTTTTCCTCGACGCACGCGGCCGGCCGGCCGTCTCCGCCGCGGAACATCTGGGCATGCTCGAGCGCGATCTTCGCTTCGTGGACCCGCTCGGTCGAGCGGCGGACCTCCTGCTTCCAATACTGGCGGCAATCCTCGCCGATCCACTGCGTGGCGCGGCGGATTTCCATGTCCAACTCGTCGAGCGCGGCCGCCGCGTCGGCGTGAAAGCACTCCAAGGCGGCGGAGACCGCCTGCAAGGAGTCGATCGATTTGACTTGGGCGGGAGTGGACATGGGAGGGGGCAGGGGATAGGGGATAGGGGATAGGGGATAGGGGATAGGAGATAGGGGATAGTTTTTAATAATTTAATAAATTCAAATTCATTAAACACGTTTTTTCATCAGATATAACTTTTCGCGATCATTCCCTTATTGTTGCTCCCTATCCCCTATCCGCTATCCCCTATCCCCTATCCGCTATCCCCTATCCGCTATCCCCTATCCGCTATCCCCTATCCGCTATCCCCTGCTCCCTGTCCCCTCTACCTCTGATGCAAATACTGATCGATGACTTCGGCTTTTCGCAGCAGGTAGGGGATGTGTTCCTCGATGATCTCGATCAGGCGCGCGACCCCCTTCACCTGCTGCTCGAACTCGTCGGAGAATTTCTTCTGCTCCTGGTCGCGCCACGTTTTTTCGAGCGTTACCAACTGCCCGCCAAGCAAGTTGATGCGGGTTTGAATATCGGTGCTGAATTTTTTGAGGCTCGCAGCGAACTGCCGAAGTTCATCGGGATCGACGATAGCCTGGGGCATGGCGCGGCTCCAATAATGCTTTTTATGGTGGGGATCGCCAAACTCAATTCTAGCTCGCAATTACGGGCACATCAAGCGATACGCGCGGCGGTTGCCCGTAAGAAGCGGTTTCGTCATGCCCAGGGCAAGCGGGGGCATGGCACCCTCATCATAAGCTTTCCGCAACGGAAACCGGAGAGAAGGCAAATTCGTCTTGGACTTCGCGGTTGCAGCGTGTATCATTGACCGGAGTGTGGAATGGGCCGATATTTTCCTCAAATGCGGAGGTTCGCAGCGATGTCCTGGAATCCACGGTTCGATCACACGAAAACGCTCCTGCTCGCCGGGGGAGCCGTCTTGGTCTTCCTGCTGATTACCTACCGGATGTATCATCGGGGACGTGCCGATCCGCCGCCTCACGCGCCGGGGGAGCAAGCGGCAAATGGCCTGACGCCGGTGCGAGCGAGCGATTTCGAGAGCGCCGTGCTCCAGGCCGACGTGCCCGTGCTCGTCGATTTTTATGCCGATTGGTGCGGCCCCTGCCGGCAAATGGAACCGATTCTGGCCGCGTTCGCCAAGGAGAATCCGGGGGTGAAAGTCGTGCAGGTGAACGTCGATGAGAACGGCGAGTTGGCCGACCGCTACCATATCCAGTCGATTCCGCACTTCATGGTTTTCAAAAAAGGCAAAATGACGGCCCAGCAACTGGGCGGGATGGAGAAAGCGGAGTTGAAGGCGTTGATCGACCGGTAAGCATTTTTTTCCTTTCGGGCGACATTCACGGGAGGTCAGCAGGGAAGCGTGTGATGCTGAAGCATAACCTACGGAATGATGTATATTGCAGGCGCAAACTTCCCGGAAAAGTCTCTACGGGGAAACGGTGAACCGGTCCGCCACTTCTTCAATTGCCGCAAGTGCTTATCTGGCATAGCGTTATGGATAATGGAAACCGCTTGAACCCGCCTTGATCTAATGGGGCGGCGACTTTATAATCCCGCCCGCCATTTCGGCGGCTTTTCACCGAAGTGCTTTTCCCCTTTGGATTTATAACGCGAGGGGCTAGCGCATTAAGAAAATACCACCGGGCGAGCAAGGACGCTCCATGCCCGGCTTGGCAAGGATGCTTTTCTGCTGAACGAACGGCGCCACAAATTGGTCTCCGTCCGGGTCGCAGCGCAGCCGCGTTGCGCGAAGGGAGATTCCGCGCGCCGTGAGATGAAATTTCAAATTTGCAATTTGAAATCGACCGTAATCCTTCTTTTCCTAAACTTCATGATCCTTTCGTCGTTCTCCGCCATTGCGCGCGGCGAAACGGCGTTGATCGAGCCGGACCGCGCTGCGCCGATCGCGTTTGCCGCCGAAGCGGCGAATCGGTGGAAGTCGGGTGCCTACGACGTTTGGATCCTGCGGGGGAACTGTTTCCTCCAGCAAGGAGACCAACGCGCCCGATGCCGCGAGGCGGTGCTGTGGATCGAGCCGGCGAACCGTCAAAATCAAAACCAAAATAAAGTCATTGCCTATTTGGAAGGGGACGTGCTGCTCGAAGGGCGCGGGAAAGCCGGTCCGCTGAGAATTTCCGAGCAAGCGTGGCTCGGCCGCTATTCCACTACGAGCAAAATTCAGCCGAACGTCCGGCAAACGGCGGGCGAACCGGCCGTCATGCCGCCGATCTTCCAGCGGGGCATGGACCGCCGCCGACCGATCGGCGCGGACGCGCTCACGCGGAGCGAAGTTTTGCCCGCCCAATTCGTGCAGCCCGACGCTCCGTTGACCCCCGTCGGCCCGCCGCCGGCGACGGGCAACCTTCCCGGCCCGTTGAATTGGACGGGTCCCGCATCCGCCGCGGGCACGGCGGCTCCTCCCGGCGCGATTGAGGCGATCGCGACTCCCGCCGCGCTTCCCGACCGCAGAATCCGCGTCTATCCGCGCGGCGAAGGGGGCTTCCAAGCGCAGGGGATGCCCGATCCAACCGATCCCAACGGCAAGCGGGCGATCGTAACGATCAATTCGGGCGTGAACGTGATCGTCGATCACATCAATATGAACGTCGAGGGGATCGGCCAGATCGATTCGATCGACGTTTCCGCCGACCGCGCAATCATCTGGACGATCTTGCCCAAATCAGACGGCATCATGGCCAAGGAAGGCATCCATCAAGATCCCCGCATCCCGTTGGAATTGTACCTCGAAGGGAACATCGTCTTCCGGCAGGGGGAACGCGAGATTTTCGCCCAGCGGATGTATTACGACGTTCCCAATAAAATCGGCACCATCCTGGACGCCGAGCTGCTCACGCCGCTGGACAAATACGTGGGGAAAATCCGCCTCAAGACCGACGTGCTCCAGCAGACCGGCGAAGGCCAATTTTACGCCCGCAATTCGTTCGTTACCTCGAGCCGCATGGGCGAGCCGGGCTACCGGCTGCAATCGGGCGACATCTATTTCGAGGATTTGCAGCGGGCCGCGATCGATCCACTGACCCGCCAGCCGCAGGTCGATCCGCTGACGAACCAACCGGTCATCGCGCACGAAAGCCTGGCGACCTCGAGCAACAATTTCCTGTTCCTCGGTCCGGTGCCGGTGTTTTATTATCCCTACCTGGCGACCGATTTGAGGGAGCCGACCTTCTACATCCGCCGCGCCCGGGTTAAGCAGGACAACGTCTATGGCACGCAAGTCCTGACGAACTGGAGCGGCTACGAACTGTTGGGCATCAAGAATGCGCCCGAGGGCACCGATCTGGACCTGAGCGTCGATTATCTCGGCAAGCGCGGCTGGGCCGGCGGCGGGACGTTCGCCTACGGCTTCGAGGACGCGCTCTTCGGCATTCCCGAACGAACCGGCGGACTGTTCGATTTCTGGTACATCCACGACAACGGCCGCGACAACCTCGGCGTCGATCGCCCCTCGCTGCTGCCGGAAAAAATCGACCGCTTCCGGCTTTTCGGACAGCATCGCCAGGTCATGAACGGCGGATATCAAATCTCGGCCGAAGTCGGCTGGATCAGCGACCGCAACTTCCTGCAAAGTTTTTACCAGCAGGAATGGGACGAACTCAAGGACCAGACCACCGACGTCGAACTGAAGTACGCGACGGGCAATATGTCGATGAGCCTCTTCGCCGGCGCGCGGTTGAACGAGTTCTTCACGCAGACCGAATGGCTCCCCCGCGCCGACCACTATTGGCTCGGCCAGCCGCTCTTGAACGACACCTTCACCTGGTACGAGCATACGAACATCGCCTACGCCCGCTTCCAGCCGGCCACCGCGCCCACGAATCCAAACGATCGGCCGTTCGCCTGGCTGCCGTGGGAAGTAACGCCGCCGTTCGCCACGTCGCAAACTCCCGCGCCGGCCGCCGGGCAGCGCCTGGCCACGCGGCAGGAGATCGATTACCCCTTCCAGCTCGGCGCGCTGAAAATCGTGCCCTACGCGCTGGGCGAGGCAGCCAACTGGGGCGAGGACCTCCAAGGCAACGGCCTCACGCGGCTCTACGGCCAGGGCGGCGTGCGGCTGAACCTGCCCGTCTGGTCGGTCAATCCGGCGATCGAGGACGAGTTGTTCAACGTCCACGGCATCGCGCACAAAGTCAATTTCACCGCCGAATACGCCTACTGCGAAAGCAACAAGGATTTGTCGCTGCTGCCGCTTTACGATCCGCTGGACGACGACTCGATCGAGGCCGGTCGGCGGCGGAACCGGGTGTACGATTACGGCAGTCCGCCCGCGGGCTTCCCGCCGCGGTACGACGAGCGGTACTACGCCGTGCGCAGCGGATTGGGCGGGTGGGTTACATCGCCCAGCACCGAAGTGCTCGACACCCTTTCGGTCTTCCGCGTGGGCGCGGAACAACGCTGGCAGACCAAGCGCGGCGCGCCGGGCAACCAGCACATCATCGATTGGGTGACGCTCGACGCCGGCATCAACCTCTACACCAATCCCGACCGCGACAATTTCGGCACGGTGCCCGGCTTGGCGAATTACGACTTCCGCTGGCACGTGGGCGACCAGACGACTTTGGTCAGCGACGGCGTTTTCGATTTCTTCGGCGGCGGCCAGAATATCTACTCGGTCGGCGCGTTCCTCACCCGCCCGCCGCGCGGCAGTTTTTATGTGGGCTACCACTACATCGACGGACCGATCCAAAACCGCGTGGTGAGCCTCTCCTACTCCTATTGGATGAGCCCGAAATGGGTCTCGACCTTCGGCACAAGCATCGATCTGGGCAACCAGGGGAACATTGGCCAGAACTTCAGCATTACCCGCATCGGCGAGTCGCTGCTGATCAACCTCGGCTTCAACGTCGATCCGTCGCGCAACAGCACCGGCGTCCTGCTCTCCGTCGAACCGCGCTTCCTCAGCAAAAGCCGCTTGGCCAACCGGAACGGCGTAATCATTCCCCCGGCGGGAGCGACGGGATTGGAATGATGAAGGATGGCATTTCTCGTTTCACGCGCCGGCGCGGGAACGAGAACATTGCCGTCCTCCTGCCCCCTATCCCTAAACGCTCGAAATTGTTAGGTTAGGATATCGACATTCGACGGCCCCTCGCCCCTTCAAGGAGGGTTGTGCATTAGCATAACGAAAATGGTAGGTTATGCATTAGCATCAGGAGGCGATCCCTCGATTGTTATGCTGAAGCATAACCTACGCGCTAGCGCCTGCCCCCCTAAGAAACCATGCCCGGAAGCCCCCCGCCGCTCGCGGTAACGCGGCAAAAAATCCATCGCGAGAATTTGCCGCCCGGCGAGGTGCTGTGCAATTATTGCACGGCGAAGTGCTGCCGGTATTTCGCCCTGCCCATCGAGACGCCGAAGACCTGGCCCGATTTCGAGTTCGTCCGCTGGTTTTTGCTGCACGAGCGGGCGGCGGTTTTCACCGAAGACGGCGATTGGTTCCTTTTGGTGCAAACTCCCTGCAAGCATCTCCGCGACGACAACCTCTGCGGCATTTACGATACCCGGCCCGCCATCTGCCGCGACTATTCCACCCAGGATTGCGAATACGAAGACGCCTGGGTCTATGACCACTATTGGGAAACGGCCGAGCAAGTCGAAGAGTACGCCGAAGCGGTTTTAGGCCCCCGCGACGGCGGCGGGATACGCAGCAAGAAGCCAAGAGAAAAAGGATGAAGGATGAAGGATTAAGTATGAAGGATGAAGGACGCCCAAAAAATCGTTCCCATGCTTCTAAGCCCTAGCCCCACGCCCCTCACCCCACGCCCCACACCCCTCACCATGCCCCGCATCGAGCCGAGAACGTTAAAGGGTTTCCGCGATTACACGCCGGAGATGATGATTCCGCGCGAGCGGCTCATCGATACCGCCCGCCGCGTCTATCGCTCCTACGGCTTCAGTCCTATCGACACGCCCGCGCTCGAATATCTGGAAATTCTCCAGGGCAAGGGGGGCGAGGAAACCGACAAGCAACTCTACAAGTTTGCGGACCACGGCGGGCGGATGGTCGGCATGCGCTTCGACCTGACCGTCCCTTTTGCGCGCTTCGCCGCGCAGCACGCGGGCGAGTTGGGCCTGCCCTTCAAGCGCTACCACATCGCCACCGTGTGGCGCGGCGAGAACACCCAGCGCGGCCGCTACCGCGAGTTCATGCAGTGCGATTTCGACGCCATCGGCACGCGCTCCATCGCCGCCGATATCGAAACCGCGCTCGTGATTCACGATCTCCTGCGGGCGATCGGCTTCGAGCAGTTCACCATCCGCCTGAACAACCGCAAGGTGCTGACCGGCTTGCTCGAACGCCTCGAACTGGCCGACCGCGCCACGGCCGTGCTCCGCGCGCTCGACAAGCTCGGCAAAATCGGGCCTGAAAAAACGGCCGAGGAGATGATCGCCGTCGCCGGCGTTTCCGTCGATCAGGCCCGGCAGATCGTGCGACTCTCGGAGCTTGCCGGCACGAACGAAGAAATCCTGCGGCAGATCGAGCCGCTGGTGGCCGGCAGCGCGAAGGGCGAAGAAGGCGTCGCGCAGCTCCGGCAACTGCTCGATGCGGTAGCGGCGGCTGGCGTGTCGAATGAGCGGATCAAGCTCGACGTCTCCATCGCCCGCGGATTGGATTACTACACGGGCACGATCTACGAAACGTTCCTCGACGCCCTGCCCGCCATCGGCAGTGTCTGCTCCGGCGGCCGCTACGACAATCTGGCGGAGCTTTTCACGTCGCAGGAATTGCCCGGCGTCGGGGCCTCGCTGGGCTTGGATCGGCTGTTGGCGGCGATGGAGGAACTCGGCATGATCGAAAAGATCTCCACGCCCGCCGAAGTGTTCATTCCCTTCTTCGAGGCCGGTCGGCTGCACGATTATCTGCGGATTGCGGCCGCGCTGCGCGCGGAGGGCATCGGCGTGGAAATCTACCCCGACGCCAAGAAACTCGGCCCGCAACTCAAGTACGCCGACCGCCGCGGTTTCCGCCTCGCGCTCATCGCCGGCGGCGACGAGTTCGCCCAAAGCAAGATTCAAGTCAAGAATCTGCAAAACGCCGCGAAAAAAGACGTGCCGCTCGAGGAAAATTTCACCGGTTTGATTGCGGCCGTTAAGGGAATCCTGCAATCTTGATTTCCAGTATTCCCCACTCTCAAGGGGGTGTTGACTCGATTGCCTCTGGCGCGTAATAATTTCTCCGGTCGGCCTATCTTAACATTCCGCTACCACAAGGGAGGTGTTACGTGAAAAAAATCCTGCAAATTTCGTCTGCCGTTTTGGTCCTTTGGCTCGCGGCGGCCACGACCGCCGAGGCCTGTTATTGCGGTGCGATGCGCCGCCGCGCTTGTTGCTATGCGACGAGTTGCACCACCTGCTGCGAATACCAAACCGTGATGCAAACCTGCACCAAGGTCGTCTATGAAACCGAGCAGTACACCGCCTACCGCACCGTTTGCGAGCCGGTGTACGAGCAGAAGATCGTCGAGGCCGTGCGCTACGTCCCCGAGGTCAAATATCGCGCCTGCACACAGACGGTTTGCCGGCCGGTCTATCAAACCGTGATGAACACCGTCAGTTACGATGTCTGCCGGCCGGTCTATGAAACGAAAACCAAGCAGGTGCAAACGACCGTTTGCAAGCCGGTTTACGAGACGGGTGAACGGGAGGAATGCTACACGGTTTGCAAACCGGTAACTTACAAGAAAAAAATCCAGGTCTGCTCGGGCCATTGGGAGATGCGCGAGGCGCCGCCGGCCCCCAGCGCGCCCGCCGATGCGTGCGCCCCGGCGCAAGCCTGTGCCCCGGTGAGGCAATGCCGGGTGTGGGTGCCGGAAATCCAGGAAAAAGAAGTGGAATGCACCAAGATGGTTTCCGAAACGGCCGTTCGCAAGGTGCCCTACACCGTCTGCAAAATGGTCCCCGAAGTGCAAACCCGCGATTGCAGCTACACCGTCTGCCGGATGGTTTCGGAGCGCGTAACCAAGCAAGTGCCGGTTACCACCTGCAAGCTGGTGAGCGAACAACAAACTCATCAGGTTCCTTATACGGTCTGCCGGATGGAGAAATATCAACAAACGGTCCCCTGCGTCCGTTACGAAACGAAACAGGTGCCCTACACCGCCACGCGCTGCATTCCGAAGACGGTAACCGTGCAAGTGCCGGTGAAGGTCTGCTGCCCGGTGCCCTCCTGCGGATGCTGATTCACCGCGGAGTTATTTCACCGCGGAGAGCGATAGTGAAACACGGAGACACGGAGGACACGGAGAATTCGCTACGGGAATCGTGCAAGTATATAAAATGCTCGTTTCATTTTTAGCCGTATGGAGTAATCCCTTGTGTAATACGGAAAAAGGGGAAAGAGGAAAAATGGAGATTTTTTTAGTTTTTTGCCTCGTTCGGTAGAAAAATAATTTTTTTCATTTCTCCATTTCCCCTTTTTTCCTCAACTTACACTTTCTTCATTCCGCTTATATACACCTTATCTGAATCTCAATAAATCCTTCTTCTCCGTGTTCTCCGTGTCTCCGTGGTGTTTAATGCGCGTAATGCGGTTTGCCTTGTTTCATCTCGTTTTTTCTCCTTTCAAATCGCAAGCCGTATATCCTCCCCGAGTCTTGTGGGGTAGAATGGGCGGAACACCCGCGGACGCGAAAGGGGTCAATTCATGGAAACGCTTGCTTCCGATCTTCCCTTGCGAGCCATGCTCGGCCCGGCCGACGCCGCGGAACTGGCGGCCGGCGTGGCTGAGTTGGCCAAGGCCTGCCTGCCCTTGCCGGCGGGCCTGCGGGCATTGTCCGACGAGTTGCCCGGCCGGTGGCCGAAGGCCGCGCTCGGCGAAATGGCCGCGCGGTTGGAGCGCGGCGAGGCCCTCGAAGCGGTATTGAACGCCTCGGCCAAAAATCTCCCGCTTCATCTGCACGGATTGCTCGTCGCGGGCCTGCGCTCCGGTCGCCTGCCCGAAGTGCTGGAAGAATACCTGCAAGTCGAGCAAACCCGGCGGCAGATGTGCGGGCGATTGCGCGCGAGTTTGACCTATTTGACCTTCCTCTCCCTGGCGGTAACCGTGCTGGCGTTCTTCATCGAACACGTTTATCTTCGAGAGATGGGATGGTTGATCGAACAAGGAAAGGGCAGTCTTTCGGGAGTTTTTACGATCGCGTCCTGGAAATTGTTCGGCCAAATCGTCTGGCTCTCGGCTGGGTTTTCGGTCTTTTTGCTGTTGATGCCGCTTTCGCTGGCGAACTTTTCGTGGATGTCCTGGCTGACTCCGGCGACGGACCATTTGCCGTTCGTCGGCCCGCTGTTAAAAAATTTGCGCTTGGCGAGTTTTTCGCGCACGGCCGCGCTCTTGCTGGAAAACGAAACGCCCTTGCCCGACGCCTTCCGCGTGGCGGGTTCCGCGGCGGGGGACGTATTTCTCGCGCGGGATTGCCGCAAGGTGGCCGCCGAGTTGGAAGGGGGGCGCCCGCTGGACGAGTCGCTCCACGATTATTGGCGGTTCCCCCGCAATCTGATTCCCTTGATTCGCTGGGGGCAGCAGACGCACGCCTTGCCCGAAGCATATCGCGTCGCCGCGCGGTTGTTCGACGGCCGCGCGAAAAATCAAAGTTCTTTCATCGGCACCATCTTCGCCCCCTTCTCGTTCCTGCTGATCGCCGGATTTATCTGTTTGGCAGGCTCGGTCATTACCATGCCGACGGTCGCCACCATGCAAGCCTCTATATCTTGGCAGCGCACGAGTCCCTTTACAAAGTTTGCCATCCCTCCCGGCTTTGCCTTCTCCAGCATGTTTTCCCCTCTGTTATTGGGCGTTGCCTTGCTGGTTTCGAAGCGGCTCATCACACTTAAGCGCGATCCGGCGAACGAAAACATTATTGAAACGGGATTGAGCATTACCGGCTGGGTTTTGATTGCCGTGGGCTTGACGGGAAATTTACTGATGCTGATGGGTATTTTGGCCTTTTTGTGGATTCCCGTTTTCGTAGTCGTGTCGATATTTATCGCCCTCAAGCGGCGGCGCGCCGCGCAGCAGGCGCTGCTTTGCACGCTGGCCGTCTCCGCCGAACGGTTCATTCCCCTCTTGCCCGCCATCGAGGCGTTCGCCGAGGATGCCCGCGGGAAATTCGCCGTTCGCCTCGGCAAATTGGCGGCGATGCTGAAAGGCGGCGTGCCCCTGCCCGAAGCCCTGCGGCGAATCAAACACATCGTGCCGGCGCAGCTTATGCCGACGATTCGCGTGGGCTATGAATCGGGGGCCTTGGCCGAGGGCCTCTCCACGGCGGCCGCCGAAGAAGACCGGCAACACGCGCTGTGGGGTTCCTTCGCGGCTAAGATGCTCTATATCGCCGCCATGCCCTTCTTCGGCAGCGCAATCATCATGTTCATGCTCACAAAGATATTGGTTATGTATCAAAGAATTTTCCGGGATTTCGACACCTCGCTTCCCCCCATGACTCAATTCATGTTGGGCGTATCGAATTGGGCGGAAGCCTGTTGGCCGCTCTTGTTTGCGATAACCATGATTTTCGGGCTTCTCTTCTTTTACGGCATTCAGCGTTATTTGGGCGTACCGCTGTTCGATCTGCCCGGCACGGGGCGATTTTTACGGCGGCAACATGCGGCGGCGATTATGGAGAACCTGGCCTTGGCCGTCGAGCACGACCGCCCGATTCTCGACGCGATCCGAACGCTCGGCGAATGCTATCCGAAAACGTCGATCCGCAAGAGACTGGAATGGGCGCGGTTCGACATCGAACGCGGCGGGCCATGGAGCGAATGCCTCTTCCGCCGCGGATTGATCGGCAAAACTGACCTGGCCGTGCTGCAATCGGCCGAGCGGGCGGGCAATCTGCCCTGGGCCTTGCGCGAAATGGCCGCCGGCAACCGCCGCCGCCTGGCCTACCAACTGAACGTCTTGGTGCAAATGCTCTTCCCGCCGGCGGTGCTATGCTTCGGCGCGGTCGTGTTGTTCGTCGTTGTCGCCATGTTTTTGCCGCTTATACCCTTGATTCGCTCGTTGTCGTAAAATTACATGAACCGCTCCTACTTCACCATCGCCGAAATTATGCTCGTGATCGCCGCGGCGGCGATCTTCCTCTCCGCGGGCCGGGTCGTCGCGCAAGAACGCGGCCTTACGGCCGATATCCGCCAGCTTATGATCTTGCGCGCCGTCAGCGGGACGATCATCGGCGTGATCGTCGGCGTCGGCATCGGCTTATCGCGGCGGAGATGGATCGTGGGTGCGATTTTGGGCTTTTTCGGCGGGGGAATCGTCGGCGGCCTCGCGGCCACAATCCTCTCCGTCCCGCAAAACATCCCCCTCGCGCCGATCGGTTCCGCCGTGCTCCTCTTGGGCGGCGTCGCGGTGCGCCTCTTTTCGCGCAGGGACGTGGAGAGCGGCGACCGGTGAAAAACCTTTCAGCCCGATGAAAAAGGCGGATATTTGGTTTTGGGTGCCATGCCCACGCTTGCCGTGGGCATGTGTTCGCGGGATTCTCATGCTCACGCAAGCGTGAGCATGGCACCCGCGATCGGCGAAAACTGCCTAGAAAAAGAGTTACGTTACTGCCGCTCGTTTGCGATGATGGCGGGGCTTTTTCCGCGGCGGTTTGAAATGAGGATCGTTGAGCGCGGCTTCGGCGTCGCGCGCGCTCGCCGAGCCGTTGCCGTTGGATTTCGACGCCGGCTTTGCGGCCGGCGGTTCCCCGGTCGCGGCGGCGCTAGTTTCCGCGGCCCGTTCTTCGGGAAAATTTTCCGCGGCGGCCTCCGGCGGATGCGGAACCTCGTTCCTGCGCGTGCGCACTGCGCGGGTCAATTCCTCCCACAATCCCTGCTCCTTCGTCTGCCGCCACAAAACCAGCAGTTCGGCGAACGCCTGCTCGCGGCGGCGGCGGCGGTCTTCGCGCAGGTATTGCAGGCCGCGGTCCAATTTCGCGAACAGTTGGCCGTGTCCGTAGAGCGCGCAGAGCCGGTCGTGCTCTTCCGTCGCGAATTCGTCCAACTGGTCCTGCCACACGTCGCAATCGTGGACTTCGCCCAGGAGCGTTTGCACCCGCTTCGCGATGGCCAGCGCGAAATCGAGCCGGCCCGCGTAGATCGGCCGCACGATTTCCAGCGTGTAGCGCAGCCGTTTGGCGGCGATCCGCATGACGTGATGGGCGGGCGCGTCGTCGGACCGCGACAGGCATTTTTCGCAGGCCAGCAGTTCCTCGAGTCGGCCGGCCACGTGGAATTCCGCCCGCGCGAAGCTGTAGCGGCTCTGCACGTCGATATGGTTCGACGCCGCCCGGGCTTGGATCTTCTTGCACGCTTTTTCCAGCGACTTCAACTCGCCCCCGCTGCGCAAGCGGTTGATGGCCTTCACCACGTAGCGCTGCATCTCCTCGCGATAGTACTCGAAATGCACCAAGAGCCGCGAGATGCCCGCGAAACACTCCTCTTTGGGAATCGTCCGCAGCGCGGCGCGGAGATATTCGATTTGCACGTCCTTGTCGCGGGCGTCGCCCATTTCGGCGGTGATGCGGCGAATGGCCTTCGTCCAACTCTTCAACTCCGCGGGCTTGAAACACTCGCCGAAAACTTTCAAGCCCGAACGCAACCGCCGCGACGCGACCCGCGCGTGATGCACGAATTCGATGTCCTCCGCCGCGCGCACGCCCTCGAACTGCTCGCGCAGCATTTTGGCCTGCTTGCGCAGATATTTCGCGGCCAGAAGTTTGTAACCCGCGTCCACGGAAAAAATCCCCGTTCGTCCGACCGGCGCGCGTCGGAATTTCCGCTCGAATAAGTAAAAAACACGGCAATACTATTATATTCCGGCGACCCTCCGCGCTCTACGGGCGGCTGCCGGGAATCGAAAAAAACTTGCGAAAGGGGGGATTGGTTCCCGAATAATCCTCACCTTCCGACTATTCTCCCCCCCGTCCCGCAAACGGGTGTTCCCGCTAACAATTCGATAAGTTGCCGACGGATAATGACTTATGCGCTTGCGCTTGAGTTCGGATTCATGTCATAAAGCGGGAACTCTTGCAACTTGAGACCCCCACCTTGAATATCACAATAAAAAATTAGAGGGGGATTGGAGAAAATTATGCCATTAGTTTTCGGAAATGAGGGTAATTCCTCCAAGTTATTTTGTTTAGCCCGGAACCATCGACGACGGCGGGTGTAAGGGGCACTGGAAAACTCCACCCGCCGTCGCCGTTGGCTCCGGGCTAGATTGGTTGCGGCTATGCCGCGCTATGCAATATCGCGGAAGAAGAAATCGACATGTAGTTTTTTTGGGCCCGATGGGCCGCTATAGGAAAGCCTTAGAAACGCCCTGCGGAACGGTCGCGGGAAAGAACGGTCTTTCGGTCCGACGAACCAACCGTTCTCCCGAAAGCGAGGCGAACGGTTGATTCCTGGGCTTTCGCATTTACTTCCGCCGAGCGGCGTGATAGAATTGATGACGGAGGGAAGATCATGCCGGATGAAGCCCATGCGGCGGCGAGCGTTTACCTGGAAACGACGATCATCAGCTATCTTACGGCGTATCCGAGTTCGCTGATTATCGTTGCCGGGAATCAAGAGTTGACGCGGCAATGGTGGCGAGAGGAGAGGGCAAAATATCGATGTTTCATTTCGCCCTACGTCACGGCCGAATCCTCGCGGGGAGATTCGGAAGCGGCTGCGTCGCGGCTCGAAGTTCTGCAAGCGATTCCGAGTTTGGAAATCACGCCGAATATAAGATCGCTGGCTCGCCGGATCGTTCGGGCGTTGGAAATTCCTGCATCAGCCGACACCGATGCGTTCCACTTGGCGTGCGCCATCGAATATGAAATGGACTATTTGTTGACGTGGAACTGCAAACACCTGGCCAACGGGCCTCGGTTGAAACTGCTTGCCGCAATTGCCGCCGCCGAATCGCTGTGGCTGCCAATTATTAACGCCCATGGAGATGGTCAACGAAAAGGAGAATAGCGATGTTCAAGGACCCAATTGTTGAAGAAGTTCACGCTATACGAGCCCAGATTGCCGCGGAATGCGATCACGATTTTGACAAGATATCGGATCGGGCTATCGAAGTGCAGAAACGTCTTGGGGGCCAAATCAAGACGGTGAGCAAAGAGGAACTCGACCGCATCCGGCATCGGCCGACAGCATCGCAGTAGGACGGGCGGCGCGGAGCCGCGCGGTTTCCTCGCTCCGAAGGAGCAGCAATTCGCCCAGCCCAGGGCGACGCCCTGCGGAACGGTCGCGGGAAAGAACGGTCTTTCGGTCCAACGGACCAACCGTTCCCCCGGAAGCGAGGAGAAAGGTTGGCCCGTTGGACCGAAACATTCATTCGTCGCGATGCCGCACACCCCAGGCGATGCCTGGGGCTGGGAGAACTGCCGGCCCTTTGGGCCGCGGCTTTTCTTCGATGCGGAACGTCTCGCCGAAAAACCGTTCAAAGCTGGGAACAAGGCCGCGCGTGCCGTCCCAAGCCACCCAGCGAATGTTGCACGTATTTCAAGAACGGCCGGAGATGGTTTTGGAAGTTGTCGGAATGGGCAGGTAAAAAAAGACTCCCGACCCTTTTAAACGTCCCCGTCGCGGAGTCGTGCGTAGGGGGGGCAAGCGCGGCTCGTTTCACAAACCTCCACGGCCTTCGGCCCAACGGTTCAAGAACCGTTGCCACCCGCGATCCGTTTAAACGTTCCAAATCCCAGGGCTACTATCACGCCGACGTAAAGTAAGAGCGCGGATGACGGCTCGGGAATGGGATTGAGCAAAAAGGCCGTTCCACCCCCGTAGGCATTCATGCCATAGCCCACAATCTGTCCGCTGTCATTGATAGCGCGTGCTTCTAACAGATTCCACCCAGCGGACGGAGAAATCAAATCGTTCAAATCTTGCATTCCTTTATCGCTCGTCCAGAGGAATGCTCGTGAATCCGACGTGGAACTGGTCGTCTTTGCGAATCCAACCACAAATCCATTGTTGTTGATGCCAAACGCGCCACTGTAAGAACCGCCCAGTGTTCCGAGATCCTGTATCGAGCCACCATCTTGCCACGCAAAAGCATGGTAGTTGGAATAACCGCTATAGGAAGCGGCACCGACGACCAACCCGTTGTCGTTTATGTCATAGGCGTAGCTATAATAGCCGCCAAGCGTGCCAATATCCTGTATCCCGCTTGCTGTGGACCAGTGGAATGCGTGGCTGTAAATACCTTGCCCTACAACCTCCGTACTATTGTTAACTGCCAACTCCGTACCCCATGTCGCTCCACCAACATCGATCAGGCCATTTCCGATTTGCAAAAGATAAGCATGTTCGCTTAGATTGGGCATGTGAACAGAGACTGCAATTTGTCCTGCGTTATTGATATCATACGCACGACTGCTGTAGCCACCAAAATTCCCGAGGTTCTGCATTCCGATTGCGTCTTGCCAAAGAAACGCATTTACGTCACTGCTGCTGTTCTGGGCGTACCCAACAACTTGTCCGTTGTCGTTGATAGCTTCTGCATGGCTCCATCCCCAATCAACTAGCGTGCCGATATCTTGAATACCGGTTTCGCGATCCCATAAGAACGCGCGTTGGTAGCCGCGAATGTCGGAGCAATATCCAGCTACTTGTCCTTTTGCATTAATGTCGCATGGATGACTAGACATGTCTGGGCGAACGGATCCTAGATCGGTGACGGTGTATCTAACGTCCGCCCTGGCGATTGTCGCGGCAAACATGATTCCGACAGCAAAAGCACGCGCTTTCATAGTATGCCCTTTATGAAGAAGATAAGGTCGCTACGTTTTGACGCAATAATTCAAAATTCCGCCCGAGGCCCGTGGACAGTTTACCAAGAACTCAAGTATAATCAGGCGAAGATGCCGCGTCAATCACTGACGTTGACAGTCTTTTAAAAATACTCCGGTTCAACACGGTTGACCACGATAGCCTTGCTATCGGGGTGCCGAAGGCACGAGAGGCATCCGGATTCTCTCGGAAACCTCCTGCGGCGTTGCCGCCCCGATAGACAAGCTATCGGGGCTACCCTTGCTTATTTCGACAACCGCTCGAAATACTTTCGGTTCAACTCTTCCCAGCCTTGCGGGGAGGGGTCTTGCATGGAGCCTAAGATTTCTTTTTGGATATCGGCGGGGAGATTGGCGGTGGCGTCTTGGCGGACTTGAAATTCGCCGCTTAGATATTGTTTGACGTTGGTCATTTTTTCCAGCAGCACCGGCCGCTGGCGGAGGGCGTTTTGGTAGCGGCCGGCTTTGAGGTCCATCTCGACCTGCGACATGGTTTCGATCATCTTCTTCAAGTCGGTCTGATGAAAATTGTTCACCTGGAATTGCAGGTCGAGTCCCTCGGCCTTGTTCCTGAGCGCGGCCTGCTTGCCCGCCAGTCGCTCCAGGTCGCGCTGGCCGGGGGAGCGGGGCAAAGGCCCTTCGAGGCCCTCGCCGCCTTGGCCGCTCTCCTTGCCGCCGCCGGTCGCGCCGCCCACCGATTCCTTGCTGTGGTCCTTGATTTGTCCCTTCACGACCGGATCGGGCGTGAGCCGGCTGGGCGTGTTGCGGCCCCCCTTACCCACCGCCTCGTCGCCCACGAACTCGCCGCTCGATTTCCCCTGCCGCCCTTCGCCCGACCGGCCGCCGATCTCGCTGGTGTTCGGCAGGCGGTTGCCGGTAACGCCCTTCGCGCTCATGTTCGAGATCGGGCCGTCCATCGCGTCCCAGCCGGCCCCCTTGTCGAGCGAATCGGCCGCGCTCGAAGAAACGTCTTCCATCTCGTTGAACAAGTCCTCCTCTTGCTCCATGAGTTCGCCGATCATGTCCTCGAGTTCGCCCGGCAGTTCGGCCATGGGGGCCTCTTTGTCCTTGTCGGTGAGCGATTCCTCCTGGCTCCACTTTTCCCGGTCGGGCGAGTCGGGGAGCCATTTTTCGATGTTCGTCACCAGTTCTTCCGCCCGCTCGTAACCCAACTGCTCGAGCGGCACGGCGATATCGACGGATTTTTTCGTGAGCGCGTCGGCGGCCATCTTCAACTCGACCTGCACCTCGACCGCCTCCTTCAGGGCCGAGGCGTTGGCGAAATCCTGCTCCGGCAGTTTGCTCAAGTCGGTCTGCAACTCCTTCATGAACTTCGCCCAATCGTCCTCGGCGGCGGCCAGGCCCTTGAGGGTTTGCTCCTGCTCCTCGGTGAAATCCTCGGTCGGCGTTTTCGCCAGGTTCTCGCTGGCCTCGATGATTTTCTTCTGCCGTTCGAGGAATTTTTGGAGTTTGTCGCGGGCCTGTTCGAGTTTCTGCCGCACGTCGTCGGGCAGATTTCCGCCCGGCCGCTTCTCCATTTCGGCCAGCATTTTCTCTTCCGCCCGCCGCGAGGCTTCCAAGAGCTTGCGGAGGGTGTCGATAATCGCGTCCTGCGTCGCCAGGAGCTTTTCGAGAGATTCCTTGCCGGTGGCGTCCTTCCACTTCGCGATTTCGTCGCTCAGTTTGACGGCCACGAGCATTTCGCCGAAGGCCAGGCCGCCGAGCACCCGCTTGATGGTCCGGCGTTCTTCGTTCTCGGAAGGGGCGAGCGATTTGGCCAGTTCGTCGGTCGATTTTTGGATATCGACCTGCTGCGTGCGCATGTCGCCGGCGACCGCCGCAAGCTCGGCGATTTGTCCGGTTTTCGCCATGCCGCCCGCCACCGTTCGCGCGCGGACCTGTTTCTCGAAAATCTTCCACACCGCACCGCGCAAATTCTCCATGTCGGCCAGCGCCGCCGAGTTCTTCTCCTCCGCGCCGACGATTTTGATCTCCAGCCAAGGACTCGCCGCCTCCTGCGGTTTAAGCGACAATCCCCAATCGTCCAGCGAACGCTCGTCCGCGGCGACGGCGCGGAGTAGAACCGTTGAGGCGTTTTTGATATCCTCAGGATTGAGTTTGAAGCGATGCTGCCTGACGGGCGCGGTCTCGTTTTTGAAGTCGTTCCAGGTCTTGACGGTTTTTACCGCTTCATCCAGCGAGCCGGCAGGTTTATCCTGCCGACTGGAATCGCCGGGAGGCTCCGGGGCGTTAGGCGAGGGGATAAACCCCTCGGCTCGCTTCTCTATTCCCTCGGCTCGCTCGTTTGATGAAACCGCCGGCACCTTCATTTCGAGCTTCATCCGCCCGATGCCGTAATCGTCGCCGCCGCGAATCATTACCGCCAGTTCGTCGCCCGGCGCGGCCGTGGTTCCGCGCGGAGGTTTCAAGAGTTCCACCATCGGCGGGCGGTCGGGCGCAACCTGAATGCGATTCACCCGCGGTGCGTCGTCGGTGAGCTTGTCGCGCGCGAAAAGATGGATCGTGTAGCTGCCGTTCTGCAAGAGCGGAATGCTCGCTTCAAGCAGATTCCCTTCCTCCCGCACGTCGCCGGCGTATTTCTTGCCGTTGAGATGCAAAAAGCCTTTCGTTACCGGCCGCGTGGGGCGAATCCGCAATCGGGCGACGGTGTATTGCGGCGCGTCCAAGTCGGGCGTTTTCAACTCGAAGGTTTCGTCTTTCCTGCCGAGATACTTCGGGAATTGATAGGTTACGCCCACCTCGGCCACCATCGGCTTATCGCTCACGGTAACGCGATAGGCTTCCGATTGCGAATCGCCGATTTCGACGCGATAACGAAGCGGTTTGAGAATCGAAGGGATGGCGGCGGTGTAGGACGGGTTTCCAACCTGTCGGTTGTCGGTTTTCGACAGGTTGGAAACCTGTCCCACGTTCGACAGGTTGGAAACCTGTCCTACGATAACCGTTTCCGCTTCGCCTTCGGGTTGAATGAAGAAGCAGGCTTCGAGGGGAGCGGCGGGGGTATTTTCGAGGGTCGCGGTAATTTGCAGGCTTCCGCCGAGGATTACTTCGGCATCGCCCGGTTTTACGTCGATCCTTCCGGCTTTGCCTATCGAAGGGACGAAATTCCAAGGCGCGAGCAGCCGATTGGCCGCGGAACCCAAGTTGGGAATCGCCGCCTTGCAGAAGAGGACGGCCGCGGCCACCAAACACAATAGAAAAAGGCTCTCGGCCAGATCGCGCGGCGTTTGCATGCAGTAGATGAGCCGCTTGAAGCGCGATTCCTTTTTCGCCGCCGCGTCGAAGGCCACGCGCTCGACCTGCGACGCCGCTACTTTGACGGCCGCTTCTCGAAAAGGCGAATCGTTATGCCTGCCTTCCTCGGAGAGCTGCACGAGGTTGATCAGGTTCGTGCCGAGTTCGGGAAATTCGCATTCCACCCGCCGGGCGGTCGCCTCCAGCGAGCGGTCGTGCCACGCCAGCCGCCGCGCGACGACCCACATCGCATAGCCCGTCACCGCAAGCCACACCAAACACAAACCCGCAAGCATTCCCTGCGAAAAACGCCAGTTCGCGTCGAGCACGAGGAATAAAAGCAACAGTCCCGCCGAGACGCAGATCGCCAGCGCCAGCGTGGAGAGCAGCGAAAAAATCCACCACTTCTGCCGCGCGGCATCGAGACGGCGAATGACGTTTTCGGCGTGGGGGGACATGGGAAGGAAGTATGAAGGATGAAGTATGAAGGATGAATGAAACAAGGAATTCATCCTTCATCATTCATACTTCATACTTGCCTTTAGTGCGTTATCGCGAACACGATCACATTCGTGCCGATTTGCAGGGCCGATTCGTCTTTGTATCCGTAGCTGTAGGCGTGGGGGAACTGCTCCCAGCCGTTGCCCAGGTCGAAGCGGCTGTAGATGACGGCCAGTTTGCCGTCGATGCTCGCGCCTTCCAACTCCGGCAAGGTGAACTGGCCGAAATCTTCGCGCACGCGGGGCGTGTAATCGACCTGCTTGATGTCGTAATGGCAATGCAAAAGCGGATGTCCGGCCGGCAGTTTTTCCAGCTTCGCGCCGGGCAGCGCCTTGGCGATCTCGCGGCGAAACGCGGCGTCGAACGCCAGCCGCCCGCAACAGGCGTCGGCCAACAGCAGCCCGCCCGCCTCGAGATATTTTTTCAGCGCCTTTGCTTCCTCTTCGCTCCATGCGAAATCGTGGTGGCCGGTGATATACAACAGCGGATAGGTCGCCGCCTTGGGGTCCTTTGCGCTCACTTGCTCGCGTTTGAACTTCACTTCGAGCGTGGAGTTGTCGCGCGCGAATTTCAGCAGATTGTAAACGCCCGACGGATCGGGATCCCAATCGCCGTCGTGGATGAGCTGCGCGAACACGAAATCGTCGCGCGTGGGCGCCGCCGCCTCGTGATAGACCTTCGTGGAACTGAGGAAACGGCCGAGTTGAAACGTGCCCAGCATGTAGGTTACGATATTCGCGCCGACTTGCCGGGCTTCGTCGATTACGACCCGCGTGCCGCGGGGATGCTCGTGGCCGTCCCAGCCGCAGGTCAGATCGCGCGGCGAGAAGATCACGCCCGTGCGGCAGCCGAAATCGATCCCTTCGAGGCAGGCGGCTTCGGTGAACGTCGAGCCGTCGCCATTTTTGTAAGTCAGCTTGCCCAGTTTGTAGTAGGAAGCATAAAGCGGATCGTCGGGCAGCAGCTTTCGCAGCGGTTGGCCGGGAAAAATCCGTTCCATCTCGCGGCGGAAACTCTCGGCGAAATCGGCCCAGCCGCAGCACGCGTCGCCGACGATCGTTCCGCCGTCCTTCACGTAGCGGGCGAGCTTGGAGCGGATGTCGTCGTTCAACTCGAACTTGTTGTGCCCGGCAAACAAGAGCGCGGGCAACTCGCGGGGATCGAACGAGAAGTGCTCGAAATCGGCCTCGATCGCCCGATAGTTGATCCCCAGCTTGTCGGAGGTCCAGGCCAGAAGCGTCATCACGTCGGCCGGATCGGTCATCCAGTCGCGGTACTGCGTCCGCTTGCCGTCCTTGGTGACCCATTTGGTCGGACCCATCGCCATTTTGCCTACGAGAGCCGGCGGGCTGGGCGGACGTTTCTTCTCGCTCCGCCTGAGCGGCGTGGCCGGCAAGGGGAGCGGCGGGAACGACTCGCCGCCGGTCTGATGCTGGGGTTTCGCCTTCGGCGGCGGGCCGCAATCGACCGGGCCGGAATTGTCCTCGGCGCCCCAGGCCAAATTCGGCAATCCTAAACCGCCGGCAACGCTCCCCGTCGCCGCCGTCAATCCCAGCCGCTCGATGAACCGCCGCCGCGAAACTCTGCCGGGCATAAAACCGTCAGGAATCCGCATAAACTCATTCCCTTTCAAGGTAGTGCCGGATCGCCCGAAAAGGCATAATAAAATACCGCGTTCGGCCCGCTCAAGTTCATTGTGCCGAAAAATGGAGGGAAAGTCAACAAAGAATTAGGCCGAATCGGAGAACCGTCGGTTTTGCCCGGGACCAAAGGAAAAGGCTCGAACTTTCCACGGCTTGACACGCAATTCCTTAAAGCCTCGGCGACTGGCCGACTGGCCGGGTAGAATCACGTTGCCGAATCCGGCAAGGAGGACTAAAATAAGGTGCGGAAGAAGTGTAAAAAAATTCGCGCAAAACAAGCACCGCGGCAAAACGCCAAGCCCAGCCGAATCCGCAAGCGTCCATCCCGCAAGCGGCTGCGACGAGGCTCGGTTTTGCGGGCGGAGTCCCTTGGGGACGCCCCGGTCGGGGACGGGTCCATTTTTCGGCGGGAAAACGCATTTTGTGGATCAACGGTAGGTCGAAAACATGGACCTATCCTCTTCCCGCGGCGCGAGGAGGACAGTCCCATTTTCGCGGCGATTAAGCACTTATAGAGCACCGTAATCTTTTGCGCCGCGAGAATCGGGACAATCCCCCGTGAACGGTTGCCATTTCCAAATCTCAGGTTCTTAGCGTTTTTTCAACATCCCCGGCAATAACTCCACGGCCCGCGCCTCCGTGGCGCGATTTTCGTTCTGGCGGCAATCGACATGGTAATGTTCGGCTTTTTCCCTCAATTCGAACGGCGAAAGAACACCGGCGGCTATCGTTTGATCGTCTCTTTCTTGATGCTGTTGGCGGCGGCCGGCGGATCGTCGGACGCGGCGGATCGTTCCAAAGAGACTATCGAGCGGGCCGAGCCGCCAGGCAATAAGGAACGATTGGAAAAGGCCCGGCAAACGGTCGTGCGGATGTTCCAAAAGAGCTACGACGAGGCATCCACTCCGGCGAAAAAACAGAAATTGGCGCGGGAACTGCTCGACAACGTCCCGCGAATCGCGAACAATTTGGAAGTGCGCTATGCGCTGTTGATCGAGGCGCGGGAGCAGGCGACCGCCGCCGGTCATCTCCCGACGGCCCTCGAAGCGATCGACCTTGCGGCCAAGTATTTCCGCGTCGATGCGATCGGCTTGAAAACCGCCGCCTTGGAGAAACTTTCACGGTCGGCGCGCGACGCCGCGCAACAGCGCGACGTAGCCGCCGCCGCGCTCGCGCTCTGCAGGGCCGCTTTGAAGGACGACCGCTTCGACGACGCCCATCGCCTGGCGATGCTCGCCCTCGTTTCGGCCCGAAAATCGCGGAGCACGCTCCTCATCGGGCAGTGCAACGCCGCGCAGTTGGAAATCATGAAGGCGAAGAAACAGGGGAATAAGTGAGTTGCCGATATCCGGCCGTTTAGCCCGGAGCCAACGGCGACGGAGTTTTTGGATTGAATAAAACGGCCAAGGATTTTCCCGCATTTCGCCGTCGCCGTCGGCTCCGGGCTAAACGATCAAGTTGCGGAGGGTAGCGAGGTTGACGACGTCCCAATCGGTTTTTTCCTCGCCTTCTTTCGGCGTTTCGAGGTACATGGGGATATTTCGGAAGCGGCGGTCGTTCAACAGCAAGCGGAACGGTTCCAATCCCAAGCGGCCGCGGCCGATGTGCTCGTGGCGATCGACGCGGCTGCCGAGCTCGCGGCGGCTGTCGTTCAAATGGAAGGCTTTGATCCGCTCGAGACCGATCAGCCCATCGAAGGCTTTCATCGTCGCGGCATACTCTTTTTTCGTGCTCAGCGGATAGCCCGCCGCGAAGACGTGGCAGGTGTCGAAGCAGACACCCAAGCGGTCCGGCTCTTTGACGCCTTCCAACATGGCGGCCAATTGCTCGAACCGCCAGCCGAGCGCGGTGCCTTGTCCGGCGGTGGTTTCCAGCAGGCAGCGGGAGCGAATTCCGGACGTTCGTTCGTGGATTTCATCGAGCGCGCGGACGACCTGCCGGATGCCCGATTTTTCATCGCTCTCGGTGAAAGCGCCGGGATGCGTAACGACGTAGGGAATGCCGAGCAATTCAGCCCGCTGTAACTCTTCAACGAACGCCAGCAGCGATTTTTTCCACAGCAGGGGATCGGGACTGGCGAGGTTGATGAGATAGGAGTCGTGGGCGATGGGGTGCGAGATCGAGTTTTCGGCGAGGGCCGTTTGGAACTTCTCGGCTTCGTCGATCGTAATCGGCTTCGCCCGCCACTGATTATTGTTTTTCGTGAAAAGCTGCACGCATTCGCAGCCGCGCTGGGCCGCAAGCGCCACGGCTTTGTGGTAACCGCCGGAAATCGATTGGTGGGCGCCGAGGATGGGCATATTTCACGTCGATTTGCATAGCCGCGACCATCAGTCGCGGTTGACGATGATGCAAAGCCGCGCCCATTGGTCGCGGTTTACAACCCTATCGCCGCGTCCGAAGGTGAACGCGGGACCGATAAGTTGCATTCTAGAATTTCCATGCCGATTGTCAACAAAATGGGAATCTACTGGTAGCCGGCGGAAATCGCGTTAAAATAGCCGCATCCGCAAATTTCTCCACCGTAACTCGAGGAGCAAAATCGTGAGCAGATTATCGCACTTATTGTTTTGCATGTCCGTTATCGCGGCGACTTCGTTCGCGGCCGAGCCTTTTCAATTGGATTTGAAATCCGCCAAAGTCGGCGAATTGCCCCAGGGCTGGAAGGCGGCGAAAACGCACGAAGGTCCGGTCAGCGACTGGAAGGTCATCGAAGATTCGACCGCGCCGGGCGGGAAAGCGCTGGCGCAAACTTCGGCCGAGGGTTTGAAGCCGCTCTTCAACCTCTGCATCGCCGAGAAAAAGAAATTCGCCGATGTTGACATTTCGGTTTCGCTCAAGGCGAACGCGGGCAAGATCGACCAGGGCGGCGGGCTGCTCTGGCGCTGCCGGGACGCCGACAATTACTATATCGCCCGCTGGAATCCGCTGGAGGACAATTTCCGCGTTTATAAGGTCGAGAAGGGGAAGCGCACGCAACTCGGCACGGCCGACGTGAAACTGCCCGGCGATAAGTGGCACGTGCTTCGGGCCGTTCAGAAGGGGGGCGATATCCGCTGTTACCTGGACGGCAAACTTTACCTGGAAGTAAAAGACGGCACGTTCCCGAAAGCCGGCAAGATCGGCCTCTGGACCAAGGCCGACGCCCAAACCTCGTTCGCCGATTTGAAAGCGAAGGAAGGGAGATAGGGATCAATCGTTTAGCCCGGAACCAACGCAGTCGTTTAGCCAGGAGCCAACGGCGACGGCGGAAGGTAGAAAAACCATCGAATCGTAGTTTTCGGTCTTCTTCCCCTACCCGCCGTCGCCGTTGGCTCCGGGCTAAACGATGGTTGATTTCGGGACATGGTTCGGGCATTGACAATCCATGCGGGGCTTCTATAATGCGAGTTTTCCCGCGAGTCGAGGGTATTATAGGCTCGGGCAAGGGGGAAAAATGCGGCTCCTAACCATCACGGCCGCCGCGAGCGCGAAATCCGGCTCCCGGCGCGCATTCCCCGCCGATTCACCGGCCCGCGGCCCGATTCGGCAACATCTTCACGATAGATCATGAGCAATAACTTGCAGAAGAAGGGCATGTTCACCCTGGAAAACGGGCAGAATCTGGCGTTCACCTTTGCATTGGTCAGTTTGCTGTTTCTGCTCTGGGGACTGTGCAACGGCATGATCGACGTGATGGACAAGCACTTCCAGGACGAATTGGGACTGACCAAATCGGAGTCGGCCTGGGTGCAATTCGCCCATTACCTGGGATACTTTTTGATGGCCTTGCCCGCGGGTTGGATAGCGGCGAAACTAGGTTACAAAGGCGGCATCATTGCGGGATTGCTCATGGTCGCCGCGGGCGGATTCTGGTTCGTGCCGGCTACGACCATCAACACCTGGGCCATCGAACACACTTATCCTTGGGTAACTTCGACCGTCGCCTTCGTCGGTTATCTGATCGGGGTTTGCGCGATCGCCGCCGGTCTGACATTCTTGGAAACGGTGGCCAATCCCTACACGACGGTGCTCGGTCCGCGCGAATTTTCGGCCACCCGCATCAACCTTGCGCAATCCTGCAACGGCATCGGCTGGATCTTAGGCCCGATCATCGGCGGGTTGTTCTTCTACGCCAAAGACGCCTCGGGGCACAGCATCGGCAGCGAGCAGATTTATATTCCTTATGTGATCGTCGCCTGCGTCGTGCTCGTGCTCTCGGTGATTTTTTACTTCGCCTACATTCCCGACGTCAAAACCAAGGACGACTACCACATCGAAGATAAAGACGAGGCCAACGGCGCCAAGGCGGCCATCGAGAGGGAGCTTAACCGGGGGCAAATTTATATATTCTTGTTGTTGAACGCGAGCGTGCTGATTTGCATTGCGGGCATTTTCCTCTGGCTGCTGCTCTCGATATTCAACATCGGCGGACCGCTCGTGCAGATTGCGTCGCTGATTCCGCTCCCCTTCGACGTCAAAGTTACTCCCGACAATTCCTTGCTCATCGTGATTTTCGAGTTGGCTTGCGTGCTGTTGGCGGTTTCGGTATTCGCCCTCATTCCGGTAACCAATAAAGTTACGCACCACAGCATCTGGTCGCATCCGCATTTTTCGGGATCGGTGCTTTCGCAATTCCTCTACGTCGCGGCGCAGGCCGGCATTTTCAGCTTTTTCATCAACTACATGACCTCCGAAGTGCCCCGGCTGCCGCAATCGATGCACGTCGAAATGTCGAAGCCCGCGATCGACGAGCGGATCGCCAAGGGAGAGCTTAATTCGATCCGGGGCTTTTACCTGAAAAAGGCCAAGGATTGGTTCGAAATCAACACGGCGTTCGCGGCCGAGGACATCGAGGATTTTCCGGAAATGGCCGAGCGCATCAAGCGGGGAGCCGATCCCGTTTCCGCCTACTTGAAAAAGAACTTCTCCGAATCCGCCGTGAAGGAATTCAACGCTTACGAGGGGGGCATTTCGCGCTCCCTGCGTTCCATCCTGGTGCAGGAGCTCAATCTGATCGTCAGGCAAAATCCCCTCAAGGCCAAAGACGGCATCGCGTTTTACAATCCCGATAATTTCACGGGAATCGCCTTGTCTCCGAAAACGAAGGAGTTGCTCGATCAAAAACTGCAGGAAGACGCGGAGGCCGAAAAAATCAAGGCCGCCGAGAAAGACATGACGAAAGAGCAAAAGCTCGAAGCCGCCAAGAACCGGGCCGAAATGGAAGGCAAGGTCGAAAAAGTAAACTCGCCCATGCTCAACCGCCTGCTCCTGCAGGATGCCTACCCGGACTTGCTCGACTACCGGCCGAATATCCTCTGCATTAGCGAGCAGGGAGCGGCGTTCCTGCTCTCGATCGGATTCATCTGCTTCCTGATCGGCCGGTTTTCCGGCGCGGCCATGCTCAGAAAAGTTTCGGCGCACAAGATTCTGGGCCTGTATGGCTTGATGAACGTCGTCATGTGCCTCTTGATCTTCGCCAAATGGGGATGGCTCTCGGTGATCTGCGTCTTCCTGAGTTTCTTCTTCATGTCAATCATGTTTCCCACGATTTTCGCGCTGGGCATTTTCGGCCTGGGATCCAGAGCGAAAAAGGCGTCGGCCTTCCTCGTAATGGCGATCATGGGCGGGGCCGTGCTTCCCAAGCTGATGGGCTACGTGGCCGACCAATACGACATGTCCCGCGGATTCATCGTCCCCTTGGGCTGCTTCGCCGTCATCGCCCTGTACGGATTCCTCTGGCCGAAATTCAGCGGCGCGACGTCGCTGAGCGGCTTGGATACGTCGAAGGGACATTGATCGATGCCCTATGCTCGTTTAGCCCGGAGCCATCGGCGACGGAGCGAACGAGTTTTTCATTTAAATTTACGTTTGATATTAATTCAAGCCCCACGCGCCGTCGCCGACGGCTCCGGGCTAAACGATTGGCCGCGGCCCTGCCGCAATAATTCATTCAGGAGTTCGATCATGTCCGGTCAAAACCGAGCGCACGACGATAAGAAGCGAAAAGCGAAACGCACGAAGAAGAACGCCGAGACCCGCCTGGCGCATCAAAAGAAAGCCGCCGGAAAGTAGTTTTTGACGAAACAAAGCGAGCCGAGGGGTTCATCCCCTCGGCTGGAAGCGTGATATTGTCTGGCATTTCAGCCGAGGGGATGAACCCCTCGGCTCGCTAGTGGTCCGACAAATATAATTTGACAGGTTCATGTTGGGGCGATAGTTGTACTGTCGCCCCAGGGATGGCAGTGCAACTGCCATCCCAACAACCTGTCATTTTACGGTTGTCGAACCACTAGGTTGGTTTTATCCTTTTGCCGTGCGCTCGATGAGCGGCACGAATTCGCGGAGGGTATGGCCCACGTAAAGGTCCATCGGACGGTGGATGGCCTTGGTCGGCGACTGGTGCATCTCGCGCCAATGGGCGATCCAGCCCGGCAGTCGGCCGAGCGCGAACAGCACTGTGAACATGTTTTTGGGGATGTTCATCAAGCGATAGATGATGCCCGAATAGAAATCGACGTTCGGATACAGTTTCCGCTCGATGAAATACGGATCGGTGAGCGCGACTTCCTCCAACTCTTGGGCCAAATCGAACAGCGGATCGCGCTGGCCGTGTTTTTTGAGCAGTTTGTGGGCGAATTTCTTGATGATCGTCGCCCGGGGGTCGTAGTTCTTGTAAACGCGGTGGCCGAAGCCCATCAGGCGGAACTCCTTGGTCTTGTCCTTGGCCAGATCGACGTATTTTTTCAGATTCCGGCCGTCGGCCTGAATCATTTCGAGCATGTTGATGCAAGCCTCGTTCGCCCCGCCGTGCCATTCTCCCCAAAGCGCGCAAATGCCCGAAGCAATGGCCGAAAACAGGTTCACGTTGCTCGATCCGACCATGCGGACCGCCGAAGTGCTGCAATTTTGGCTGTGATCGGCTTGCAGAATGAGCAGCAGATTGAGCGCATCGACGAAATCCGGGTCCATCTGGTAGCGTTCGCTGGGGACGGCGAACATCATGTGCAAAAAGTTCTGGCAATAGGTCAGATGGTTTTCGGGATAAATGAACGGCTGGCCGATCGATTGCTTGTAGCCGAACGCCGCGATGGTGGGCATTTTGGCCAACATGCGGTACATCGAAAGCTCCCGCATCTCCTCGCTGCGCGAGTCCAACGAATCTTTGCAATAGATCGCCAGCGCGCTGACGACCGAGCTTAAAATCGCCATCGGCTGGGCATCGGGCGGGAAACCGGCGAAAATTCGCTTCATCCCCTCGTGCAGTAGGGTATGCACGCGAATGCTCGTGCGAAATTCCTCGAGTTGCTCGGCGGTGGGCAAGTCGCCGAAGATCAGTAAATAAGCGGTCTCGGTGAAATCGCAGCGTTCGGCGATGACCTCGACCGGATATCCCCGATAGCGGAGGATGCCCTTCTCGCCGTCGAGAAAGGTAATCGCGCTCTTCGTGGAGCCGGTGTTGGGGTAGCCTTCATCGAGCGTAATGCAGCCCGTGGTCCGCTGCAATTTGCCGATATCGATCGCCCGGGTGCCCTCGGTTCCGGTAAGGAGGGGCAACTCGTAGGTTTGGTCGTCGATCGAGAGTTTTGCCGTGGGGTCCATGCTTTTTATCCTGTTGGAGATGAGAGACGGTCTCACCCCTGAAGTTTACCGGATTGGCAAACGATTTTCTATTGCCCCCTCCGACGAATTATGCATAAAAACAACGGTTATGCGAAAAATATATCCGCAGACTGGCCCGTATTCAAGACATTAGCTGGTCCATGGCAGTTATCGTTCGAGGAAGTCCCAACTGGTAAACCATGCCATAATTCACTATCATAATGGGTGGTTGCCGCGCCGAACCTATTCGGGTGGGATAATGAATCGTAAGCGTTCACGTCCCGGTCGGGGACTGGTCCATTTTTCGGCGTAAAAACGTATTTTGTGGACAAAGGGTAGGCCGAAAGCATGGACCTATCCCATTCCCGCGGCGCAAGGGGGACAGCCCCATTTTCGCGGCGATTAAGCACTTTTAGAGCACCATAATCTTTCTCGCCGCGAAAATCGGGACAGTCCCCTGTGAACGGTTGCAAAATGATTATATTTGCCGGGGACGAGGACTTCCCGGCTGCTAAGACCCAAGACCTTCCAGATCATCATGCGGGCGATTTCTCTCTCATTCTTATTGATTTCCTCCATGCTCGTATCGGCCGACGGGGCAGGGCAGGGGGGGGTGGAAGAAGCCGGGAAGGCTTTAATGGCCGGACGGTACGAGGAAGCGGCCGAGTTGTTCGCGCCGCAGGCCGAGAAGAACCCGGCCGCCGCGCTGGGGCTTGCCCGGTGCCAAGAGGAACGCGGGAAATACGACGAAGCCGTCAAAACGCTCGAATCCTGCGAGAAAGAAAACGGCCAAAATGCGCTGCTCTTGGCCGAACTTGCCCGGCTGGCTTTCGAGCGGGGCGATTATAAGTCGGCTCAAGCGCGCGTCGATGCCGCACTCAAGCTCGACTCGAAACAGCCGCTGGCCCGCTGGATGCAAGCCGAACTGCATCGCGTTCACGGCCGGTTGGATGAAGCCGAGAACGGCTGCCGGCGGCTGATTCGTTATTATAACGACAACGAAATCGAAGACCCGGAAGCGCTGCGCTGGATCGGCCGGGCGGCCGCGCAATTCGCGCGTTGGAATCGCCAGTCCGACCAGTTCGATTTTCTGGTCAACGAACTCTATCCCGACGCCTTGAAGCTCGCGGCCGATTTTTGGCCGGCGAAATACGAGACCGGCCTCTTGTTCCTGGAGAAATACAACTATGCCGCCGCCGCGGAGGAGTTTCGCGCGGCTTTGAACATTAATCCGCACGCGGCCGAAGTCCACGCCGCCTTGGCCCGCGCGTGGCTGGCGCAGCACGATATCGACAAGGCCGAAAGCGAAGTTGCCCGGGCGTTGGAACTCAATCCGCGGCTGCTCGATGCCTGGCTGGCGAAGGCCGACATCGCTTGGGCGAATCTCCTGGTTCCGGAGACATTGCAATTGCTCGAAAAGCAGGCCTTGCCGCTCAATCCTCTAAACGAAGAGACGCTGGGCCGGATTGCGGCATGTTACTTGATTTTGGACGGCCTTCCGGCCGGCAATGCCGAGAAAAATCCCGGCGCGGCGAACGCCGCCGCTTCCCGCTTCGAGACGCTGCACAAAAAGGCGGCCGCGCAAAATCCACATGCGGGAGATTTCTACTTCGCGCTGGCCGAATCGCTCGCCAAGCACAACAAGCAGCCGTCGGCCGAGAAATACTATCGCGAGGCGGTCCGCGCCATGCCCAAGCTGCCCGGCCCCCACGCCCAACTGGGCTTGCTCTACATGAGCATGGGCCGCGAGCAGGAAGCCCGACCGCTCTTGAAAGAGGCGTTCGACGGCGATCCGTACAACGTCCGCGTCCACAACATGCTGAACCTGCTGGAAGTGCTCGACCAAATGCAGTGCAAGGAAACCGAACATTGCCGGTTGCGATTCGAGAAAGACGACGCGCTTCTGGGCCGTTACGCGGAGCGGCGGCTGGAGGAAATTTTTCAAGAGTTATGCCGAAAGTTCGATTACGCGCCGCCGCGCAAGACGGCGATCGATATCTTCAACCAGGCCAAAGGCCAAAGCGGCCACGCCTGGTTCAGCACCCGCGTGTCGGGCCTGCCGTTCATCGGCACGGTCGCGGCCAGCACCGGCCATCTGGTGGCGATGGTCTCGCCGGGCGACGCGCAACCCGGAAAACGCTTCAACTGGGTCCGCGTCTTACGCCACGAGATGGTCCACGTCATCACCTTGCAGCAAACCGATTTCAACATCCCGCACTGGTTCACCGAAGGACTGGCCGTCTGGTGCGAAGGCCACTCCCGGCCCGCCCAGTGGAATAAACTGCTCCTCGAGCGCGTGCCGAAGGGAAAACAGTTCAATTTGGACGACATCGAATCCGGCTTCACGCGGCCGCAATCGGGGGGCGATTGGGCGATGGCCTACTGCCAGGCCGAGTTGTACGTCGATTACCTGCTCAAGGTGGGCGGCGAGGCTTCGCTGAAAAAAATGCTCGACGCCTACGCGCGCGGCGCGAACACCGCGGGCGCCTTGAAAAGCGCTTTCAACACGTCGCAGCCGGAGTTCGAGAAGGGATACCTCGAATTCCTCCGCGACGAGGTGCGTCGGCTCAAAGGCTTGCCTTGGCCCGAAGTGCAAGACATCGTGGCGCTGAAAAAAGTCGCCGCGGAAAATCCGCAAGACGCCGCCGCGCTGGCCGCCTTGGCCAACGGCTACATCCAGCGCGGCGCGGAGCGGGAAGCCGCCGAACTGGCGGAAAAGGCATTGAAGTTGAAACCGGAGGATCAACTGGCCGCGTACGTCAAAGCGCGTTTGCTGGTGAAGACCGAGAAGCGGGAGAGCGTCGAGGAAGCCGCCGCCTTGCTCGAAAAGGCGCTCGATCTAAAATCGCCGGAACCGAACGCGCTCAACCTGTTGGCCGGCCTAAAGCTGAAAGCGAAACAATACGACGAGGCGGCCCGACTATACGCCCTGGGCGAGAAACTCGATCCCGCGAATCCGCAGTGGACGCGCTCGCTGACGCGAGTGTACGTCTTGTCGGGCGATAAGGAAAAGCTCATCGAAACGCTTTCGCGCCTTGCCGCGGCCGACGTCGATGACTTGGCGACGCGAAAAAATCTCGCCCAATTGGCCCTCGCCCGAAAAGACTACGAAACGGCCGAACGGGCGGCCCGGGAAGGCTTGGAAATCGACGTTCGGGACGCCGATTTGCACGTTGCCCTAGCGGAATCTTGCAGCGGACGGCATAATAGGGAGCGGGCCATCGAAGCGTGGGAGATCGCCGTCGAGCTGGAGCCGGAAAAAACGAAACCTCGATTCGACCTGGCCAACGCCTACCTCGAAGATGGGCAAACCGTCAAAGCCGGGGAGATGCTGAAAAAACTCCTGGAGAGCGATCCCGATTATCCCGGCGGGGAGGAATTGTTGAAAAAGATCGACCGGAAAGAAAAATAGCGCGGCACTATGCCCCCGCGTGGACGCGGGGGCTAAACGATTAACGACAACGATTAACGACAACGATTAACGACATACGATTAACGACAACGATTAACGACATACGATCGATCCTCCATGTCCGAAAACGCTCCCGATCCTTCGCCGCCCGAATGCACGCTGGCCGATTTCCAGCAACTGATTCGGCGAATGTATTATGAAAAGGACATCGCCCGCGGCGTCGAAGGCACGTTCATGTGGCTGATGGAAGAGGTCGGCGAGTTGGCCTCGGCCTTGCGGAACGGCACGCACGAAGAGCGGGTATTGGAATTCGCCGACGTGTTGGCCTGGCTGACGACCATCGCCAACGTCGCCGGCGTCGATCTGACCGAGGCCGTGATGCGGAAATACGGCTCCGGCTGCCCCGGCTGCGGCCGATTCGTCTGCACCTGTCCCGATGCGGGGAAGCCATGAAGAAAAGAAAGTGGAGAGTGGAGAGTGGAGAGTGGAGAGTGGGGAAAAATATGCGCGCGCCGATGCCAACGCCGAGGGAATACGACACCACTTTCGTTGCTAAACCGCAAGCGGTTCCTCCCATGTTCCCTCTCCCTTCTCCCCTCTCCCCTCTCCCCTGCCTACTGCCTACCGCCTACTGCCTACTATTTCTGCTGTTCCTCGCGGTTCCCGCCGCGGCGCAATCGATCGAGCGGCCCGAATTCACTGGAATTCGCGTGGGCTTGGGGGACCGCTACAAGGTCGGAGTGTGGACGCCCGTGGAATTGACGCTCCGCGGCGGCAGCGCGTCGCTGACCGGCTTCGTAACGCTCACCGTTCCCGACGGCGACGGCATTCCCTCCCAGGTCGTCACCAAGCCCATCCAAGCATTGGCGGGCCGGGAAACCGTCGTGCGGTCGTGCGTCCGCTTCGGCCGCACGAGGAGCGAACTCGCGGCCGAATTCATCGTCGATGGCAAGGCCGCCGCGCGGAGGACGTTTGAGCCGTCGCTCCGCGCGGACGGGGAAAATTTCCTCGAAGCGATCGACGAGCAGCCGCTTTTGGTCGCGGTGGGGAACTCGACCGCCGGCCTCGAGGAGGCGGCGAAGCTCCGCGATTCGTCCTTGAGCGATCCCAACCGCCTCGGCGCGCATCACACCGAAATCGGCCTTGTAACCGACGTCGAGCGGCTGCCCACGCACTGGTACGGCTATGAAGGCGTCGATGCCTTGCTGATCGCCGCGAGCGACCCGGAAATGTTCCGCAGGCTAGCGCCCGGCGACGCCCGCATGAAGGCCCTCGACGAGTGGATCCGCCTGGGCGGGCGGCTGATTCTCTGCGTCGGCGCGCAGGCCGATGAAGCGCTGGCTCCCAATTCTCCGCTGGCCGGATTCGCGCCGGGCCGCTTGGAGAAGGTCGTGCCGCTAAGGCAAACCGCCGCTTGGGAGCAATTCTGCGGCAGCACCGCGCCCGTGCCGCAACCCAAAGACGGCAGTACCTTATCCATCCCTTGCGCGAAATTGGCCGTCGCCGAAGGCATCGAGGCCCGCCAAGACGACCTCCCGCTCGTCGTCCGCACACCGCGCGGGCTGGGGCAAATCGTCTTCGTTGCCGCCGACCTCGACCAATCCCCCTTCAAAAAATGGGGCGATCGCGGCCTGCTCGTGGCCAAACTGCTCGATTTCTCCCTCGCCCGCGAAAACGAAAACCCGGAAGATCAATACCGCGGCGGCTACGGCTACTCCGACCTCGCCGGCCAGCTTCGCAGCGCGCTCGATAATTTCACCGGCGTGAAGGTCATCCCCTTTGCGCTGGTGGCGATGATGATCGTCGCCTATATTCTATTGATCGGACCGGGCGATTATTTCCTGCTCAAAAAAATACTCCGCCGCATGGAATGGACCTGGTTCACCTTCCCGATCCTCGTTGCCGCCGTCGGTTTGACGGCCTATTGGCTCGCCTATTATCTCAAGGGGGATCAACTTCGCGTGAATCAGGTCGATCTAGTCGATGTCGATGTATCGACGAACACCGTCCGCGGCACGACCTGGCTGAACATCTTCAGCCCGCGGATGGAATCTTTCGATCTTTCCCTGCAGCCCGCGCTGCCGGGAAAACCCGGCGACGACGAGACGCCGCGCGAAAAATCGGCCGGCTATTTCGCCTGGCTGGGCCTGCCGGGCAGCGGATTGGGCGGCATGAATCCCCGCGGCGGCGACGCCGCGCTCTTGTCGCGGCCCTATCGCTTATGGCCCGACGCCGATCTCAAACCGCCCGCTGCCGGCTCTCTCGAAGGCGTGCCGATCCAAGTCTGGGCCACGAAAAGTTTCACCGGCCGCTGGCGGACCGAAACGAAAGTCGTTCCCCGCGCCGAACTCGCCGAAGAACAGCAGGATTTAGTCGGCTCGATCGCCAATCCCTACGATTTTCCGCTCGTGAATTGCTACGTTGCTCACGATCGCTGGGTCTATGAGTTGGGAACGATCGAACCCGGCGCAACGGTCCGGCTCGGCACGCACTTGAAGCGAAACGATTTGCAGAACTTCCTTACGGGTTTCCATTTGGTCGAGGGAGATAAAGACGCGCCTCGGCAGGCCACCACTCCCTTCGAAATGTACAATCGCGATCCGTCCTATATCCTCCGCATCATGATGTTTTACGAGGCCGCCGGCGGACGCGCCTATACGCGGCTGGCGAACGACTACCAATCGTTCGTCGATCTCAGCTACCTCCTGAAAACCAACCGCGCGATCCTCTGGGCCGACGCCGTCCAAGACGCCAATGCCTCAAAGCAAGGCGCGATCCTCCTCCGCGGCGACACCCCCCTCGCCCGCAACGAAGACCGCCACGCCGTGATTTATCGGTTTGTGTTTCCCGTGAAGATGAAGTGAGTGGAGAGTGGAGAGTGGAGAGTGGAGAGTACTCAGTACTGCGAACTGACAACTGTAAACTGACAACTTCCCCATGATCAAAACCCAAGAACTAACCAAAGTCTATGGCGAGCTTCGGGCGATCAACAACCTGAACCTCGAATTGGTCGAAGGCGATTTGTTCGGCTACATCGGGCCGAACGGATCGGGCAAGACCACGACCATGCGGATACTCGCCACGCTCTTGCAGCCCACCTGGGGCGAGGCGTCGGTTTGCGGGTACTCGATCTACACGCATCCCAAGGAAATCCGGCGGCTGATCGGCTACATGCCCGACTTCTTCGGCGTGTATGACGACATGAAGGTCATCGAGTACCTCGAATTTTTTGCGGCGGCGTACCGCATCAAGGGGGCCGCCCGGCGGAAAATCTGCGACGAAGTGCTGGAACTGGTCGATCTGGGCTACAAGCGCGAGGCCTTCGTCACCAGCCTCTCCCGCGGCATGACGCAGCGGTTGGGCCTCGCCCGGGTCTTGCTGCACGATCCCAAGGTGCTGCTCTTGGACGAGCCGGCCAGCGGCCTCGATCCCCGCGCACGGATCGAAATCCGCGGGCTGCTCAAGGAGCTTCGCAAGATGGGCAAGACGATCATGGTCTCGAGCCATATCCTGCCCGAACTGGCCGATATCTGCAACAAGGTCGGCATCATCGAGCGCGGCGAACTGCTGGTGAACGCCAACGTTTCCGACGTGATGAAAAAAGTCCGCCAGCGCACGCTCTTGAACGTCCGCGTCGCCGAAAACCTCGAAGCGGCCGCGAAGCTGCTCGGCCAAAGCACGCTGGTCGAAAGCGTCGAAATCCGCGACGGCCGCATCGACGTTACCCTCAAGGAAAACGTCGAGGACTACAGCGAGTTGCCCACCGCGCTGGTGCAAAACGGCTATAAGCTCAACCTTTTCAAGGAAGACGAAATCAACCTCGAAACGGCCTTCATGGCCTTGACGAAAGGTATCACGGCGTGAAATGGAGCGAGTGAAATTACTCACAATAATTCAACACGGAGGCACGGAGGACACGGAAAAATGCTGAATGCTGAAGGATGATTGATGAATTAAACAACCGAGTCTGTTCGGGTATTCGCATTGATGTTTGATCCATTCGTCCCTCAGTATTCATCCCTCATCATTGTTCCTCCGTTTCCTCCCTGCCTCCGTGTTGAGATTCCCGAGCGATTGCGCGCCTCGCAGTATTTGGAAGGAGCCGAATCGTGTCTCTCGATTTTCACTCGAAGTGCATCGCCTTTATGGCATTAACGCTCTTCGTTGCGGCCGCGGCCCGCGCCGATGTCTTCAACATGCCCGCCGGTTTCACCAGCCTGCAATTCGTCGCGGTGGGGAATCCGGGCAATGCGGCCGATACCGCCGTGATGAACGACGCCACCACCGGATACGGCTCCGTCGGCTATGCCTACAATATCGGCATGTACGACGTTACCGCGGCGCAATACAGCGTCTTCCTCAACGCCGTGGCGAACACGGCCGATCCTTACGGGCTTTACAACGCGAACATGAATGTCGCCGCGAACGCCTACGGCTGCAACATCGTCCGCGGCGGCGCGGCGGGCAGCTATAGCTACAGCGTGGCGGCCGAGTGGGCGAATCGGCCCGTGAATTACGTCTCCTGGGGCGATGCCGCCCGCTTCTGCAACTGGCTGCAAAACGGCCAGCCCTCCGGCGCGCAGACGGCGGCGACCACCGAGGACGGCGCGTATTACCTGAACGGCGCGAACAGCGATGCGGCCCTGTCGGCCGTCGCCCGCAAGACCGCCGCCGCGTTCTTCCTGCCCAACGAAAACGAATGGTACAAAGCGGCCTATTACGATCCGAACAAGCCGGGTGGAACGGGCTATTGGACCTACGCCACCAAGAACGATTCGCCGCCGAGCAATGTGCTCTCGCCGACGGGCACGAACAACGCCAACTACATGAGCGGCAACTACGGCCCGTATTACCGCAACGAAGTCGGCGCGTTCGCCGGCTCGCCCGGCCCCTACGGTACGTTCGACCAAAACGGAAACGTGAACCAGTGGATCGAGACGAAATTCGCCGGCTCCACCCGCGGGCTGCGCGGCGGCGGATACGGCAACGCCGCGAACGTCTTGGCATCGGCCTTTCGCAACTATACCGTTCCCACGGGCGACGCGCCCGGCACCGGATTTCGCGTCGCCGGCATTCTCGAAACCGCCGTTTATACCTGGAAAGGCGGCAGCGACGACACCATGACCGCCTGGGGCGTGGCCGCCAATTGGACCCCCATCGCCGCCGTACCCGACGGACCGGGCGTAAATGTCTGCTTCGGCGCGCAGCCCGCCACCAGCCCGATCGTCGATATGGTCTCCGTCGGCCGCACGGTGGCGAATATTATCTTCGTCGATGCCACCAGCACGCTCGTCCAAAGCACCTACGGGCATTCCCTCACCTTGAACAACCGCGGCAGCCTCTCGACCATCGACGTAACGGGCGAGCATTTCATCAGCGCCCCCGTAATTATCAGTAACAACGCCAAAATAAGCGGCGCCGGCACGCTCAACTTATGGGGCGGAATCAGCGGCAATTACACGTTGACCGTTACCGGCAAGCTCAACGCCGCAAGCATTCGCGTCGATAAACTCGTCGTCTCCGCCCCGGCCGCACAGAGCGTGCCCGAATCCACCACTCTCGCCATGCTTGGTATCGGCATTTGCGGTACGCTGACATATTTTTGCAAGAGGATATTCGCGGCATGAAATACGAACGATTCGAAGATTTGCCCGTTTGGAAAGCGGCCGTGGAGTTGGCGCGGCGCGCTTACGTTCTTACGCGGAATCGTTTTTTTTCGCAACCGGGCGATTTGCGCGATCAATTGCGGCGGGCGGCGCTATCGGTGTCGAACAATATCGCCGAAGGATTCGAACGCGGCTCGACTGCCGAACTGTTGGCCTTCTTGTACATTGCCCGCGGCTCCGCCGGTGAAGTGCGCTCCATGCTCCATTTCGCTTCGAGCCTTCTGGAGAATCCGTCTTCGGAAGTTAAATCGGATGCGGTATCGCAAATTTCAGATTTGAGATCTGAGATTTCGGATCTCAAATCCCTGGCCGAATCCTGCTCGCGCCAGATTCGCGCCTGGGCCGAGAGCCTGCAAAACTCTCCGATCAAGGGACAGCGGCACCTCAACGAACAGTCGCGGCAGACTTTTTCGTCGCAATCGCGGGCGGAGGCGTTTCGCACGAAAATGCTGGGCGATTTCCGCGATGCCCATCCCGAACTATTTCCCGACGCCGAAAATGAGTCATAAATCTCAAATCTCAAATCTCAAATCTAAAATTTCAAATTTCAAATTTCAAATTTCAAATTTCAAATCTAAAATCTAGGGCGTCGGGTTTCTTTACTCCGAGGTTTTTAAAGCTTCCTCATACTCCCGTTCCAAATACCCTCGTCCTTGCCGGATGGCGATATGATCCCAGGGCAGGGGCGACGGGGCAGGGGAGGGGAGGTGGAGGATTTTTTCGATGTCGATGTTCAGTTCGGCGAAGGCTTGCAGCCAGCGCTCGATATTAAAATGCTCGCGCCAGGCGTCGAAGCGGCCGCCGCGGCGGAAGACCAGCTCGATGGCCTCGCCCACGCGGCGGTCGCCGCGGCACAAGACGCCTTCGAGCAGCGTGGTATCCACGTCGTGGCATTTGATCTCCACGCATTTTAATCTTCTGATCTTTCGCAAGCGCGAATGGGCCGCATAAAAATACTCCCGCCGCTGCATGGCGTTCCACTGGAACGGCGTCTGCGGCTTGGGCACGAAATTCGACACGTTCGCCACCACCGCGGCGAACCGCCCGGTAACTTCCTTGCCCAGCCGGGCGATGTGCTCCGCCATCTCGATGATGCCGTCCAGATCTTCCTCCCGTTCGCCGGGCAGGCCGCACATGAAATACAATTTCACCCGCGAAAAGCCGTTCTCGAAGGCCCTGCGGCAGCCGGCGTAGAGGTCTTCGTTCGTGATCGGCTTGCCGACCCGTTCGCGCATGTCATCCAGCGCAACTTCCGGCGCGAGCGTCAATCCGCCGTGGCGCTCAGTTGTCAGCAGTTCGCCGACCTCGCGCAATTGCTCGTTGATCCGCAGACTCGGCAGCGAAACGCTCACGCCCAGTGGTCGGAACGTCGCTTGCATCCGCCGCATGAGTTCGTCGAACCGGGGATAATCGGAAGTCGAAAGCGACAAGAGCGAAATCTCGTTGTAGCCCGTGCTATGGTACATGGCCAAGGCCGCCTCGACGATCGTCTCCACCTTGCGGAACCGCAGTGGGCGTTTGATGGTCGTGCTTTGGCAGAAGCGGCACTTGCCCGGACAGCCGCGCATGATCTCGATGGCGATGCGGTCGTGGACGCACTCGACGTGCGGGACGATGGGTGCGGTGGGCAGCGGCGCGGCGTCCAAGTCGTCCACCACCGCGGGGATGATTTGGGAGGGAATACCTTGCCGGATTGGTTTGACGCCGAGAGAAGCCCTCACCCCCGGGCCCTCTCCCGACCAACCTTCGGTCGGTGCCCGGCGAGGGGAGTCATAGAATCGCGGCACGTAAACGAAAGGGAACCGCGGGGCCATCTCGAGAAGCAGCGCCTCGCGGTCGGCAAGAGAGGAAGCAGCTCGTTTCAGCTCGATCCAAGCGTCGCAAACCGCCGGCAATGCTTTTTCGCCGTCGCCGATGACGAACAGGTCGATGAAGCGGGCCATCGGTTCGGGATTCACCGCGCAAGGGCCGCCGGCGATCACCAGCGGATGCTCCATCGTGCGCTCCACCGCTTGAAGCGGAATGCCGCCCAAATCGAGCATCGCCAGCACGTTGGTCGCACACAGATCGTATTGCAGCGTGAAGCCCAGCACGTCGTAGCGGGCAAGCGGCGTATAGGTTTCCAGCCCGTAAAGCGGCAGACCGTGGCGGCGAAGCTGCTCCTCCATATCCGCCAACGGCATGAAAACCCGCTCGCAGGCCCAATCGCGGCGGTTCATAATGTCGTATAATACTTGGAGACCGTTATGGCTCATGCCGATCGAATACGCATCGGGAAAGGCCAGGCAAAGCGTGCCGCGAACCGCCCGGTGGTCCTTCGCCACGGCGTTCCATTCCCCGCCGATGTATTGCCCCGGCGATTGAACTTGGGGTAAAATATCCTTCGCGATTCGGTCCTTGAGCGTCGTGTTGAGCATGGTGACGATTATGACAGAATTCCAGGGGAGAGGGGATGGGGGAGAGAAAAAAGACCGTCGTTTAGCCACCGCGTCCACGCGGGGAGAAGTGGATGTTATTGCAAATTGGTGATTTCAAATTGCAAATTGCAAATTGAACGAAAAGTGAGAACGATGAACATCAAGTTTTCGATCGCCATTTTCGTCGTCGGTTCGATTTTTTCGGTTTCGCTTTTCGCCCAATCGGCCGCGACCTTCGAGCAACGGCGGAAGAACATGGTCGAGGAGGAAATCGCCGGGGCGGGGGTGAAAAACAAGCGGGTAATCGAATCGATGCTGCAAACGCCGCGACACGAGTTCGTGTCGCTGAAGGATCGGCAGCGGGCCTATTTCGACATGGCCCTGCCGATCGGCGAATCGCAAACCATTTCCCCGCCGTTCGTCGTGGCCTACATGACCGAGGCCATCGATCCCCAGCCTTCCGACAGGGTGCTCGAGATCGGCACCGGCAGCGGCTATCAAGCGGCGGTTCTCAGCCCGCTGGTGAAGGAGGTTTACACCATCGAGATCGTGGAAAAGCTGGGGAAAAACGCGGCCAAGGCTCTGAAGAGCCTGAAATACGCGAACGTGCACGTGAAAATCGGCGACGGCTTCCAAGGCTGGCCCGAAAAAGCGCCCTTCGACAAGATCATCGTAACCTGCTCGCCCGAAAAAGTCCCGCCGGCGCTGGTCGCGCAGCTCAAGGAAGGGGGCCGAATGGTCGTTCCCGTCGGCGAGCGATACCAGCAAATCATGTATCTGCTGAAGAAAGTGCGCGGCAAGCTCGAGACCGAAGCCTTGCGGCCGACGCTCTTCGTGCCGATGACCGGCAAGGCCGAATCGCAGCGGAAACTCCAGCCCGATCCGGCGAATCCGAAAATCCAGAACGGCGGCTTCGAGGAGGCCGTGGGCGATCCGCCCGAACCGCTCGCCTGGCACTACGGCCGGCAGTTCATGTTCGTCGCGAGCGACTCCGCGCCGGAAGGCAAGCAGTACATCAAGTTTACGAATGCCGACGCCGGGCGCAACTGCCAAATTTTGCAAGCCTTCGCCGTCGATGGCCGGAAGGTGCAATATCTCGACGTCGCTTTCAGCGTCGCCGGCAAGGATATCCATTTCGCGCCGATCCCCAACTCCAAGCCGGAGCGCTACTGTCAGCCGGGCGCGGTCTTCATCTTCTACGATGAGAACCGCGCTCCGCTGGGAGAAACGGTCCTCGGCCCCTGGCGCGGCACGTTCCCATGGCAAAAAGAATCCCGCCGCGTCGAAGTCCCCCTCCGCGCCCGCGAGGCATTTCTCAGCATCGGGCTGCTGGGCGCGACCGGGGAGATACGCTTCGACGATTTGAACATGACCGCCGGCAAGAAATAAATCCCTTCCGGGAGTCGATCACCGTGAATATTTTGTTTTTTATCGGCGCAATATGCGCCGCGTTCGGACAGCCGGAATCCACGGCCAAGCCGTTGGCGTCCATTCGCCTGAATAATGCCACGCCGTGCGCCGATGCCGGGCTGGTCGAAGTGCCGATAGGCAGTCTGGCAACGCCGGGCGAAATCGATTGGACGCGCGTGCGGTTGATGCGAGACGGCCGGGAAATCCCCTTTGCCGTTCGCGAGGGTCGGCCGCGTCGCAGGCGATGACCTAGTAACAGATAAACACCTGTTTGCTGGAATTCCGGCCGTTTGCGGAATGGGCTCGAGGAAACATGACAGCCTTGCCGATCCAATTGGAACGCTCAACGAGCCGCAAGCCGTCGGGATCGCCATCGGCCACAAAGATGCGCAAGGTGAAAGGTGCCAAGTTATTCATAAAATAATTCTTTCGTGGAATTGCCGACACTTTGAAATGCATGTTCCTCTGTGCGACTTTACCTATTCCACTTTTTGGATGATCTTTTCGATACCCGAAAGCAATGGTTTCAAATCGTCTTTTACGATGGAAAAAACTTCCTCGGGATCGAGACGAAAGTATTGATGCGCGATAATGTCGCGGAAGCCCATCGCGCCGGTCCAATCGGCATCGGGATAGTCCGCCAATAACGTGCCGTCCGTCAGGCAATCGATGCGTTTGATATTTTCGCCGACAGCCATGAATTGCATGCAAATGCCGTCGAAAATCTGTTCGCCTTCCTCGGTGTCGATGAAATCGTCCGCCGTCTTGAGGCGCGCGGTTCTCTTCAGGATTTTCTCCAGACCTTCTCGCACTTGAACGAGCAACGAGAGCACCATTTCCCGGTCAAACATAGATCGCCTCCTGCTCGATGCGCTTTTTCATCAGCGGCGGCAGGCGTTTCCCCATTCGCACTAGATCCACGGGATAATGAAGGATCCGTTCCAAATCCGCCTTCAAATGAACGACCGTGAAAAGATTCGGATGCTTCATCTCATAGACGATATCCACGTCGCTGGCCTGCGTTCCTTGATTTCGCGCTACCGAGCCGAAGACGCCGATCCGCGTCACGCCGTACTTCGAGAGCAATTCCGGAGTAGCCTCTCGAAGCGCCTCAATAATCCGATTGCGGTCGGGAGTCATGCGTTTTCCTCCACGAATTCCAGTTTTTCACGAGCCATCCCGGACTCAGAGGTTGTGAAAAAATTGGGACAGGCACCTCACAATACCCGTTATTCGAGTGATTATCAACAACTCGGTTCGGAGCCAGTCCCATTTTTTCACAACCTCTGAGTCGAAATCGTTCGTCGAAAAACCGGAGGCGTAATCTCTCCACGAAACCTACTTGCGGCAGCCCTTGAGCGCTTGCGGGCCGAGTTTATCCAGGAGCAGGGCGATTTGCACGGCGTTCGTGGCCGCGCCCTTGCGGAGATTGTCGCTCACGCACCAGAAGGCCAGGCCGTTCGGGCTGGAGATGTCCTCGCGGATGCGGCCGATGAACGTCTCGTGGCGGCGGTCGCAATTGATCGGCATGGGATAGATTTTCTGCTCGAGGTCGTCCATCACCTCCAGGCCCGGCGTCGCGGCGAAGAGCTTGCGGGCTTCCTCGACCGTAATCTTCCGTTCGGTTTCGACGAGGATGCTTTCGCTATGGCAATTGGCGACCGGCACGCGGACGCAGGTCGGGCAAACCTGAATGCCGTCGTCGCCCAGCATCTTCCGCGTTTCATAAACCATCTTCATTTCTTCCGACGTATAGCCTTGGTATTTCGGCGAACCGATTTGCGGAATGCAGTTGAAGGCGATCGGATACGCGAAGCATTCGTATTCGTGCCGCTCGCCGGCCAGATGCGCGCGGGTGCCGCGCTCCAAGTCGCGGCTGCCGGCCAAGCCCGCCCCGCTAGTCGCCTGATAGGTGCTCACCACCACCCGCCGCACGCGGCCCGCGTCGTGCAGGGGCTTGAGGGCTTGGACCATTTGCGTGGTCGAGCAATTCGGGCTGGAGATGATGCCCTGGTGCTTCAGGGCGTCGTCGGGATTCACTTCGGGAATCACCAGCGGCACGTCGGATTTCATGCGGAAATAGCCGCTTTCGTCGATCACCAGCGCGCCGCGGCGGACGGCGTCGGGGATGTAATCGCGGGCGGTGTCGTCGGGCGTGCTGCTGATGACCAGTTGCACGTCGTCGAAAATCGAGCCGTCAAGCTCTTCGACGACGATCTCCCGACCCGCGTAAGGCAGTTTTCTGCCGGCCGACCGGCCCGAAGCCACGAATTTGAGCCGTTTGCAGGGAAAATCCCAGGCTTCGAGCAATTCGCGAATGATGGAACCCACGGCGCCGGTGGCGCCCACGACGGCAACGCAATCGAACACGGGCGAAATCCTCCAATAAAAACGGGGCGGTTGGTGCGAAGATAAATAATTATCGCAGTTCTCGATTCGTTCGGCAACCCAAAAAACAACCCCCATGCCGGTTCGGGCCGGCACGAGGGTGGATCGAGGTAAAGGGCGGGAAAAAATCCCGGCCTGCGAGGTTTGTTATTGGGCGACCAAGCCTTCGGCGGGGGCGATGTTGAATCCGAATGCCACCGCATTCTCGGACCCGGCGGTGAGCACGACCGTCTTCGTGTCCTCGACGATTTTGCCTTCGAGGACCACTTCGGCCTTGACTTCATACTTGTAGCTCATGCCTTCCTTCAGGTTGTACGAAACGAATTGCCGACGGCTGCCCGTACTCTTGGTGGCCATGCCGTTAATCGATACTTTCGCGTCGAAGGGAACCCAAACGGTCAACATGCCGCTGTTGCCCGGAATCACTTCGGTGGTGGGAGTTCCCGGTGTGGAGGGTTCCGTTCCCGGAAGCGGGGGGCTTGGGGGCATGGTCGGCGTCGCCGGTTCGCCGGGAACGGCCGGAGTAGGAGCTTCGATAACCGGCTTTTTCGCCGGAGTCGGCTGGGCGGGCGTGGGCTGAGCGGGAGTGGTTACCGTGCCTTGAACCTCGCCGTAAACCGTGTCGCCGCAGCAAGAATAGGTCGGATAGCAGCAGCTATAGGTCGGATAGCAGCAGCCGTAGGAGCCATACCATCCGCCATACCAACGATAAGGTCCAAAGACCAAGCGACGGATCGGGCCGGGGCGAACGCCCAGATACCAATTTCCGTCGCAGCACCCGTCCGATACGGCGTAATAGGCGTAGGAGCGATATGCGGGAGTACCGCAACAGCCGTACCACCAAGCATTGGCTTGATCGGCGACCGCAAGCAAACCCGCCACGATAACCACGCCCAACACCAAACATTTCCAACGGGATCGGTTCATGTTTCTTCTCCTCCAATAGGATGTGTGAAAAATCTACGCTACTCTCTCTTTAGTAGCTTACCAATCATAGCACGAAATTCAAGTAGGATAGGCGAACTTGCACGGATCCGAAGAATATCCGGATCGGATAAAATGATTATTTCTCCGATTACATTGGATCGAATCGCGGCTGTACAATAGCGTTAAGTCTTTATGAGGCAATAAGTTGCGAATTCTGGCGGGATAAAGGGGTCGGGAGTCTTTTCTCTTGACAACCGCGCGGAGGAATGATAAGATCACGCCATGCCAAGACGATTGCGAGATGCCGGCGGCGGATATGCGTACCACGTGCTCAATCGAGCGGTGGGGCGGATGCGGATTTTCGGCAAGGAACGGGACTTCGCGGCGTTCGAGGAAGTGATTGCCGAGGCGAAGGCCCGGATGCCGATGCGCATTTTGGCGTGGTGCGTGATGTCGAATCACTGGCACT
>JADLEL010000104.1 GCA_020846145.1 Pirellulales bacterium | reverse complement strand
AGTGCCAGTGATTCGACATCACGCACCACGCCAAAATGCGCATCGGCATCCGGGCCTTCGCCTCGGCAATCACTTCCTCGAACGCCGCGAAGTCCCGTTCCTTGCCGAAAATCCGCATCCGCCCCACGGCTCGATTGAGCACGTGGTACGCATATCCGCCGCCGGCTTCTCGCAATCGTCTGGGCATGGCCTGATCTTATCATTCTCCTTCGCGATTGTCAAGAGAATAGACTCCCGACCCCTTTATTCTTCTGGTCCCAGCGCGCAGCCGCCGAAAGACTCGGCTACGTGGAAATCGGGCTTGGCGCCTTGGGCATCGATCCAAGCGATCCACGTCGGCTCACTCTTGCCGGCGCCGGAATCGAAGTCGGCGCGGAAGAGTCCCAAGCGGCAGCGCATGCCCGGTTCGAGCGGGAATCCCATCTTCTCCATGGCGGACCGCGCGATGACGCCTTCGACGCAATACCCCGTCGGGGTGCGATCCACCGCGAACTCCAGGCCCGCGAGCGACCATTCATCGTCGAATCGGCGATAGAACCGCGCCGCGTAGTCGTGCAAGGCCCCGCGGGCGCCGATCTCGATGCAGTAATAGGCGTCCTGGGGATCGCCCGACCAGAGGAATAACTCCACGCGGTCCTGCCCGTCAACGTCGTGTTCCTTGGGAGAAGTCGCCGCGGCCACGAGGTCTCGGTCCGCGCACTCGAAGGCGAATGCGAGCCGTTCCGGTTGCCAAAACAACCAGGCTTTGGTCGGAGGAGGCGGTTCGTTCGGCCGGCCGGCAATGCAAAAGCTCTCCACCAAGGCCCCCGATCGATAGCAGGCTTCGTCGAGTTTTCCATCCACGAGCACCCGATCCGAAGTAAAGGGCGCGACGAGTTCGCCGGCGGGCGTTCGCTCCTCGATCTTCGCCGAATGACAACCCGGCAGCATCAAACAAAGCCAACTTGCCAGCATCGGCAAGACGAAATAACCCTTCCGGAACATGGCTCCCCTTTCACCGACGTTTTTTCGGTTATCGGCATGTGTTGCTGCTCAGGTCAGAATCTCAAACGGTAAACGCCACCACGGGATTTGCCCTGATGAAAAAATGGACTTATGCTCTTTTTTCGTGTTTTCGCCCTTTCGGGCTTTCGCGCTTTCCCGATTATACTGTGAAAGTGTCGAAATTTGTCGGGATTCCCAACCCCGCGCCTTTTCACGTGCGGCGTCGGCAACTTCGGCAAACTGCGCAAACCTTGCCGGTTTTGCCGAAATTCATCGTCAAAATAAATCGATGATTCCGATAAAATCGATTAGGCGGAGTTTGATGGGGCGGGATGCGCTATCCTTTCCCTCTGCATTCCGCGGAAAGAGATTGACGTATTGACCTTCATTTCAGGAGAACCTTATCATGCGATTTTTTCGGGGAACGTGGTTTTTTTCCGTTGCATTTTCTCTTGTGGCGCAGCTTATTGCCATAGCTGAGGTTTCCGGAAAAAACATCGAATCGTCGAACGACGCCCCGCCGGCCGGCGCGAGTCGCATCGATGAAAACTCCTCCATGAATAATGAGGAAGGCGCGCAAGGCAACGTCAACGAACCTTCGTGCGTCGGTTGTACGCATCGTTCCGCAGTCTGCAACGATAACCTCCGTTTCGCTTTTGCCGATCCTTGCCCGCGCGTGGGATTCTATGCCGTGGCGGGCATCGAATCGTGGCGGGGCGTGTCGGATGGCATCACGAATAACAACGGCGCTTTTGCCGGCTTGAATTTGGGCGCGCCCTTGCGTTGGATTTCCGAGTGGGGCTTCGGTTGGCAATTGGGCGGCACGTTCGGCGTCTATGATTGGATGGGCCGCGCCACCAACGGCTCCTTCAATGCCAGCCAAGCCCAAGATCAAGAATTCATCACCACCGGAGTCTTCCGCCGGGCCAACGAAAATAGTCCCTGGAGCGGCGGGATGGTCTATGACTGGATGGTCAATAAAAACTTCGGCACTCTCGCCCAAGAGCCTTTTCTCGGCCAGTGTCGCGCGCAATTGGGTTATGCTTTAAGCGGGCGCAATGAGATCGGCGTCTGGGGAACGTGGCGCGATCGAAGTTCGACCCGCGACTATTTCACGCCCGAATTGCCGATCACTTATCGCCCCATCGGCCAGATCAACGCCTTCTGGCATCACAAAATGAGCGAATACGGGGCGGATACTTGGTTCTGGATGGGGCTTCCCTCGCAAAACAGGTTGAACGATGCCTTCGGCGGCGTGTTGCACGACATCACTTTGGGGGCGTCGGCCCAAGTGCCCATGAGCGACCGCTTGGCCTTGTCGGCCGATTTTCAATATGCCAAGGCGGCGGCCCGCCAAGGCGTGGTCGGATCCTTGGAAGACGCTTTCGACGTGCGCATCGCGCTGGTGTTCTACCCCGGCCGTTGCGCTCGCAGCCGAACCGTGGCCGGCCGCGCGTGGATGCCCCTCATGCCGATGGCGAACAACGGAAACTTCCTGGTGGATCGCAGCTTGTAGAGTCGCTGGGTCAACCCGCGGTTCGCAAACTACATCCGTACGTGGCAAGGGAATGTCGCGTACGGATTTTTCATTTATTTCGCTCTCTCCGCGCTCTCTTTTAATGGAATCGACGCGATGACTTGTGGCTCGACAACTATAAAATAACAAGTTGTTGGGATGGCAGTTGTACTGCCATCCCTGGGGTGATAGTTCAACTATCGCCCCAACATGAACTATCAAATTGCATTTGTCGAACCACTAGCGGAAAATCCATCAAGCCGAAAATCGCTTTTCCAGTGCAAAACAATCCATTCTGAGCAGTTGCCTATCCATTTTTTCCATAGGGGGGGGTGGATAGGGTGATGCATTATTACCGAAAACTGAAAAATTATGCAAAAACCGTCAATTTTTCGGGGGGGGTGTCTAGCCAAAAGCAAGTGTTTTTATTAAGATGGCTTCTTAATCGGTAAACTCTACATCGGGGAGGTTCGTTTCGATACCTCGCGGAACGACGTAAAGGGAGCATGAAATGTTGAACAAACTGACGAGTTTGAGCATGGTGGCGGTGGTGTTTTTTCTCGGTAGGGACGGAGCGCAGGGGCAAAGCAATTCCGCCGACGCGGCCGCGCTCTACGGGAACCTTTCGATCCGGCAGTTGGGCGTGCCGAATCCGTTGAACGAACCGTATTATTTCAGCAGCCCCAACGCCCCGACGCAGACCTGGCATACCGCTGCCGGCGACGTGCAGGCGTCGGTTGGTTATTTGGGCCTCTTCTCGCTCACCAATACCGATGCCGTCATGCGGAACCTGGGCGCCATCCTGCAAAACACGCGCATCGAATCGAGCGCATCCTCGTTCGATCCCGTGTTCGGCATGAGATACAAGACCTCCGCCGTGGCTGCCGCCATCAACGCGAATGCCGGTTCCCTTGCGGCAACCGCGATCTCGTCGGGCACAATCCCAGGAAACGCCGCGATGGATATGAGTGGCGTCGCCAACGCCGTCGTCGGGGCGGGCATATCGAAAATATCTGCCGGAACATTGGAGTTAACGGGGCCCACGACGGGAGGCACATTGCAATTCACGGGAATAAATATGGGCACACTCTCGCAAACCGGAGGCGGTTTTTCCGGTGCAACAGCGAACGCAAGAATATCATCATCGGGCGGGGTATTGGATTTAGCGATCACAAATCCCGGCATTGTCGCGCAAACCGGCGGCGGTTTTTCGGGAGCAACCGTCAGTTTAACTTCCCCGGTCGTTAATACATCGAGTTTCACGTGGGGAACCTCCGGTCTGATGATAAATGGCGCCGGCACTTTAACTTTGGCGAATCCGGCCACTTACTCCGGACCGACCCTCGTAACCGGCGGAACCTTGGCCGTTAATTCGCCGAGTATCCAAGCGGGAAATGTTACGCTTAACGGGTGTTCGATTGTGTCCTTGTCGCGTGGAAATTCCGGCATTGACGCCGGCGTTAGCGTCAATGGCAGCGGCAAACTCACCCTTTCCGGCACGAATACCTATTCTGGCTCCACCACCATCTCCGGCGGCGTCTTGCTAGCCGCTACCGGACAGATACCACCCGTCAATAGCGCCCTCGTCTTCAATGGCGGCGTGCCGCAAAGCAACGGCACGGTCAATCTCAATGGCGGAATTTCGCTTACCGGAACTTCGCCGATTCAAGCCGGAACGTTAACGCTGACAAAATCGACTCTGTCCGTTAGTAGGCCTGACAACACGATCGATCCCGTGCTCCTCGGTTCCGGTCTAACAAAAACGGGGAAAGGATTACTAACCTTGACGGGAGGATTGGTTTACACCGGTGGTGGTTTAACGAATCCCGATCCTTTATTCTTGCCCCCGCCGAATAACGGCGGCGCCTTAGTTGCCATCGGCGGCATCTTGAATGCACCATCCATCAATCCCGGTACGCTGATGCTCGGTCCTCCGGCCCTCGTGCCCGAACCGAGCGCTTGCTGGCTCTTGATCGGCGCGGGAATCGGCGGGTTGCTCGTGAAAAAATCGCGGCGGAAGCCGTCGAGAATCTAGGGGACGATCTTCGAGCGGAAATCTTGCCCGAAAAATAGTCCGCTTCACCCTTCGAGAGCCGATTGAAGGAGCCGCGAAAATAGCCCGCGCCGGGAGTCCCGTTACCTCTCGGACGCAATCGACTGCCGCTTCGTGCCCAAGCTCTTTTCCAATAAATCTAAAAGCACTCCGGGATCGCATGGCTTGCGGAGGTAATAAGCCCCGCCGAGGGCGCCGCGGCGGCGGATGATGTCGGGAATCTGATTGCCCGAGAGGAACATCACCGGCAACTCGCCGGGACGCGCTTCGCGCTGCAGTCGTTCGCAAATCTCCACGCCGTCCCGCTCGTGAACGACCGCGTCGCAGAGAATCAAGTCGGGACGCGCCTCGTGGGTGGCGGCAATCGCCTCCTCGGCGGTGGAACAACTCCGCGCGGCGTATCCGGCCGCCGTCAATGTTGACGAAAGCTCCTGCAACGTCTGAATTTCTTCCTCGATCAATAGAATCAGCGGATGCCGGTCGGAATCGTTATTCGCGGAGTGCATTTTTTCGAGGTCCCAACGTGGTTTTTATCCCTCCGCGGCATTCCCGGCCGAATCCTCATCTCGCGGCGGCAATCGTTCGAAAAACGGCGCGGATCGCGCGGTTCGCCTTGCCATCGGCCCGCTATGCTCTCTTTCGACCGTTGCAGTTTATTGCATAATCAAACTTCCCCCGGTTCGCCCATTCGGAACAACCGGTATCCTCCGCACGATTTTTTCGGTGCATTTAGACCATCCTTTCCGCCGGCGCTTCGCTTGTGCGGGGGTCCAGGATCGGTTATCTTGGAATCCTATCGATCCTCGAAAACGATCGTTCCCGCAGTCCTATCGTTCTTTTTCGGAGAAAAACATGCCGCAGGACAATGCGCCTTGGTATCGTCAACTCAACGGTTATCACTGGTTCGTGCTCATCGTTTGCACCTGCGGATGGTTATTCGACTGCCTCGATCAGCAGCTATTCAACCTCGCGCGGGTAAGCGCGGTGAAAAACTTGCTGGGCGTCGAAAACGGAAATCCCGACATCGACCGCTATAGCGGCATCGCGACCTCGGTATTGCTCATCGGCTGGGCCACCGGCGGAATCATCTTCGGCATCGTGGGCGATCGGATCGGCCGGGCGAAAACGATGATCTTTACCTTGCTTTCCTACTCGGTGTTTAGCGGCCTAAGCGGATTGGCCCCGAACCTGGGAGTGTTTCTCTGTTTGCGGTTTCTCGCCGGTTTGGGCGTGGGAGGGCAGTTCGCTCTGGGAGTCACCCTGGTTTCGGAAAGCGTACCTACGCAAACCAGGACGCACGCGCTAGGCATGTTGCAGGCCTTTTCGGCAGCCGGAAATATCGCCGCCGGATTGATTTATCTAGGTGTTATTCAACTGATTGAGGTTAATGTCGCCTGGCGATATATCTTTTGGGTGAGCGTTCTGCCTGCGCTCGTGCTCGTCTATCTGAACGTCCGCTATCTGCACGAACCCGAAGCATGGCTAAAATCCGCCGCCGATCGGAAAACCACGGGGAAAAAAGGAGGCATGACCGAATTGTTCAGCGATCCGCGCTGGCGGAAACGCACGATCGTGGGCATGATGCTGGCCTCGGCCGGCGTACTCGGACTGTGGGCGATCGGCGTCTTCAGCAACGATATGACCCAAACCATCTTCCGCAAAAAAGCCTGGGAAACCGCCCGACTTGCCGGCGACGACCGGCGCGATCTGGCCTTTGCCGTCCAACTCGTCAATGCCGGCGGTCAGATCGAGCAATACCGCGGGAAAATATTCGAAATCAGCCCCAAGGAATTGATCGAAACGAACGATAAGGAATCCGATGCGCGGCAAATCGCGTTCGCGGTCGTCTCGCTGCTCAAGCAAAAAAAAACCATCGCTTCCGAAAGCGTACTGGCTTTCCTCGACGAAAAATCCGGTTCGCGCAAAGCGCAAACCCCCGAGGATCGCGCGCGGCGGGCGAAACTGCTCGCGGAAAACGCGTCGGACGCGCCCCCCTTGGCCGAAAATATCGAACGCGTTTGGAAACGCCAGAAAGACGGCAATCAGAAGTCCGTGAGCTGGGCCTGCGTCAATCTGATCCTATTCAATATCGGCGCCTTTTTCGGCATTTACGCCTTCGCCCGCGTCACGAATCACCTCGGCCGCCGCCCCACGTTCGCCATCTTCTTCACCTTGGCGATGGCCAGCACCGCCATCTATTTCCTCTTCATGAACGACCGCTCGCAGCTTTACTGGATGGCCCCGCTGATGGGCTTCGCCCAACTCTCGGTGTTCGGCGGCTATGCCATCTACTTTCCCGAATTGTTCCCCACGCGAATGCGCTCGACCGGCACCTCGTTTTGCTACAACATCGCCCGCTACCTCGCCGCCGCGGGACCGACCGCCCTGGGTTGGCTCTCCGGTTCGATTTACGGCGGGCTTCTCGACTTTAACGAAGTCGATCGCTTCCGCTACGCCGGCGTAACCATGTGCGCCTGCTTCCTGCTGGGACTCGTGGCGCTGCTCTTCGCCCCCGAAACGAGAAATCAGCCGCTGCCGGAGTAACTTCAGAAATGATGAATGCTGATTGATGAATGATGAACTAATGCCGCTTGCGGCTTCGCAAAGTATTCTCGTTCAACTCGATCTCACTCGCTCCCCTTCGAGTTGCGGCTTTCATTCATCACTCATCATTCATCATTCATCATTTTTTTCGATGACCAATGGTTTTTCCATCCTTAACAAGACGACGATCGCCAAAAAATCGTAGAGCGCGTGCGCGGTGATCGGCACGAGAAGGTTCCCGCTAAGCAGCCAGATTCCCCCCAAGTAAAGGCCGATGACGCCGGCCAAAATCGCGTAAGCGACCGTCAATCCGTGCAGCAGCCCGAAGATGACGGCCGCGACGCACAATCCGATCGCCGGTCCGTAAGGCCCGCCGATCCAGCGGCTTACTCCGTCCTGCACGATCGGGCGAAAGAGCATTTCTTCCCCCAAACCGGCCAGAAAGGCGATCACCGCGATTTCGAAAATGCCGCACTCGCGGAAGAGCGGCAGAATGGACTCGTTCAACAGCCGCAGAATGCGTCGAAGCGGTTCCCAGGGCGGAAAAAGGCACATTCCCAGCAGCGCCAGGGGCGGCAGCGTGGCAATCATCCCCCAACCAAGGTCCATCCAAGACCATTGAAACGAAGCCATCGGCGGGCTATCCATCGCCCAACCCAAACTCAAGGCGAAAATAGCCAACCCCCCCTCGAATGCCGCCGCCGTAACGGCAAAATTGGCAACCCCCGGCAAATTGTGGTTCGTGACATTCATCCAACGGCAACCCTCAAAGGAGTTAATGATAGCGTAGCGGTGTGGGAAAACAACCGGATTCTCGTATTTCATTGTTTAACCCGGAGTTGGACTACGCAAGACTCGCCGTTTTTCGGCAAAACGGCTGATCCGGTTTTTGTTCCTCGCTCCGAAGGAGCAGCCGTTCGCCCAGCCCAGGGCAACGCCCTGGGGAAGGAGGAAGGCAAGAAACCCATCTCGGCCCAACGGGCCAAAAGTTCGCCTTGCCCGAGAGACGAATTTTTGGCCCGTTGGGCCGAGCCGGCATCACACACAATAAGATAGTGGTGGCGTTTCGTTCCCCAGGGCTTTGCCCTGGGCTGGGTGAACCGCTGCCCCCTTGGGGCGAAGAGGAACAATTCCGGCACTATTCTCCCTCGTCTCAAAATAGGGACTTCTGCGCAGTCCAGCCCCGAGCCAACGCCGACCATTAATTTTATTCTTTTGTTCTATGCCGCTTGTGCCAAGAAAAACAAAATCCACGCCGAAATCAACGTGGGCTTTGATCTTTCAAATTTTAGATCGATTTGCGACTCCGCCGTCCAGCCAAGGCGAGAAGACCAATAGCTCCGATGCCGAGCGGGGCGAGGGTGGAAGGTTCGGGGACAGGGGTTAGCAGGAAAGCATGACCGAAAGGACTTCCAATTCCGCCATGTCCCACGATTTGTCCCAAGTCGTTAATGCTAATTGCCACCCTCAGTGTCCATCCTGAAGCGGGATCTATCAAGTCATTCAAGTCCTGCATAGGCCCGCTGCCGCTGTATAGGAAAGCATGCTGTGCTGTATTGCCACTGGTGTCGGCAAATCCCACTACCTGACCGCTGTTATTAATCGCTTTGGCATAACTCTTAGTACCGCCAAGTGTGCCGAGGTCGATCATCGTTGAGCCGCTATAAAGGAAGGCATGAGTAGCAGAACTGGTGTCAGCTTCCCCCACGACCTGTCCGCTGTCGTTGATGTCAAGGGCCACGCTGTTTTTTCCGCCGAATGTGCCAAGGTCGTCGGTAGCAGGATTAATGGGCTGGTTGGGTGCCGTGCGGAATGCATGAAGATAACCGGATTTGGTGTTGGCAGATCCCACGACCTGACCGCTGTGATTAATCGCATGGGCAAAACTGTTCGGACCGCCAAGTGTGCCGAGGTCATCCGTAGCGGGATTGATGGGCTGGTTGGGTGCCGTGCGGAATGCGTGATCGCCACTACCGCTGGTGCCGGCTCCCCCCACGACTTGTCCGAGGTCGTTGATGTCTCTGGCAGCGCTCCAACTTCCGCCGAGTGTGCCGAGATCGTCGGTAGCAGGATTAATGGGCTGGTTGGGTGCCGTGCGGAATGCGTATTGAACACCACCACTGGTGTCGGCCGACCCGACGACTTGTCCGATGTCGTTGATACCCCAGCCCCAACTGTCTGTTCCGCCGAATGTGCCAAGGTCGTCGGTAGCAGGATTGAAAGGCTGGTTGGATGCTGTACGGAAGGCATGATATGTGGCATTCCCCACGACCTGTCCGCTGTTGTTGATTCCAGTGACATAAACTGAAGTTCCACCAAGCGTGCCGAGGTCGGTGATTGTATATACCACTGCATGGGCTGGATAAAAAGAAAAAAGAGAAAAACAGATAACGAGTAGTAGGATGATAGTGCTTCTCATAATGTAACTTTCCAATAATAACTGATGAAAAAGATCCCAAAATTAAACTAACAAAAGAAACGTCCCCCACCACATCCGAGCAAAGAATCCCGGATGATCGAACTAATTTTGAGGTGCTAACGCTGCCTACTGCCTTTCCCGGCTTTTCCGCAGAGGCGCAACGAACGCACGTCTTACGGCGAAAGCCCTTCGATTAGAATTAACCCCATCATAATTATTTGTTACCTATTCGTTAAGAGGGTGGTTTCTTATCTGGGCTTTTTCGGCCCGCCAAAATAGGGCAATCGCTTGCTACCGGGCTTTCGATTTTAGACGGTCAAGAAAAAATTTCTCTCGCCCGAACTCCTTATCCCTACTAGGCTTATGACTCGAAATAGCATTTTCCTCAAGATTTTTCTTGAAAACAGCCGCGCTTTATACTATACATAAGTACACATTTCCCTTTCGCTCTTCACGGAGCGCAAATGGCGAAAAGGCGATTGAAGAAGGCCCCATTATGAATCAGCCGTCAAACGATGCTCGGAAAACCGGATTTTCGCGATTTCGCCCTTTCGCGTTTTCGCGATTGCCCAGCCAACGAATTGCGGCCTCCAAAAACCTGGCTTTTCTCACTTTCAGCGCCGAAAAACGATTTCCCCCATTAGTCGCAAAGCCCAGTCGGGAACAATTCGGCCCGAAAAACACCGTACCGAGAAAACGAAAGGTCGCCCTTCGCGAAACCCGGAAAATCCTGAAAAACGCCTTGCTGTGCCGGAGGGAATAAACCGCCCAAGACATAAAACGCCGCGAAAACCGCCCCTTTTCGCGCTTCGAATCGTGCGCGACTTCCAATAAAATCCCAACCCATCGGGAAAAAATGCCCGAACGGCTAACCGGCGAAACTTCAGGTATCCTGACCACACAGTCCCTCTAATGGGCTAGACGTCGAAAAACGACTTCCTCGCACTGCCGCCCCGAGAACTTTGCTCGCATCCAGCCCCCTAATCCCTAGCCCCAAGCCCCTGCTCCCTTAGTCCTTGACGTTCCCTGAGCGGCCTGTTACATTCGTTCGTTTTGTTTCCTGCGATTGTTCTGGGCCATGTATCCCGCCTTTTGGCCCAAGATCATTCATTCAGGGGCCTTCGACTTGCTTCGAAGCCTCTAACGGCGAGTTGTTTTCAACTCGTTCGGGTGGATTTTGAAATCTCCCTTTTATCTCGTAGGACAGGTTTCCAACTTGTCTGTCGGGATACAGGTTTTTGCTCGTTCAGGCAGACAGGTTAGAAACCTATCCTACATTAACCACATCACAACATTTTTCCTAACCCTTTGGAGAAAGCCGCACATGGCCACGAAATACGTTTATTACTTCGGACCGAACGGGACCGAAGGCGATGCCTCGATGAAGAACGAACTCGGCGGCAAGGGCGCGAATTTGGCCGAAATGGCCAAGCTCGGCCTCCCCGTGCCCGCCGGTTTCACCATTTCCACCGAATTTTGCACGGTCTTCTTCGCCGAAGGCCGTCAATTCCCACCCACCCTCCGCGAGGAAGTCGCCGCCGCCGTCAAGAAAGTCGAAGAAGCGATGGGCATGAAGTACGGCGACTCGAACGATCCCCTGCTGCTCTCCTGCCGCAGCGGTGCCCGCAGCTCGATGCCCGGCATGATGGAAACCGTGCTCAATGTCGGCCTTTGCGAAAATACGATCAAAGGGCTGGCCAAAAAGACCGGCAACGAGCGGTTCGTTTATGACGCCTACCGCCGCCTCATCATGATGTATTCCGACGTGGTGATGGAGAAGGCCGAAGACATCGAGCCTGCCGAAGGCAAGGGCATCCGCATGCAGCTCGAACACATCATGCACAAAGCCAAGAAAAACAAGGCGAAGTCCCTGGGGAAAAAGGAAATCTCCGACACCGAACTCGAAACCGCCGACCTGAAACGGCTCTGCAAGCAATTCAAGGCGAAAGTCCGCGAAGTCCTCGGCCGCGATTTCCCCGACGATCCCCAGGACCAGCTTTGGGGCGCGGTCGGCGCGGTCTTCAAGAGTTGGGAGGGCCGCCGCGCGGTCTCCTACCGCAAGATCGAAGGCATCCCCGCCGAATGGGGCACCGCCTGCAACGTCCAGAGCATGGTCTTCGGCAACCTGGGCGATAGTTCCGCCACCGGCGTCGCCTTCTCGCGAAATCCGGCCACCGGCGAGAATAAGTTCTACGGCGAATGGCTCGTCAACGCCCAGGGCGAAGACGTCGTGGCGGGCATCCGCACGCCCAATCCCTTGAACGAATCCACCAAGAACCCGCAAAATCAGCACATGTCCTCGCTCGAAACGGCCATGCCCGAGCTTTACAAGCAACTCGACGACAACCGTCTGAAGCTCGAACAACACTATCGCGACATGCAGGATATCGAGTTCACCATCCAGGAAGGCAAGCTCTACATGCTGCAATGCCGCAACGGCAAGCGGACCGGCACCGCCGCCTTGAACATGGCGATGGACATGCTCGGAGAGAATCTGATCGACGAGAAGACCGCGGTGATGCGCGTCGCTCCGGCGCAGTTGGACGAACTGCTGCACCCGATCATCAATCCGGCGTCGGAAAAGAAAGCCGAAGCGTTCCTCTCCGGCCTGCCGGCAGGCCCCGGCGGCGCGTGCGGCAAGATCGTGTTCACCTCGGCCGATGCCGTGGAAATGAAGAAGAAGGGCGAGACCGTAATTCTCGTCCGCGAAGAAACCAATCCCGAGGACGTCGAAGGCATGCGCGCGGCCGAGGGCATTCTCACCGCCCGCGGCGGCATGACCAGCCACGCGGCGCTCGTGGCCCGCGGCTGGGGCAAGTGCTGCATCGTCGGCGCGGGCGACATGAAGATCGACATGGCCGGCCGCAAGCTTTCCGTCGGCGAGGTCAAACTCAAGGAAGGCGATCTCATCACCTTGAACGGCACCAAGGGCAAGGTCTATGCCGGTGCGCTCGAAATGATGGACGCCACCGAGAATCCGAAATTCCAGGCCTTCATGCAGCTTGCCGATAAGCACCGCACGATGGGCGTGCGGACCAACGCCGACACGCCCGCCGACGCCAAGGTCGCCCGCGATTTCGGCGCGGAGGGCATCGGCCTGTTCCGCACCGAGCACATGTTCTACGGCGTCGGCAGCGACGAGCCGCTGTTCGTCTTGCGGAAGATGATTTTGAGCAAGAACGCCGCGGAGCGGCAGAACGCCGTGAACGAGTTGTTCCCCTTCGTCAAGAAAAGCATCAAGGGGACGCTCGAAGCGATGGACGGCCTGCCCGTTACGATCCGCCTGCTCGATCCCCCGCTGCACGAGTTCGTGCCGCAAGACGCCGGCAAGCAGAAGGAACTGGCCGCCGCGCTGGGCATCAAGCCCGCCGAAATCAAGAAGCGCGGCGAGTTGCTGCACGAGACGAATCCCATGATGGGCCATCGCGGCGTGCGCTTGGGCATCACCTACCCGGAGGTCACCGAGATGCAAGTCAAGGCGATCTTCGAGGCCGCCGCCGAACTCAAGAAGGCCGGCAAATCGCCCAAGCCCGAACTCATGGTCCCGGTAACTTGCGACGTGCGGGAACTCGACGTCACCAAGGTCATCTTCGACCGCGTGAAGAAGGAAGTCGAAGCCGCCGCGGGCGTGGAAGTCCACTGCCTCTACGGCACGATGATCGAGATTCCCCGCGCGTGTCTGCTGGCCGACAAAATGGCCAAGACCGCGCAGTTCTTCTCGTTCGGCACCAACGACCTCACGCAGATGAGCTTCGGCTTTAGCCGCGACGACATCGGCGGATTCCTGGGCGACTACCTCGATCAAAACATTCTTGAGGCCGATCCCTTCCAGACCATCGATCAAAACGGCGTGGGCCAGTTGATCGAAATGTCGGTCAAGAAGGGTCGTGCCACGCGGAGCGATTTGAAGATCGGCATCTGCGGCGAGCAAGGCGGCGACCCGGCGAGCGTGCAGTTCTGCTTCGAGGCGGGCTTGAATTACGTAAGCTGCAGCCCGTACCGCGTCCCCATCGCCCGACTCGCCGCGGCGCAAGCCGCGCTCAAGGCGGTGAAGTAACCGGTTCACCGCCGGCGTTTTCATGCGATTTTCAGTAAGCCTCCTTGGGGCGGAAGTTCCCCTTCCGCCCCTTTTCCTGCGCGAGAGCCAAATGGCACATATTCTCGACGGATTGACACGATTGGCGAGATAGATTATGTTCTCGCTCAAGGAGGTGTATGATATGGACGCCGACCGAGAACATCTGCGACTCTTGTCGATTTTTCACTATATTTTGTCGGGCCTGATGGCCATTATGTCTTGTCTTCCGATCCTTCAACTGGCCATGGGGATCAGGTTCTTGAACGATATGGAACCTTTCAATGTTCCGGATATTCATATGTCCTCCGACGACAAGTTTTTCTCCGTTTTTCATTTTATGATGATCTTCATTCCTTCCTTAATGATCGTCTTGGGCTGGACCTATGCGTTCTGTCTCTTTCTGGCGGGAAAATTTCTGCAGCGACATGCGCACCTTGCTTTCTGTTTCACGGTTGCCGCAGTAAGTTGCCTTTTCGTGCCCATGGGCACCGTGCTCGGCGTGTTTACGATCGTGGTGCTATCGCGATCTTCCGTGAAACGGCTTTTCAACGTGAAGTCCGATTCCTTTGGCCGGCAATGATCGCATCCCGCGTTGAAGCGAAAGCAGCGCATCCGCTCTTTTTTCCTGCGTTATGGGAAATGGACTTTTATTGACATCGTTGCCGAGCAAGGCTACAATAACCTTTGAAGGGGGTGTGCATGATTCCAGACTTCGACAACCACGGCTACCTGCCGCCGGGCATTCATCCTGCAACGATCGAGGAGATCGAAGAGCGGTTCGGACGACAATCGGAAGTTCGGCGATCCGAGTTCGAATCGCTTGGTTGGCTGATTGATTTGGCTCGAAAAGCAAAAGTGATACGACTCATAATCAATGGGAGTTTTGTGACGGACGTTCTCGAACCTAACGACGTCGATTGCACATTATTGATCGAAAATACAGCTCGAATGGACCAACCGGCGATTCTCGAAATATTGGAGGGCTTGCCCTTCTTGGACGTGCGAGTGACGCAGATGATCGCGTTCGAATTGATGGTCAATACGATATATGCCACCGATCGTTGGCAAGTTCCCAAGGGAGTAATTGAGGTCTTGCTATGAATCCTCAGTATGATTTGCAGATTGCGGTAACGAAGCAGAAACTGGCGAGTCTGCAAATATGTTATGAATCCATTAGGCAGGAGACGGAGGGGGACGAGTTTGTCAGGATCGTCACTCTGCGATCGCTGAAAAGAACGATCAATCAATTCAAAGAGGACCTGGTGCGTCTCCAAGCCCATGCCCACAATCCCGCGAGGTAACCTCTGAAGAATTCTTTCCTCTGGGAATATCCCGAGGCATTCCATTTTTGGAGATCCAATGATTTTGCTTTGTTTACGCAGACCATTTATGCCTCGGATCGCCTTTTTGTTGCCAAAGGCATGGTGGAGGTTTTGATATGAATCTGCAAAGCAATCGGGAATTGCAGACTACCCGCGAGAAATTAAGACTGCTTGAAGAGCATTATCGGAAGCGCCTGGCGGAGCCTGGGCCAAAAACTAATGCGAATGAATTGAGCATGCAGTCTTTGAAGAGGATGATCAACCAACTCACGGAGGAAATCGCACGCTACGAAGCGCACGCGCGCGAACACGCCCGGTAGGATCGGCGGAAAAACAACCTTCCGTGCTCCTCACGCGGAGCATGAGGAGTACGGCTAACGTGGTTGCATCTTGTCGCAAAAAGTCATACAAATCGCCTTCGCGGCAATTCCAGTTCCTGCAGTATTTGAAGATCAAAAAGGAGTTGTTCCATGACTAGCATTTCAAGGCGTCAATTGCTGAAGCGTGCCGCGGGCGCAGCGGGCGCGATCGGAGTTCCCTATCTCCTTCCGCGAAACGTCCTGGCGGCCGACGGCGCGCCGGGCGCGAACGAGAAAATCGCGGTGGGCGCGATCGGCGTCGGCGGCCGCGCTACGCTCCTGTTGGATCAATTGCCCGACGCCGCGCGGATCGTCGCCCTCTGCGACTGCAATCTGCCCCGCGCCGAGGCGTTCAAAGCCGCAAGAAAAGGCGAATGGCCCGTCCATCAAGACTACCGCAAAATCCTCGAACGAAAAGACATCGACGCGGTCATCGTCGGCACCGGCGAGTTCCAACGCGTGCTCCCCTGCATTCACGCCTGCCGGGCAGGCAAGGACATCTATGCCGAAAAACCGCTCACGCTCTACATCCAGGAAGGCCGCGCGCTGGTCGATGCCGTGCGAAAACACGATCGCGTCTTTCAAGTCGGCACCCAGCAGCGTTCGATGGCCATGAACCGCATCGCCTGCGAACTGGTCCGCTCCGGCGGACTGGGCAAGGTGCTCGAAGTGCGGGCGCTCTGCTATCCCGGCCCCCGAGATTGCCGCACTTCCATGTTTGAGGAAGAGCCGGCGCCCGACGGCTTGGATTGGGATGCCTGGCTGAATCAAGCCGAGTTGCGGCCGTTCAACAATCGGTGGATGAACTGGATGGCGTGGCGCGATTTCGCCGGCGGCGAAATGACCAACTGGGGCGCGCACGGCGTCGATCAAATCCAATGGGCGCTCGGGACGGACGGCGCCGGTCCGGTCGAAGTCAAGCCCCTTACGCCCGGACTAAACGGCCAGGTGGAAATGCGCTACGCCGACGGCCCCGCCGTGCGGTTTATCCTCGAAAAAGGTCCCGAGGGCGGAGCCGTGTTCGTTTGCGAAAAAGGAAAACTGGAGATCAACCGCAACAAGTTCACGTCGAATCCCAAGGAGATCGCCGTGGAGTTGCTTAAAAAAGTCGATGCCGTCGATGAAGAACGGAAATGGAGCGACCAAACCGCGCTCTGGCAAGCCAAGTGGCACCTGCAAAACTGGCTCGACTGCATCAAAACGCGGGAGAAACCGGTGGCCGACGTCGAAATCGGCCATCGTTCCGTCAGCATCTGCCATTTGGTAAACATCGCCCGGCGGATCGGACAGCCCTTGAAGTGGGATCCCGCCGCGGAACGCTTCCTCGGCGACGACGAAGCCAATCAACTCGTCAAACTTCCGCGACGCAAGGGCTACGAACTGCCCGACGCGGCATAAGTTCAGCGTCTTTTTCTTGCGCGTGAGGGACTACATAAAATGGATTCTTCGCCCGCCAAAGTACGGCATAAATCCTTGGCTTCGCTCCCGCAGGAACTGGACGAACTCTATATCTCGCTGCGCGGTTCGCCGTACGTTACCGCTTTGGTCGAGGCAAAAAAGGCGTTCCAAGCCAAGGATTACATCGAGACCCTGCGCATCGTGCGGAAAACCGGCGAACTGCACCATCTGGCGCACTTGCAGATTCTGCAATTGGATCCCAAAAAAAACGGCAAGAACAAGAAAGATGCTGAAAAAATAACCGTCCGACAGTCCAAGCTACAAGCCGTGCTCGACCTCTTCGAAGGCGTCGTCCACCAATTGGAAAAATTGGCCCGGGTGCAGTCCGATGAACCGCAAATTCCGATTTGGCCAAAACCGCAAGAGACCATCGACACCCCTCCCGCGCCGGCGCTCTCCGAGGAATTTCGCGAGCATTTTCAGGCTGCCGAAGGCGAAGCGGCGCAACTGCGAATCGTGGCCGATTGGTTTCACGTCCAGCCCGCCGACGCCGAGAAATATCTGCAGCTCGGCGCGCTCTACTCTTTGCGGCATCGCGGACAAATTCACTTGCTCCGCTACGCGAAGCGCAATGCGGCCATGGCGACGCTTGCTTTCGAGTCGGCATTGACGGGCAAGCCGCTCAAGCCCCTCCCGCACGAAAAAGTACTCGAACTCGGCGCGAAGCATCTGCTGCTCCGGCTGCTGCCGAAGCATCGGCCGCATTCGGCGGAGGAAGACGCCACCGCCGCCGGCGACTTCACCGTGGCCATCATCAATAAAGGCTCCTTCACCCAACTCCAAACGGCGGCCCAGGCAACCGGCCTGCTCCCCAACGCCGATGCCATCGGGTTCATCCGCGACCACGAATTCCGCATCGAGAAATATCAGGAGGCCTTCGACCGCATCGAGGGCCTGTTCATCCATTTGCGCACCGCCGCCGACCAGCGTTTGCAGCGGCTGCGGCAGGAAGAAATGAGCTATAAAAGCGGCGCGCTGAAAATGTCGCCCAAGCAGTGGCTCGCCAAACAACGGCGCGACACCGCCCAAACCCAAGGTATCCTCCGGGCGCTCCGCTACTTCACCAAGATCATGGACGGCCTCCGCCTGCTGCAATCCTCCCCTGCCCCGCCCCGCGACGAACCGGCGGCCGAATGAAGACGCCGTGCCCACGCTATATCAGCCCGTTGAAAAAGGATTCGGGCGCCATGCTCACGCTTGCGCGAGCATGAGAATCCAGCGGAAAACATGCCCACGGCAAGCGTGGGCATGGCGTGGTTTTTTTCCTGGAATAACGGCGAAAATCACATCCGAGCAGGCTTACTCGCCGACCGCCTTCAACGCTTTGGCCGCCGCTTCGCGAACCGCTTTCGAGGCGTCGTTCAAAGCCTTCTTCAAGGCGGGTGCGGCCTCGCGGGCCGCGGGGCCTAAATCGCCCAGCCCCTCCGCCGCGGCTTTGCGCGTTTCGGGCAGGGAATCGGAAAGCCCGGCGGATAAAAAGCCAATCAGCCCGTTTCGGGCGATCGAACCGCGATCGATCTTCGCCAACGCCCAGGCGGCGACCACCACCAAGGAGCGATCGTCGCTCGTGAGCGCGCCGACCAAGAGCGGCTTGGCCGCGGCGGCGGCGGGACCGATCCTGCCCAGCGTATAAACGATCGCATGTTTATGGGGGCAAACCAATCCTTTCTTCTCCTTCTCCAACGCCTCGATCAAGGCCGGAACCGCGCTCTTGGCGTCGGGGCCGATCTTGCCGATCGCCAGCGCCGCCTCGGTCGATACCTGAACGTCCTTGTCGTCAACCAGTTTCGCCAGCGCCTCGGCGGCGGGGGCCGCACCAGGTCCAATCTGGCCCAGGATGTAAACGACCTGGACGCGGATTTCCTTGTGCTTCAGCAACTCGACCAGCCGCGGCACCGCCTTCGGCCCCAGGGCCGCCAACGCATCCAAGGCATGGTGCGCCGTCGCGGCATCGGCGTCTTTCAGCATCTTTTCCATGATCGGCAGCGTGATCTCCGGCGCCGGAGGCAACGCGCCCAACGCCCGGGCCGCCGCCACGCGCACGAACGGATCCTTGTCCTTCAAACACTCGACAAGTTTTTCAGTCGCGTCGCGGCGAAGCGCTTTGTCCTCCGGATGTTGGCGAACCAACGCCCAAAGGCTGACCGTGGCCAGCGTCTTGTCGTCGCTTTTCGCGTTTTCGCGAATCTTCGCCTCGGCCTCGGCGGGAATTTTTCCCAATTGGCCGAGAACGAAAGTCGCCGCCGTACCCGCATGTTCGTCGCCCAGCAAAGCGGCGATTTGCGGCACGGCCGGCAGAGCGGCGTCGTTCATCGCGCCCAATGCCAAAACGGCTTCCCGGCGAACGTCCGGCCGCGGACTCTTGAGCGCTTCGATCAGCGCCGGCACGGCTTCCTTGGCCGCCGGCCCGATCTCTCGCAGCACGATGCAGGACCAATAAGCGGCCTTTTCATTCTTGAGCGCATTCATCAATCCCGGCACGGCGGCCTCGCCGGCCTCCGCCACGGCATGTAATATGCGCATCTGCGCCGCTTCGTCCGAGTTCTCCATGATCCTCTCGAAAAGAGGCATCATGACTTGCGGACCGGGACGGATCGCCACCAACGCCTTCACCGCTTGATGCCGAACCGCGGCGTCGGAGTCTTTCAATAATTCCACCAGCTTGGGCGCGGCCGACTTGGCCGGTTCGCCGATCTCCCCCAACGCCTTAGCCGCCCGGGCGCGCACCTCAGGCGATTTGTCGCCGAGTAATTCCGACAACGAAGCGACCGATTCAGAAGCCCAAGCCGCCGAACCGGCTAGAATTAGCCAGCCGATGGCGGCGAACAATAACGCTTTCGTTCGATAATTGAATCTCATATCGTGCTCCAAATTAATTGATGGTGAAAGTTGCGAAAATTATTGAAGTTGCGCCTTGCTCGTCGCGTAAACCATGCTGTTCAAGAAACTCCGGCCGGTGGTGTAATCCTGGGGCGGAATCGAGGCGATCTGCGACTTCAGCCCAGCGAACATGTTTTCGATGGTCTTGCGGGCCTGCATCTGGTCCGATAGGCTCAAACCCCCGTACTTCGCCTGCTTTGTCATCATTTGCTCCAATTCCGCGCGCTGCGGAGCGAAAACGTCTTGCATCAGCGCGGCCGGCCAGCTGATTTGGCCCGATGTCGGATTCACTTCTTTCTCGGTAATCGGCCGGGGTGCGCCCTCGCGGGCAAAACGCGCGATCTGCTCCATCGTCGGCGGGGGGCCGGCTTCCGCCTTCCGCGCCGCCGTATTGGTCGCGCGCATTTGAAAATACGTGTCGGTGCGGAGTTGTGCGTTCTGGATGGAATTCTTTTCGGCCTGCGTCATGTTGATCGCCGCTGCCGAGGTAGAAAGATTGTAATTCCCCTTCGCGCTAATGACGTTCGACATCCCGTTCATCGCCGAACCGGCGGCCGTGCCCCCGCCCGAAGAATAATATCCCCCATACGAGTTGATGTTCGAAGGCGGCGGCACCGCGGGCTGGTACGGCGCAGGCTGCTGCTGCTGCGGTGGATAGTTCTGCGCCAACAGCATCGCGGGAAAGGCGACCGCGAGCATTAAAATCCAAGAACGATTCATGACGATTCTCCAAAAAACGAAGGAATTGAGCGTGAAATATGGAAACGAATTAACCCCAAGGCGCCGCCTGCCATGTTCCGCGTTTGCCGGGGCATGGCGGCAACCAAAAACTCCATGTTACCGCGAATGTTTCATTGTATCAATCATAGCACAGCAATACAATAAACAACCCCCCCCTATCGGACATAAAATGCCCATTCGATGCTCGGTTTGACATTCTATCGAGAAGCAAGTTATACTGCCTTCCCGTTTGCATCATTCCGAATAGAAGGACAGGTTTCCAACCTGTCATAGGATGCAGATGAATAGTCATCTCTATCTACGACGACAGGTTTGAAACCTGTCCTACGAATGAGACGGGTTGGAAACCTGTCCTACGAATGAGGACATTCCCCATGATCCGCGACAACAGCCGTCTCGCCTTTGCCCGTGCGAAAAAACTCATGCCCGGCGGTGTGAACAGTCCCGCCCGCGCTTTCGGCGGCGTCGGCGGCGAGCCGATCTTCATCGCGCGCGCCGAAGCGGCTTCTCTCTTCGATCTCGACGGCAACCGCTACCTCGATTACGTGCTTTCTTGGGGGCCGATGATCCTCGGCCACGCCCACCCCAAGGTGCTGGCCGCGTTGGATGCCGCCATGCGGAAGGGAACCAGTTTCGGCGCCCCCACCGAGGCCGAAAGCGAACTCGCCGATCTGCTCATCGCCGCCGTCCCCTCGATCGAAAAAGTCCGGCTCGTCAATTCCGGCACCGAGGCCGCGATGAGCGCGATCCGCCTCGCCCGCGGCTGCACCGGCCGGCCGATGATCGTGAAATTCGCCGGCAATTACCACGGCCACGTCGATAGTCTGCTGGTGGCGGCGGGCAGTTCCGCGGCGACGCTGGGCGTGCCCAATTCGCCCGGCGTTACCGAAGCCGTCGCCCGCGAAACCCTGCTGCTCGAGTACAACGACGTTCCAAGCCTCGAAGCGGCCTTCGACCGGCACGGTCCGCAGATCGCCGGCGTCATCGTCGAGCCGGTGGTCGGCAACATGGGCTGCGTGGTCGGCAAGCCGGAATTTTTGCGCGCCTTGCGCGATTTGACGACGCGGCATCGCGCCCTGTTGATCTTCGACGAGGTGATGACCGGCTTCCGCGTGGCGCTGGGCGGAGCGCAAGCCCGCTTCGGCGTTACGCCCGACTTGACCACGCTCGGCAAGATCATCGGCGGCGGCCTGCCCGTGGGCGCGTACGGCGGCAAGGCCGAGATCATGGACCACGTCCTGCCCGCGGGAAAAGTTTTTCAGGCCGGCACGCTTAGCGGGAATCCATTGGCCACGGCGGCGGGCATCGCGACCTTGAAAATCCTCCGCGACGAGAATCCCTATCCCCGTCTCGAACAACTCTCCGCCCGGCTCGTCGCCGGCCTGCACGCCGCCGCCGAGAGCGCCGCCGTGCCGCATCGCATCGGCGCATGCGGCTCGATGCTCACCTTCTTCTTCGCCAACGAGGATGTCCGCGACTGGCCCACGGCCTCCCGCAGCGATACCGCCGCCTACGCGAAATACTTCTGGTCCCTCATCGACCGCAACATCTACATGCCCTGCAGCCAATTCGAGGCCCTGTTTCTCTCGACCGCTCATACCGAGGCCGATATCGACGCGACGATTTCGGCGGCGCGGGAGGCATTTGTTTGAAGGACTACCGGCAAGCCTGCGGCTATATCCGGCGTTTCGTCCTATGTAGATGAAGTACGCGGAATGCCGGCGCGCGGCCTTACCGATCGGCAGGTTCTATTTCGCCCTTTTTCAGGGTCTTTTCATAGCGATGTTGCATTTCCGCGGTACGCCAGCGAAGATACTCCCGCTCCAAAGCGTCGCGCTGATCGGGCTGCGGCGCGACGGCCGGCGGAATGGCGATTTGGCCGAAGGTGATGCCTTCCGTCCGGCGATCGACGGCCGCGATCTCCCCTTGATCGACCACCAGGGTTACGCCCACGTTGGCTTCGACCACGGGCATGGCGTTTTCCTTTCCGAGTTTAAGCACCGCCCGGTCCTGCGATTCGGAACGCGAGCCGAATGCCGGGATGAATAGGCAGCGGGCGCCGTCGAGCGACAGGATGCGGGCCAGTTGGGGGTTCCAGCGGTCGTTGCAGATCAAAATTCCGCAACGGCCGAAGGGCGTGTCGAACGCGCGGGTGCGGCTGCCGAGCCGATTAAACCACCACGAGGAATGATACCCTTCGGCAAGCTGCATTTTGTGGTGCTTGCCGCAAATTTTACCGGCGTCGTCGATGAAGACAGCGCAATTATACGCGTCGTCTTGCACGCGTTCGGCGAAACCGAAGACCATGCACATTTTCAGCTCTCGGGCCAGGTTCTGAAACCGCCGGATGACGGCATGGTCGATGGGGACGGCCACCTCGCGCATGCGCTGGGCTTTCGCCTTGCCGGCGATGATCTCGTTCACGACGTATCCTTCGAGCGAACCCTCGGGCGCCACGGCGATTTTTGCGCCGCCCGCGCTCGCTTGGCGAAACGCCCGTTCCAAGCGGTCGGCGTTGCCCGCGAGGTCGAATTTCCGGGGCACGAAAGAAATCGCCGCCACGCGGACGACGACGGCCGATGGTTGAGATTCGCCCCCTCGACAAAAGGCCGTCCCGCCCGCGGCCGAGCTAAAAAGCATTCCCAGTACGATGGGCAAGATTTGCGGTTGTTTCACGCGGCATCCTTTCATGAATCGTTTATGGTAACCGTTCACAGGGGACTGTCCCGATTTTCGCGGCGCAAAAGATGATGGTTCCGCAAAAGTGCTTAATCGCCGCGAAAATGGGACTGTCCCCCTCTCGCCGCAGGAAGGGGACAGGTCCATGTTT
>JADLEL010000103.1 GCA_020846145.1 Pirellulales bacterium | reverse complement strand
ATTTTCGCGGCGCAAAAGATGATGGCGCCGTAAAAGTGCTTAATCGCCGCGAAAATGGGACTGTCCCCCTCGCGCCGCGGGAAGGGGACAGGTCCATGTTTTCGGCCTACCGTTTGTCCACAAAATATGTTTTCCCGCCGAAAAATGGACCAGTCCCCGACCGGGGCGTGAACGATTACGAAGCCGGCTTATCTTCCAAAAGTCACCGTCCACTCGGCGGCGGCGTTATCGGGAGATTCCAATGTCAGTACCGCCAGGCCGCGGGCGGCATCCAACGGTTCGACCTCGGCTTTCGCGCCTTTTCCCGAAACTACCGCCGCAAGCGGTTTGTAGCCGTTCGTCGCCAAGATGACGCGGTACGGCTCGCCGGCGACGACTTTCGAGACGCCGGAAAGCGTTTTCTTCGCGCCGTTCCATTCGGGCTGCTTCGTCAGATCGAGATAGCCTTGCATGAGGTGCCGATCGGTGGCCAGAAACTGCGGATTCGGCTCGACTTCATGCACCGCGAGCATCCGCGCCTCGCCGGGCCGCAATTTTTGCACGAGCGAGTCGGAACCTTTCAACCGTCCGGCGAAACGGTCGTTCCAGAAATCGTAAAAGTAATACTCCTTCGCCGGGTCCAGCCCGAGCGCGCCGGAAACCTGCTCCCCGGCCAGCGGCACGGTAAGAGTCTCTTCCCGCGTGGGCAAAGTGTTGTTGTAGAGCGTGAGTTGATGCCATCGCGGGCTGACGGCGAAATCGTAAACTCGCGGAAAGCCCGCATGAGAAAAGGCGTCGATCGGCCGGGCGCTCTTCGGCTCGGTCGGAAAAGGGAAGACCCGCGTCAGATCGTGCAGCGTCTCCTTCGAGAGGTCGCGGAAAGAATTCGCCATGAGCAACCGGCCCGAGGCCACGTAGGCCATCGTGAGCATCATGCGGCGGCCGTCGGCGTCGGCGCCGGCCCAGCCGGGAATCTTCCAACCGTTGGTGAGTTCCTTCGAGTCCATGTCGTAATTGATCACGACCCGATTCTTGTACCAGCGCAGGCCGCTGCGGGTGAGCAGTTCCGGCGTGATCTTGTCCGTATCGTTCGAGGTCCGCTGCAGGTCGATGATGCCCAGCGTCAGATCGTTGTTGGGCCGGAACAGATTCCGCTCGTGGACCCACGAGTTCGGCCCCAGCCCCTCCTTAGCAAAGCGATAGAGCGTACGATAGTAGCCCGTGCTCGTAACTCGCGGATCGGCGAACCCGCCCTTCACCGCTTCGTCGCCCCACAGCTCGTCGGCGTAATCGAACATCAGGCCGTCGATGTTGCCGCGCATGGCGGCAAAGACCTTGCGCAGATGTTCCTGGACCGCGGGCAGGGTGTAATCGAGCGTGCGCTTCTCATCCTTGCCGCAGAGCCAATCGACGTGCGATTTGCGAAAATCCTCGCTGGTATTCACCGATTGGAAGTAGGTGAAGGCCAGGCAGCCGTTTTGGTGAACGCCGCGGGCGTATTTTTCGGTCGTTTCGTAGGGGACCGCGTAGAGGCCGTGTTGCCGCCAGTGCTCGTCGTCCCACCAGCCCTGCGGGTTGTCGGGCGTGTAATTGTCGGGCACCAGCCGGGCCGCCGCGCGGGAGTAGTTCAGGAATCCGCATTTTTTTATCTCCGCCGCCTCCTCGACGATGCCCGGCGTGGTGTTGATCTTGTAGGTGCTCTTTTCGGGATGGTTCTGCGCGCCCTTCGTCCGCCACACGCCGACATACCAGGCGCAAACGGTGGGGAAATCGTAGGGATTCGGCTGGGCGTGCGTGGCCGCCTTCAACTGTTGGGCGTAGCTTTCCAACGCCGCGAAAGGATCGGCCGTGAGAAAATCGACGTAGAAGTCGTCATCGGGCAGATAGGTTTCGCCCGGCTCGATGAGCTTGCCCACCGGATCGCCGGCTTCGAGGACCGCGCTAATTGCCGAAGGCGACGCGGTTGAAGGCGGCGATTGGGAAACGGCGCGGCCATCGGCCCATTCTTGCGGAATCGCCCGATCGTTCTCGGTTTCCCAGAGCCAAACTTCCGAAACGGCGATATTCGGCACCGCCGCCGCGTTGGAAAATTCGAGGGCGAGCGTGCCGTCGGCATAGGCGTCCCGCGGAATCGCCAAGGCGTATTCGCGGGGGATGCCTTGCTCGCCGCGGCCGGACGGGAGTTTTAACTTCTCGGCCAGCGTGTGGGATTTGCCGTTTTTATCGAGGGCCGCGACGGTTCCAACGCGGCCGTCGGCGTTGGCGTCCCACCACGAGAAGCCGAGAATATAGCGTTTGCCGGGATCGAGCTTGGAGGCCGCGAACTCGACGGCTTTTTCGTGAAAAACGATCGACGAAATCAGGTCGCATTCGGCCCTGCCCGAAAACGAAACGGGAAAATAATACGGATTGAAGCGATAGCTCGTCCCTTGTTCGAGACTGAGCTTCACGCCGGGGCGCGGCAAACGGCGGGCGTCGCTGCCGCAGTCCAGATACGCCGCCAACTTGCATCCCGGCAGCGAGTGGTCCAAGGCGGTTTCGCGCACGCTCAAATCGCCTTCCGGCAGCGTGTGCGTCCATTTCGTGAACTCGGCGGTTTTCAGCGCGCCGAGAACCAAGGAGCAACGCCGGCCGTCGCGCTTGAAAGTGAGCAACAAGTTGTTGGCGCAGCTCGCGAATGGCGAACGCTCGACGCGGGGATCGATGCAGGCGGTGTTGGCCGTCAGCGTGCGGACGTCGCTCCACCGGCCGCCGGCGAGTACGGTGCCGCCGGTCATGGGCCGGAAGTCATGCACCCGCAGCGGCTCCTGCGATGTATTCTTCCAGCCGCCGCGGATCGCGACAAACGGCTTGCCGTCGTAAAGGCGGAATTCCAGCAGCAGCGATGGTTTGCCGACGGCCGCGCATTCGACCGTCAAACTTCGCCCCTTTCCAAGCTCGTCGGCAACGTCGGCGTTTTTCGCCGTCCGCGCGTAAGCGGCGTCCTTCGTCGTCCACTCGGCGACTTCCGCGCAAGCTCCCTTAATGACTGTCCGATCCGCCGCCACATCCGATAAATCGTACGTTCCTTGGGCAAGGTCGAAAGCGACGCGAACGCGCCCGTTTTCAAGCCGGGCCGGGCTTGCCGCGGCGCGAACCGCTTGCCCGCCGATGGCGAGACAAGAAAAAGCCCATCCGGCGAGTACGACGAACATCCACCTTCCGATTCGGTCGATCATGGCTAGGTTCCTTTTACGGTAGGGAAAGGTTTGCAACCTGTCATTTGAAGCGGTGAAACTTGGTTGATATCGAACGACAGGTTGGAAACCTGTCCTACGGACCATTATAATAGTCTGCCCAGGCGGTTGCCTATCCATGCCGCGCCACATTAGAATAGGAATTTTGCCGAGTTGCCCAATCATAATGTTCCATTGAATGGAGAACGCGATGAAGAGTTTATTTTCCCTGCTCGCTCTAAGTCTCGCCGTTGCCGCGGCCCAGTCCGCCGAACCGGCGGCACGCACCATTACCACGGGCACGCTGCTTGAGGAGATGACGGACCTGGCCGCGCTTGCCCGCTGGCCCCAACCGACGTACCGCGACGTGCAGTTCTCGAGTTACGACCGCCGCTCGACCACGCCCGAAGCGCCGGGCTGGTTCTCGAATGCCGACGGTTTCGGCGGCGAGCCGATTCCCGGATTCGCGAAAACCTTGCGCCAGCCGGAAGGCGGCAAGCCGGGACTCTATCTCCTCGCCGACGTTCGCCGTCCGGGCGCGATCGTCCGCGGCTGGTCGGCGGGCATGGAAGGCGTACTGCGCGTCTATCTCGATCCGCCGGCGGAAGGCGAAAACGCCAATGACGGCACGCTCATCTACGAAGGCCCCGCTTACGAATTCCTCGCCCGCCGTTCGGCCTATTACCTGAAAGCCGCGGGCATCGAACTCGATGCGAAAAACGCCTTCATCCAGCAAGACGCCGATTATCTTCCCATCCCCTACTCCCGCGGCCTGAAAATAACTTGGGAAGGAAACCTGCTGGACCTTCACTTCTACCATCTTCAAATTCGCGAGTATGCCGACGGGACCATCGTAAAAACTTTCGATCCGAAAACGGATTTGAAAAAATTCGAGCCGCAACTTCGCGCCGCCGTCGGCGGACTGACGAATCCGACCGGAGGCGAGGAAGGCACTACGGCGCCGCTTGCGGCAACGATCGAATCCAACCGCTCCTGGACCGAGACGCTCGACCAAAAAGAATCCGCGGCCGTCAGGGAGTTGATCCTGAAAATCCGCGCCGAAAAGTTGGACGAAGCGCTCCGCGGTTGCCTCTTGCGAATTTCCTTCGACTTCTCGCAGCGTCCGCAAGTGGAAGCGCCGTTGGGCGATTTCTTCGCCTCCGGTCCCGGGATCAATCCGTTTTCGAGCCTGCCCTTCACCGTCGCGGCCGACGGTACGATGACCTGCCGGTTCGTCATGCCTTACCGAAAGACCGTGCGGCTGGAAATCGTGAACCACACGGCGATGCCGGTGGAACTCGAAGGCCGCATTCGCGTTTCGCCCTGGAAATGGGACGACGGCTCGATGTATTTCCACGCCAAGTGGCGCGTCGATCCCGATTTATTCGCGAGCCGCACGATGATCGACCTGCCCTACGCCTTCGCGATCGGCAAGGGCGTCTTCGTGGGTTGCGCCGCGATGATTATGAATCCGACCGGCGTGCCGACGGCGGGCGGCAACTGGTGGGGAGAAGGCGACGAAAAGTTCCTCGTCGATGGCGAGAAGGCCCCGTCGGTGTTCGGCACCGGTTCGGAAGATTACTTCAACTATTCCTGGAGCCGCCCCGACCTCTTCGCGCATCCCTACTGCGGCCAACCGCTCGATTCCGGCCCGGACACCGCCGGTTTTATCTCGAATCACCGCTTCCAAGTTCTCGATGCCGTGCCTTTCGAGAAATCGCTCGCCGCGATTATCGAGTTGTGCGCGCACTCGCCCACGCCGGGCTTGAGCTATGCGCGGATCGCGTATTACTACGCCCGACCCGACTCGATCGACGACCACCGCGCCCTGATGCCCGCCGATATGAAAATTCAGCCGCTACCGCGAAGAGATATTCAGGCGGCCGGCGGGGCCACCGGCGCAAAAATCCTCCACTTCGACGACCTCAAGACGGAAACCACCGCCGGCAAGTTGGAAACCGTCCCCCTGCCGTTGGCCACGCATCTGCACGTCGCCCAATGGCAAGCCGAAAAGGGCGGGAAGCTGAAATTCGCCCTGCCGGTCGAAAAGGATGGAAAGCTATCATTGCACCTGATCGCCGTCCACCGCCCGGACGGCGCCGTCGTGCGGGCGTTCCTCGACGGCAAGCCGCTGACGGTCTATAGCAATGCGGCCGACATCCCCCTGCGTTCCGCCTTCGCGCCGCGCGTGCTGAACGTGAATTTTCAGCCGGTCGAGGTCAAGGCCGGATTGCGGACCGTCGAACTGGAGTGTATCGAACCCGGCGTCGTCGGCCTCGATTCGCTCTGGATGAAGGTCGAATAAGCAGTTTTCCGCCGGTTTAACCATTTAGCCCCCGGTGAATACACCGGGGGCGAAGGTGAATTCCAAAATGAGAAACCTAAAATCCTGCTCCATTCTTTTCGCCGCGTATTCGTTCGCTTGCGGAATGAATCTCCATGCCGAGGACCTCATCGCTCCCGGCGCGAAACTGGAAAAGCCGGCGTCGGGCTTCGAATTCACCGAAGGTCCCGCCGCGAATGCCGCGGGCGACGTCTTCTTCACCGATCAGCCCAACGATCGCATCCTCAAATGGAGCGTCGAGGGCAAACTCTCCACGTTCCTCAAGCCTTGCGGACGATCGAACGGCTTGTGCTTCGACCGCGAAGGAAATCTTTGGGCCTGCGCCGACGAGAAGAACGAGCTTTGGCGGATCGATCCGCAAGGCAAAGCGACGGTCGTGGTGAAAGATTTCGAAGGAAAAAAGCTGAACGGCCCCAACGACCTTTGGATCCATCCCGACGGAAGCATTTTCTTCACCGATCCGTTCTACAAACGGCCGTATTGGAAGCGCGATGCGGCGGAACCGGAGCAAAAAGCCGTCTATCGCCTTTCCGCCGATCGAAAGAAACCGACGCGCGTCGCGGAGGGCTTCGAACAGCCCAACGGCATCATCGGCACGCCCGACGGCAAGATTCTGTATGTGGCCGACATCGGCGCGGGCAAAACTTACGCTTATGCCATCCAACCGGAAGGGCGGCTCGCCGGCAAACGACTCTTCTGCGATATGGGGTCCGATGGAATGACCATCGACCGGGAAGGCAATGTTTATCTGACGGGCAAGGGCGTAACGGTTTTCGATAAATCCGGCAAGCAGATCGCGCAGATTCCCGTCCCGGAGCCTTGGACCGCCAACGTGTGCTTCGGCGGTAAAGACATGCGGACGCTCTTCATCACCGCGAGCAAGGGATTTTATTCATTGCGAATGCGAGTTCAAGGGGCGGGAAGCCAGTGAAGTCGTAACGATATTAATCACAAACGAGGAATCTCATGAAACACCGAGACCGCGTCGCCCTGGCATTGAATAGAGAGAAACCGGACCGCTGCCCGATGCAGATCAGCTTTACGCCGGAGTTTTCCCTTCGGCTCCGCGAGAGCATGGGGCAAAAAAATCTCCAGAAGCACAATCCGCACGGCGGCGGCAATCCCTACGACTTGGAAATGGCCCTCGAGGAAGACATGCTGCTGACCTCGGTCGGCTGGGCGAACTCCTATTACGCCGGCGAGGATTACGTCGATGAATGGGGCGTGCATTGGGGCGCGCATCGATACGAAACGAAGTTCGGCCCGGGCAGCTATACCGAGGTCAAGAGGCACCCGCTCGCCGACGCCGCCGCGCTTAACGGCTATCGTCCACCCGATCCCCATCGGCCGGAACTGTACCGCGAAGCGCAGCGCTTGCTCGACGCACATCGCGACGAATACTTCATCGTCGGCGTAACCGTCACCACGATCTGGGAAACCGCCTGGGCGCTGCGCGGCTTGGAGCAGATGTTGATGGACCTGGTCGTGGACCCCGATTTGGCCGAGCGGATACTCGACATCCCCTACCACTATCACCTGACCGCGGCGAAGAAACTGACCGCGATGGGCGTGGATATGATCTGGACCGGCGACGACGTCGGGGCGCAGCACGGCATGTTGATCGCTCCCGCGCTGTGGCGGAAGTTTTTCAAGCCGCGAATGGCGAATTTCATCGCTTCGCTCAAGGCGATCAATCCGGCGGTCAAGGTGGCGTACCATTCCGACGGGAACGTGCTGCCGATCATCCCCGACCTGATCGAAATCGGCCTCGACGTGTTGAATCCCGTGCAGCCCGCCTCGATGGACCCGGCGGAGTTGAAACAAAAATTCGGCGATAAGCTGTGCTTCTGGGGGAGCATCGACGAGCAGCACACGCTCCCCTTCGGCACGCCGGCCGACGTCGAGCGGGAAGTGCGGCTGCGGTTGGACACCATCGGCCGCGACGGCGGGCTGGTCATCGGACCGACGCACCACGTGCAACTGGATACGCCGCTGGAAAACTTCTGGGCAATGGTCGATGCGATCAAAAACGCTCCGTACCATTGAGCATCGCCGGGAAAATGAGCCGGATTCGAAGTAAGGCGGGTTCCGATCTGCCCTTCGAGAAAAGCATCTCTTCCGCGCGATTCCCCTGATCGGCGGGAATCCTGCCCCATCATTGGATTGGTTTTCGTACCAGCCGGTAAATGGAGCCTCAACGAGGTGCCGGGATTCGCTCTGCCGGCCTTGCAAGTGGGCAAGACCGCAAGTTGGGGGATTTATGCCGAAAATGACGAAAAATACACGTCGCGATTATCCGAATTACGCTCAATCTTTCCTGCTTTCTCGGTTTATCAAGAGCAGCGGTTTTTCGGTCGATATCGTTTATAGCGGATAAAGGACTCTTTCCGTTAAAGCGGATTGTTCTCCCGCCGCGCAGCGGGCATTTGTCGTCGATCTCCGCGGGCAAGCTATTCATTCCGCCAAAGGAACCTCTTTTATGCGTTATCGGACGATCGTCGCGGCGGGGCTTTTGGTCTGCATGGGAACGGTCGCCGCGCCGGGGCGGGCACGCGGGCAGAACGATGATCCCAACATGCCGCAACGGTTGAATCGACTCGAGGCCGAGACCCAAGCGCTCCGCGCGGAGCTCGAACGGCTGCGACAGTCGCAGCCCAAGCGGTTGCCCGAAGTGGTGGATCGGAGGGGCGCGGCCGCGATTCCCGCATCCGCTTCCGCCGCGGTTCCCGCCGCGGCTCCCCGCGATTATTACGATGCTCCGCCGTTGATGCACTCGGCGGCTTCGGCGTCCTATGCTCCCGGGGACCAGCCGGCGGAAGATACCTTCACGCTCGAGGAACTCAAGGGGGAGATGAAAAAGCTCGTTTGGAAGAAGGGCGATTTCACGATCACGCCTTACGGATTCCTTTGGGGCAACATCGTCTATGAAACCGAACGCTCGAATACCGGCGACTACACGCTCTGGGTTTTTTCCGCCCAACGGGAAGGCGAGCCGACTTTCCACGTCGATGGCAAGAACACGCGGCTGGGCATCGACGTGCTCGGTCCGAAACTCGCCTGCTTGAACGACGCCTCGACCGGCGGCAAAGTGGAGGTCGATTTCCAAGGCTTCTTCATTACCGAAAACAAAGGCGCCCTGCTGCTGCGCCACGCTTACTTGGAAGCAAAAGACGAACGGTTCCGCCTCTTGGCCGGCCAAACGTGGGACGTTATTTCGCCGCTCCTCCCCGGCTCGATCATGTATTCGGTCTATTGGGACGCCGGCAACATCGGTTATCGCCGGCCGCAATTCCGCGGCGAGCGGTTTCTGGCCTTTTCCGATGCTTTACTCTTGACTCTGCAAGGATCGATCAATGGAAATGTCGTCGCCGACACTTCCCCGCTGGGCGTAGGCGATCAATCCGGCTGGCCGATCTTGGAAGGACGCGCGGCGCTGACCTTCGGTCCGCGCGGCAAGAACGACCTGCCGATCACCGTGGGCGTTTCGAGCCACGTCGGGGAACAACGCTTCCTCTTCCCCATCGTCGGTTATTTACCCGCCAAAACCTGGTCGCTCAACGCCGATTGGAAAGTGCCGTTCAACGAATGCACGGGCATCCAGGGGGAATGCTTCATGGGCGATAATTTGTCGGCGTTCTTCGGCGGCATCGGCCAAGGCTACGACTTCACCCTGCGGGAATCGATCTACTCCCGCGGCGGCTGGATGGAGTTCTATCACTACTGGTCGCCGCGCTGGCACAGCCACTTCGGCTACTGCCTCGACGACCCCGACGACAACGATATCGCCGCCGCCGCGGGCCGAATCTACAACCAAGTTTATTTCGGCAATATCATTTTCGACATCACCAAACAATTCCAACTGGGCCTGGAAGTCGGCTCGTGGAAGACGCTCTACAAAGGCGAGACGCCGGGCGAAGACCTCCGCACCGAATTCATGGTGAAGTACGGGTTCTAAGGAGCTTTGCACAATCGATCCCTAGCGAGCCGAGGGGTTTATCCCCTCGGCTGAAACGGTCGAACGTTTTCACGCTTCCCAACCGAGGGGATAAACCCCTCGGCTCGCTTGCGCCCGTCGTAACCGTTCACAGGGGACTGTCCCGATTTTCGCGGCGAAAAAGATTATGGTGCCGTAAAAGTGCTTAATCGCCGCGAAAATGGGACAGTCCCCCTTGCGCCGCGGGAAGGGGACAGGTCCATGTTTTCGGCCTACCGTTTGTCCATAAAATACGTTTTCACGCCGAAAAATGGACCAGTCCCCGACCGGGGCGTGAACGCTTACCGCCCGTCAATCCTTATTCTTCGTCAATTGCTCCACCCGCTTCTCGTCGATCGCGATGCGCTCGATCGACGCGGCTTTGCCGGTTTCGGGATCGATCTCGACGATCGCGCCGTTGATCCGCACGTCGCGGGTGGCGACTTCGTATTGGGTGGGGCGATAGGTGAGCACCGTTTCCTTCACGCGGTCGATGCGGCGGCCGAGGATGCTATCGTGCGGGCCGGTCATGCCCACGTCGCATTGGAACGCCGTGCCGCCGGGGAGGATTTGCTCGTCGGCCGTGGGGACGTGCGTGTGCGTGCCGAGCACCGCGCTCACGCGGCCGTCGAGGAGCCGGCCCATGAGCTGCTTGTCGCTGGTGGCTTCGGCGTGAAAATCGAGGAGCACGACGCGGACGTCCGGCGGCAGCGCGGCGAGGATGCGGTCGGCGGCCTGAAAAGGGCAATCGACCGGCGGCATGAAGACGCGGCCCAGCAGGACGAACACCGCAACGGGGACTTGCTGCCGAGTGCGGAGGATCATCAGGTCTTTGCCCGGCGCGGCGGAGGGGTAATTCGCGGGGCGGACGATGCGTTTTTCGCTTTGCAGCAGGGGAAAAATCTCGCGGCGGCGATAGACGTGATCGCCCATCGTGATGCCGTCGATGCCCGCGTTCATGAGTTCGTGATAAATCTCGGGAGTCAGGCCCGATCCGCCGGCGATGTTTTCGGCGTTGGCCACGACCAGGTCGAGATTCTCCGCGGCGCGCAGCGGGCGAATCGCCCGCACGCAAATTTGACGGCCGGGCTTGCCCACGATATCGCCGATAAAGAGGATGCGCATGGAGGGATTGGGGATTAGGGATTGGATAACGGGGGGCAGTAGGCCGTGGACGGGGATTGGTTTCTAAAGTTAATTCACGGTTCCGGCTGGTCTCGAAATTCTAGCAAACGATGCCATGCCCACGCTTGTCGTGGGCATGAGAATCGCCGGAAAACACTGCAACATGCCCACGCAAGCGTGGGCATGGCACCCGTGAAATATATTTGCAGGACAACTATCCCTCGAATCGCCGCGCCAAAATCCCGCTCGCCTGACCTTGCGGCGTTACGGAGAGATTGATGAACGTCGATCCGGCTTCGACGGAACCGTCCGCGGGGAGAAAAACGGGACAATCGGGGTCGGGCGCGTCGTGATTGAGCGCGGCGAATAAATGTCCGTGCCGGAGGGCCATCAGGCTGGCGATCGTTTCGACCGCGCCGCCCGCCGCGCCGATATTGCCGATCGCGCTCTTGACGGCCACGACCGGCACCGGTTTCGCCCGCGATCCGAAAATCGCTTGAATCGCCTGGGCTTCTTCGCGGTCGCAACTCCGCGTGCCCAGGCCGTGCGCGTTGACGTGGCCGATATCCTCCGGCTTCATCCCGGCGGCGGCGAGCAGCGATTTCAGCACGTTTTCGACCGCTTGGCGGCGGTTGGCAAGCTGCCGACGGCCGACGACGCAGCTCGAAGCGGCGGCGAGCATCTCCCCGAAGATTGCCGCTCCGCGGGCTTGGGCGGCCGCGAGATTTTCCAAAATCACCGCTCCCGCTCCTTCGCCCAAAACCATGCCCGTCCGATGCAGATCGAACGGCCTCGAAGCCTTCGCCGGCTCGGCGTCGGACGAGGCCAACTCCTCCTGCAAGGCGACGTGCATGGCCTTCGAGGGATTCAACCGCGTGCCCGTGCAGCCGGCGAGCATGGCCTCCGCGCCGCCGCGGAGGACGATCTGAAAGGCCTCGCCGAGCGCGAGGTTCGACGACGCCTCCCGACTGGTTACCGAATTGCTCGGCCCGTGCAAATCGTTATAGATGCCGATGTGGCTGGCCGGCATGTTGGGCAGATATTTCAACAGCCAGAGCGGGTTCATCTTCTTCAAACCCTCGGGTCCCCACTTTTCGAAATGGAACCGCCGGTCGCCGTCGGTGCATTGCCCGATGCCTTCGGTGAAATCGTCGGGGAGCGAGACCATATAATCCGAGCCGTAACTCACTCCGGTTCGCTCGGCGTGCAAGGTTTCCGCGGTGAAACCGGCGTCGGCCAGCGCGATCTGCGCGGCGGCCACGCCCATCTGACATTCGCGGCACATCATTTTCGTGCCCTTGCGAATGGCCTTCTTTTGTTCCTTGTCGAGCGGTCCGAAATTTTCGATATCGCCGGTGAACTGTTTGGCTTCGGCGGCGAATTTTACGGGCAACGCGCCCGCCGGCGTCATCGTAAGCGGTCCGATTGCAGAGCGGCCGGACGCAAGCCCCTCCCAGAGTTCCGCTTTGGAGCTTCCCAGCGGACTCACGAGTCCCATTCCCGTAATTACCACCCGATTAGGTGCCGAATTCATAGGCAACTCCAAGTATCCTTCTCCCGCAGGGTGGGCTTTGCCCACCATCTCACTGCTGCAATCTAAAACAACGTAAACAAATTCGCTAATCGTTATTTTTTACCATCGGGGAATAGCCCGTATTTTTCATAAAAGCGATTTGTAGAAGCGGCATCCTGCCGCTTTTGCCTAAAATGCGGCAGGATGCCGCTTCTACGATGTTTATGAATAATCTCGGATAGTGTAACGAACTTGGTTTGCACCGTCGAGTCGAAAACCCCGGCATCAGATCGGACCCTCCCGATTCTTCGCAAACCTCCCCTTGTGGACCGGGGGGGAAGAGTTTAAAATGATGAGCTTACCATAAATTGGCGCAAGCCCTATTGAGGGGGATGATTTTATGAATATGGCTTTCTTGCATCGGTACTTGTTTTTTGCCGCGGACCCCCCGCCCGCGAATCCCGGCCAAGATTTTACCCAAATCTTTTATCTAATCATTCCCATTGTGTTTTTATTTTATTTCATGGTGCTTCGCCCGCAGAAGAAGGAGCAGAAAAAACGGCTCGAATTGCTCAATAATTTGAAGAAGAACGACCGCGTGGTAACCATCGGCGGCATCTACGGCGTGGTGATGAACGCCAAGCGCGAGGCCGACGAAGTGATCCTCAAGGTCGATGAAACGAACGACACGAAAATCCGCGTGATCTACAACGCCATCGCCCGCGTAATCGCCGACGAACCGGCGGAAGAAAAAAAATAAACTGTCGGTCTTGGGTCTTAGGTCTTGGGCCTTGGTAGGCAAAGACCTAAGCCCTAAGCCCTAAGCCCCAATTCAATTTCCTCGAAGCGAGTTCGTTATGGATGTCAATAGCTTATGGACCCTTTTGTGGATTGCGTTAGTGCTCCTGATGCTGATCGGCCCGTTCATGTTGGGCGGATATGTGGCGCGGATGCTGCGCATGCCCGATTACGGCTGGAAAATCAGCTTGATTCTCTTCACGCTCATCGTCAGCGTGTCGATGATTGCCCTCAAGTGGCCGCCGAAATTCGGCATCGACTTGAGCGGCGGCGTGATCTTGATCTACGAGATCGACCAGGAGCAGCTCGCGCGCGATAAAAAAGAGCTTGCGGACGTCGATATCGGCAAGCTCGTCGATGCCATCAAGCTCCGCGTGAATCCCGGCGGCCAGAAAGAAGTAACCATCCGCCCCTACGGGCCGACGCAAATCGAAATCATCATTCCCAACGTTACCGAGGTCGAACTGAAGCGCGTCAAGGAAATCGTCTCCCAGACCGGCAAGCTCGAGTTCCGCATCGTGGCCAACACCCACAAACACAAGACGGAAATCGAGATGGCCAGGAACGATCCGGAAAAAATGGCCTATCCCGATACCGGGAAGAATTGGATCGCGCGCTGGTACGAAGTCAAGCAAGGCGAACAATTCGGACCCCAGAACCTGACGCGCAAACGCACGGTCGGCAAACGCGAGTTCACGGAAGTGCTGGTGGTCAACGACGTGTACGACGTTACCGGCGACTTTCTCACCAGCTCCCGGCCGGGTAACGAATACGGCAAACCCTGCGTCCTGTTCGGCTTCAACGCCAAGGGCGGACAGCTCTTCGGCGCGTTGACCAGCGACAATCGGCCCCAGGGCGTTCAGGAAAACAAAAATCAGTTGGGAATCATCCTCGACGGCATCATGTACTCGGCGCCCAACATCCAAACCACGATCACCGACAACGGCCAAATAACCGGCAATTTCACCCAAAAAGAAGTCGATGACATCGTGGAAGTGCTCAACGCCGGCTCGCTCCCCGCCGCCTTGGCGAAAACGCCCGTGCAGGAACTCAACACCGGGGCCATGCTCGGCCAGGACACGATCCGCAAAAGCTCCTACGCCCTCATTTTCTCGGCGATCGTCGTCGTGGTCTTCATGGTCGTTTATTACCGTTTTTCGGGGATCATCGCCGTCATCGCCCTGGCGCTGAACATCCTCGGCATCGTCGCCGTGATGATCACCTTCAACGCCGCATTCACCCTCACGGGCTTCGCCGCCTTGGCCCTCACCGTCGGCATGGCGGTGGACAACAACGTGCTGGTCTATGAGCGCATGCGCGAGGAACTGGCGAAGGGCGCCGCGCTCCGGATGGCCATCCGCAACGCCTTCAACCGCGTCGGCTCGACCATCATCGACTGCAACATGACCCACGTCATCGTGGGCGTCGTGCTGTGGGTGATGGGCAGCGACCAGATGCGCGGCTTCGCCGTGCCGCTGCTCATGGGCGTGCTCTTCAGCATGTTCACCGCCGTGTTCGTCTCCCACGTGCTGTTCGATATCGCCGAACGCCACCACTGGATCGCGCAACTCAAGATGATGCACGTCATCGGCCATACGTCGATCGACTTCATGGGCGTATTCCCCGTCTGCCTCGCAATCTCCATCATCCTTACTACGCTTGGGCTGGGCGCGTCGATCTTCCGCGGCAAGGGCTTGCTCGACATCGATTTCACCGGCGGAGTGTCGGTCCAGGTGCAGTTCGAGAAACCGCACGACACCGAACAGGTCCGCGCGGCGCTGAAAGACGAAGTCGAAATGCCCGACCTCGCCCTCAGCGAGCTGCGCATCGGCGAGGAAGACGAGGGATTGCGCTTCAACGTCAACACCTCCCGGGAAAGAGGCCTAAGCGACAAGGAGCCGGCTCCCGAATTGGTGAAGAAATTCATCCAGAAGAAGTTCGGATCCGAACTTTTGAAAAACGAGTTGACTTGGACCAACCTCGGTCCCGCCGTCCCGAAGAAGGCCGGCCCCAAAATGCCCGCCGCCGAGCAAATCGAGCTGCAAGCGCCCGCGGAGCCGATGGAGAAAGAAAAACCCCCCTCCGCCCCAGCCGGCGGGAAGACCCCGGAAAAACCCGCGTCGGATAAACAATCGCAGCGATTGCCGCGTTCGTCCCATTGGTTGGCGGCGGTCGCCGCCGCGCCGCTGCTGTTCGGCCAGGTCGAGGCCGCGTCGGGCCAGCCGCCCGCCGCCCCGCCGGCAGCCGCACAGGCCGCCGATGCGAAATCGGAAGGCGCGAAAATCGAGGATGCCAATTCCGCCGATCCAAAACCCGCGGATGCGAAAACCGAGGAAAATAAAGCGGCCGAGCAGAAACCGGAGGAAATCAAATCGAGCGTTTCGCCGGTCGAGGAATTGGCCGCGGCGAGCGATCCGTTCCGCGGCGGCTCGCAAGTCGAATTGAACTTCAAGGAGCCGATCGATCACGAGCAGGTCGGCGCAATCGTCGCGGAAGCCCTGCAAGCAGCCGGATTGAAGGCCGAGAACGTTCGTCGGGAGATCGCCGGCGAAGGCTTCATCGAAGGCGATCCCAATACTCTACGGACACAACTCCGCAAATGGGAACTCCGGCTCGCGCTGCCGCCCGCCGAAGCGAAGAATGTCCTCGACGCGGCGGCGAAAAAACTGTCCTCCGAGCCGTTTTTCCCTGCCTCGAACGCCATCGGCGGCGCGGTGGCCGGGAGCACTCGCCTGCAAGCCCTGTGGGCGATCATCGCCAGTTGGGCACTCATCATCCTCTACCTCTGGATCCGATTCCAAGGCGTGGCTTTCGGACTGGCCGCCGTGATCGCGCTGGTCCACGACGTGCTGGTCGCGTTGGGCGGCATCGCCTTCAGCTACTGGCTTGCCCAACTCCCCGGCGTCAGCCAATTTCTGTTGATCGACCAGTTCAAAATCAACCTCTCGATCATCGCCGCCTTCCTCACGATCATCGGCTACTCGGTGAACGACACGATCGTGGTCTTCGACCGGATCCGTGAAATCCGCGGCAAGGACCCCTACCTCACCCGCAAAATGGTCAACGACGCCACCAACCAGACCTTGAGCCGCACGATCATCACCTCGCTGACCGTGTTCATGGTGGTCGTGGTGCTGTACGTCGCCGGGGGGCCCGCGCTGCGGGGTTTCTCCTTCGCGCTGACGATCGGCGTGCTGACGGGCACGTACAGTTCGATCTACGTCGCCGCGCCGATTTTGCTCTGGCTGGTCGGCAAGCACCAAGTTACCGCCGAACACCCGCACTACGAAGCGAAGTAGCCGGAGGATGGGTGCGGGAATGAACCGAACGGTCGGCAAAGCGACGGCACGCGCCCCCGCGTGGACGCGGGGGCTAAACGAGCCTTAATCGCATTTCCCCCCGCGCCGTTTCCGCGCGAATCGCTCCGGGAAAAACTCGTTTTTCGTTGCGCTTCGGCGATAAATAAAAACTCTCCCGCGCCATCGTCTCCAAGAGACACCACTGGTCGAAGCCCATCGCCTGCAGGGGCCAATTTTGTCTGCGCCAGATCGACATCAGCAGTTCGCGGAAGAGATAGGAGTCGGTCGTTTCCAAAGCGGAGAGATCGATCCGCACGCTCGTTCGGCTCTCGATGGTTACGATCCGCTCGAACAGTTCCGCCACGGCCCGATCCACCACCGCTTGCATTTCGCCGGCCAGGGAGCCCAGCCGCAAAATCGCCTCGACCGCCTGGGAATTGTACTCCCGCACGAGCAGCGGCAAGAGTTCGCGGCGGATACGATTGCGGGTGAAGCGGAGGTCGGAATTGCTGGCGTCGCGGCGGTAGGGTTGACCGATATCGGTTAAGTATTGCTCGACATCCGCGCGGCGGAATTCGAGCAGGGGGCGAATCAGCGTGGCGTGGCCGAGCGTTCTCGCGCGGGCGATGCCCGCCAGGCCGCTTACGCCCGTGCCGCGAAGAATGCGGTGCAGAATCGTCTCGGCCTGGTCGTCGGCGGTATGTGCCGTAGCGACGTATCGCGCGCCGAGCCGGCCCGCGGCGGATTCGAGAAAATCGTACCGCAGCCGTCGCGCGGCCTCTTCGATGCCTTCGCCGGAAGCGGACGCCATTTGCGCTACTTCGGCGACTCCAACTTCACAAGGAACGTTCCACTTCGCACACAGTTCCCGCACGAATTGCTCGTCGTCCTCGGCTTCGGGCCGCAGACGGTGATTGAAATGGGCGGCGCGCAGCCGTCCGGTCCCACTCTGTTTCGAGCCGAGCATCGCCCGAAACAGCGCCACGCTATCGGCCCCGCCCGAAACGGCTACTAAAACGGTAACCCCGCACCAGTCTTCGGGGGGCCAATTTTCGGCAAAACGCAATTCGAAATCGTGCGGCATTGGCGTGCAAACGGGCAATCCAGTTATCCGTCTTATGAGGGGGATGTATGAAATGACTTGCTTGTTTTTCAGGAATTCCCGCCAAGCCCTTGCTCCTATCCCTATTTCAAAAGGAGAGGGGAGAAATCTAACCCGCATTATTCATAAAAGCGATTTGTAGAAGCGGCATCTTGCCGCTTTTGCCTAAAATGCGGCAGGATGCCGCATCTACGATGTTTATGAATAATCCCGGTTAAGTTTATCGAATACAGGATGCCTTCTCAACACACCTTTACGATTGGAGTTCAATCTCGACGTTCCGTCTTTGGAAAGACATGCTTGCCGATAATAGCCGTTACAATCGTCGCCTTTTACCGGTCTGAACGGATTTATTTCAAAAAAGTTGGAAAACGGCCCGTTGCGAATTGAATGAAATTTGTTATGATGGAAAGAAGTGAAATTGGGTATGCGGCAAGGTGGCGAGAAGTTCACGGCAATTTCCCTTCCACGCCGCATTCCAAACCGTGTTTTTACGATTTTTTCCGAGCGGCTTAGGACTAGCCTATAGAGGGGGTTCCGAGCCGGCGAACAGCCAGGAAGCACGTATTGACGAAGATCGTATCAGGCAGCAAGAACAACCCAACTAAGGGATAAGGCCCACGATGCAGTTCCTTGTATCGATCCTCCAATGTCTGGCGAGAATCCTCTTCGGCGCTATTTTCGCCGAGGCGTACTCGCCGCGTTTTCGCGGTCCGGCCGAAGCCTTCCCGCTTCGCGTCCGCACCGGCGACGACCATTGGCCCCGCGTTGGTTGGATGAAGGTTTGCCTTCTGCTGGAAGAGTTCGGTGGTTTGCCGCGTCCCTGCATGGCGCCGCCGCGAACTCCCAACCGACGGGTGAATCCGCGCGCAAAATCCATCCGTTCCGCAGGTTTCTCCCTAGAAACTTCGCCACCCTCCTACCTTCGCACCTGCTTCCCGCCTCCCGATATTTGGGAGCGGTAAAAAAGTTTTTGTTGCGGAAAGTCCCGCGGTCGATCGACTTCCCCCGCCAACCAACTCGTTCACCGGCTCGTGCAAAACCTCTTTTCGCGGCGATTCCCCCGTCGTTTGGGAATGCCGGCGATCTTCGGTGATTGCTTGCCCTGAAGAAGCATTTTCCCCGTCCCTCGCCTTGCATTCCCGGTAAGCGGCGCCGTTCGGTCAGACGAACCTCAAGGGGACTTGACCGTGGAAATTACGATCAGCGTCATCATTACCGCCATTCTGTCATCCGCTTTGACCTTTGGGCTCTATCGGATGCTGGAGCGTCTTCGCCGCCGCGACGCGGAAACCGAAGCCCAGGAAATCATCCGCATTGCCAAGCAGGAGGTCGAAGCCCGCCGCCGCGAGGCCGAGCTGGAAATCAAGGAAGCCGCGCTGGCCGCGCAAACCGAAAGCGAAAAGGAACTCCGCCGCGTCCGCGCCGAACTCCACGAGCGCGAACGCCTGCTCGACAAGCGCCAGGACGCTCTCGAAGACCAGGCCGAACAACTCCGCAAACAGGAGAAAATGGTCGAAGGCACCCAGCGCAAGCTCACCGAACGCATCCAGGAGGCCAACCAGCGCAAGGAAGAACTGACCAAGCTGCTCGACATGCAGCGGCAAACCCTGCACCAATTGAGCGGTCTGAGCCAGGAAGAAGCCACCCGCCGGCTGCTGGAAATCCTCGATCAGCAATTGCAGCAGGAAACCGGGGCGATGATCCAGAAGCACGAGAAGATGCTCGCCGAAACGTGCGAGCAGAAATCGCGGGAGATCGTGCTCACGGCCATCCAGCGGTTCGCCGCGGCGCACACCGCCGAAACCACCACCAGCACGGTGGGCATCCCCAACGACGAAATGAAGGGCCGCATCATCGGCCGCGAAGGGCGGAACATCCGCGCGTTCGAGAAGGCCACCGGCGTGGATGTGATTATCGACGACACGCCGGGCGTGGTGATCGTCAGCGCCTTCGACACGATCCGCCGCGAGGTCGCGCGGATGTCGCTCGAAAAACTGATCGCCGACGGCCGCATCCACCCGGCCCGGATCGAGGAAATCGTCGTCGTTACGCAGCGCGAATTGGAGCGGTACATCCAAAAACTCGGCGAGGAGGCCTGCCAGGAGGCCGAAACCCCGCACCTCCACGAACGCCTGGTGAACCTGTTGGGCCGGCTGCACTTCCGCACCAGCTACAGCCAAAACGTGCTGCGGCACAGCATTGAAGTGGCCTTCCTTTCGGGCATGATCGCCGACGAGATCGGGCTCGACGGCCGCATCGCCCGCCGCTGCGGTTTGCTGCACGATATCGGCAAGGCGGCCGACCACGAGGCCGAGGGGGGGCATCCGAAGATCGGCGGCGACTTGCTGAAGCGCTACGGCGAGCGGCCCGAAGTGATCCACGCCGCCACCTGCCATCACGACGACATGCGCCTGGAAAATCCCTACACCGTGATCGTCGCGGCGGCCGACGCTTGCAGCGCATCGCGGCCCGGCGCCCGCCGCGAGACGCTCGAACGCTACGTCAAGCGGATGGAAGAGTTGGAGTCGATCGCCCAGAAATTTCCGGGTGTGGAGCAGGCGTACGCGATCCAAGCCGGCCGCGAGTTGCGGGTGCTGGTAAGCGCGAAGGACACCACCGACGACTCGGCGGCGAAAATCTGCCACGATATCGCCCGCACCTTCGAGGAACAACTCACCTACCCCGGCGAAATCAAAGTTACCGTGCTCCGCGAAACCCGGCACGTGGAATTGGCGCGATAGCCATGCGGGATTCGGGATTTCCGTCAATCACTAACCGGGATTATTCACAAACATCGTAGATGCGGCATCCTGCCGCATTTTAGGCAAAAGCGGCAAGATGCCGCTTCTACAAATCGCTTTTTATGCCATTGGTTTTTAGGATTGAGGATAAATCCTCAAAGTTTTTCGTTTAGCCCGGAGCCAACAGCGACGGCGGGTGGAGTTTTCCAGTGCCCCTTATGCCCGCCGTCGCCGTTGGCTCCGGGCTAAACGATTGGTTGCGGCTACGCCGCGCTAGGAATAATGCGGGCGAAATGACAGGTTACCCCGTCAAGCGGGTCATGGCTTCGACGAGGGCTTGGACGGCGTTGACCGACTTCTGGAAGGCGAGCCGTTCGTGGGGCGTGAATTGGACTTCGAGGATGCGCTCCACGCCGCCCGCGCCGAGCACCACGGGCACGCCGACGTAGTAGCCGCCGACGCCGTATTCCTTCTTGCAATAGGCGGCGCAGGGAATGACCCGCTTTTTGTCGCGGACGATGGCCTCGACCATTTGCGCGGTGGCCGCGGCGGGGGCGTAGTACGCGCTGCCCGTTTTCAGCAGGCCGACGATTTCCGCGCCGCCGTCGCGGGTGCGCTGCACGATCTCGGCCAGCCGTTCGTGCGGGATGAGTTGCGCGATGGGAATTCCGCCGACCGAAGCGCAAGTCGAGAGCGGGACCATCGTGTCGCCGTGTCCGCCCAGGAGCATGGCCGAAATATCCTCGACGCTGACGCCCAGTTCCAACGCGATGAACGCGCGGAAGCGGGCGGTATCGAGCACGCCGGCCTGACCCATCACGCGCTCGGGCGGGAAGCCGGTTACCTGGAAGGTCTTTTGCACCATGGCGTCCAACGGATTGCTGACCACGATGACGCACGCCTTCGGGCTGGTGATTTTGATTTGTTCGGCGACCGAACCGACGATGCGGGCGTTGGTGGCCAACAGGTCGTCGCGGCTCATGCCCGGCTTGCGAGGGATGCCGGCCGTAACGACCACGACATCGCTCCCGGCGGTGTCGTCGTAGCTGGTCGTGCCGGCGATGCGGGCGTCGAAACCGACGATCGGGCCGGCCTGAAAGAGGTCGAGGGCTTTGCCCTTGGGCATGTTCTCGGTTTGCGGTATATCCAGGAGCACGATATCGCCCAGTTCGGCGGCCGCGCACCAATGGGCCGTGGTCGCACCCACGTTGCCCGCGCCAATAATGCTGATTTTCGCTCGTTTCATGGGGAGAGGAAGGGGATAGGGGATAGGGGATAGGGATTGGAGTTAGGAGAACTCTAAAGTTCATAATTTACCCCTTGATTCATGGGGCCGCAAGCGGCTGAAAATGCTGCTGTTTGCTTTCCCCCGCTTACCCAATTCCCATTTCCTTGGTTTGCATGGAATCGGTTTTTGGAGTAGATTGGTCCAAGGCATTGAGAAAGGGAGTATCCATGATAATCATCCGCGTTTTTTCGGCGATTGCGGCGGTTCTGCTTGCGGCGGCGGCCCAAGGTCTGGATAGCATCAAAACCGTGAATGGGACTTCGGTTTCCGGCAAAATCGTGCAAATGAACTGGGATAAAGTTACCATCGAACAAGGATTGGGAGGCCATAAAACGACCAAGGAGGTTCCGACCAATCAGATCGTAACCATTTTTTTCGACGGCGGCTCGGCAACCGTGAAAAAGGCGCTCAACGGCGCGAAAACCGAGATCGCCGGCAAGCGGGAATATGCCGAGGGATTGAAATTCCTGGCGAAGATCGATCCCGCCGAGATCGATTCCGACATTCTCAAGCAGGAATACGATTATTACGCTGCCCTGGCGAACGGCAAACTCGCCTTAAGCGGAGTGGGCAAAATCGAGGACGCCGGAAAGGCGATGTTCGATTTCGTGAAGAACAATCCCGAGAGCTACCACTATTTGGAGGCCAACGAGGCGCTCGGCGATTTGCTGGCCGGGGTGCGATCCTTTGCGAAGGCCGAAGAGTATTACGGAAAACTTGCCCAGGCGCCCTGGCCCGACGTCAAAATGAAGGCCGGCGTGCTGATCGGCCGCGCCCAACTCGCGCAGGGCAAGTTCGCGGAGGCGGAAAAAACCTTTCAATCGGTACTCGGCGCCGAGGCGGAAGGCCCCTTGGCCGAAAGGCAGCGGACCATCGCCTTGTTGGGAAAGGCATCGTCGCTTACGGGCCAAAAAAAGACGCCGGAGGCGATCGTGATCCTCAGCGGCGTCATCGAGAAGGCTACCCGCGGGGATGCCGATGGCGAGGACGCCGAACTCCTGTCGCGCGCCTACAACGCGCTGGGAACCGCGTACCGCCAGTTGGGCGACCTCGATGAGGCGAAGTTCGCCTTTCTGCGGACCGATTTGCTCTATGCTTCGGTGCCCGATACCCATGCCGAAGCGCTGGCCAATTTGGCGGAGATTTGGGAGCAACTTCACCGCCCGGAACGCGCCGTCGAAGCGCGAAAAACGCTCGATAAACTCTATAAAAACAGTGCGTGGGCGAAAGGCGAGAGCGTGCAATAAGGATATCTCAAATAGGGACACGATTTAGCCCCCCGTGAATACACGGGGGGCGTTGCGTTGGATATTTTCTGAAAAACACGCTTAAATATTTTCCCCGGTTTGTCCCCGGTGTATTCACCGGGGGCTAAATGACTTAATTGAACGGTAAGGGGATAAACGATTTGGAATAATCTGCTCTATCGTTAAACTGGGGGATTTGCGATAATTTAATGGAGTTCTACTGGTTCGACAAACACTATTTGAAAGGTTGGGTGCCATGCCCACGCTTGTCGTGGGCATGAGAATCTGCAACATGCCCACGACAAGCGTGGGCATGGCACCCGTCAAATATAATTTGTGCAGGACCACTACTTTATTGGAAGGAGCCAAGATGCCCCCACCCCCAGCCCCTCTTCCGACGAACCTTCGGTCGGTGCCCGGAGAGGGGAGCGTTTTCGCGCGGCCATTCAAGATATTTTTTTCGGTGGGCGAACCGAGCGGCGATTTGCACGGGGCGAATCTGATTCGGCAGTTGCGCGCGCGTTGCCCTCAGATAGAAATCGTCGGCTACGGCGGGCCGCAGATGGCCGCGGCGGGCTGCACGCTGCACGAGGATTTGACGGCGTTGGCCGTGATGTGGTTTGCCCGGGTGTTCGCCAATTTGAAGACGTTTCTGGGGCTTTTGAGCCGCGCCAAACGCTACTTTCGCGAGCAGCGGCCGGACGCCGTGGTGTTGATCGACTATCCCGGCTTCAATTGGTGGATCGCCCGTTATGCCAAGGCGGAAGGCATTCCCGTTTTTTATTACACCCCGCCGCAAATCTGGGCCTGGGCGACGTGGCGGGTAAAAAAAATGCGGAAATTCGTCGATCACGTGCTTTGCAGCCTGCCCTTCGAGAAACAGTGGTATAACGAACGGGGCTGCGACGCGACGTTTGTGGGACATCCGTTCTTCGACGAAGTCCGGCGGCTGGACCTCGATGAGGAGTTTTTGGAAGAATACCGAAAAGGGGACAGTCCCATTTTTCACGGCGATCGAGTCCAGCCAACAATCAACGTTCCTCCCGCCGCGAAAAATGCGACAGTCCCCTGCGAGCGCAGGCCGCTGGTCGTCATCCTTCCCGGTTCGCGGACGCAGGAGGTTACGCAAAACCTGCGGTGGTTTTTGAGGGCGGCGGACATTGTCCGCGAAAAAGTGCCGCAAGCCCGGTTCGCGTTGGCGTGTTTCAAGCCGCATCAGGCGGAGATCGCCAGGAAACAGGTGAAAGCGGCGGGCCTGCCGATCGAGATTCACGTCGGCAAAACGCCGGAGTTGATGCATCTGGCCGATTGCGCGATGGCCGTTTCCGGCTCGGTTTCGCTGGAATTGCTCTATCATGCGACGCCGACGGTGATTTTGTACCACGTCGGCCGCTTCGCCTATCAGGTGCAGAAGTTTTTCCGCAAGGTGAAGTACATTACCCTGGTGAATCTGCTTTCGACGGGCAAGCTCTACACCGGCGACATCGAGCCGTTCGATCCCGCGCAGCCCGACGCCGAGCAGGTGCTTTTTCCTGAGTATTTGACCTGCGAGGACAAATCGGCGCAGCTTGCCGGGCATATCGTCGAATGGCTCGCGCAGCCGGAAAAGCGGGCGGCGCGGATCGAGCAGCTCGAGAAGCTGCGGGCGGAAGTCGCGCACGGCGGGGCATCGAGCCGGGCGGCGGAGTATATTTTAACCGTTCTTTCTAGGGGAAAATCGCCGGTTCCCCCACCGTATGGCGCGATGAAAGAGACCAGGGCGGCACAATCGGATTAATCTTCAGGAAGTATTGCCCCGTGTTACTGCATGAGCCGGAACGAACGAAAGCAGACTTGAATTTCTCGCTCTTGGGGATGCCGGTCCGCATTTCGCCCTGGTTTTGGGTGCTGGCGGTGATGCTGGGGATGCGGCTCAAGGATCCCGCCTTGCTCTTGATCTGGGTGATTGCCGTTTTCATTAGCATCTTATGGCACGAGATGGGGCACGCGCTGGTGATTCGGGCGTTCGGTTTCCGCCCCTGGATCACGCTTCACGGCATGGGCGGATTGGCGTCGTACGATCCCGCCAGGCATCGGCGATTCGTCGGCGTAACCTCGTGGGAACAGATCGCGATTTCCCTCGCCGGGCCGGGTGCGGGCTTTTTGCTGGCGGCGCTGTTGGCGGGAATTCTCCGAGCGGCGGGATTCGGCGAGCATCTTTTCTTCGAACGGCCGTTTTATTTGCCTGTCGTGGAAGAATTGCCGAACGTCCGGCTCGAATTTCTGCTCAATAAGGTCTTTTTTCTTTGCGTGGCTTGGGGGCTGGTGAACTTGTTGCCGGTCTATCCCTTGGACGGCGGCCAGATCGCCCGGGAGTTGTTCTTGCGCTGCAATTTGCGCGATGGAATACGGCAATCGCTGCGATTGTCGATCGCATCGGCGGTTCTGTTCGGCATCTATGCCGCCGCGAAATGGGAAGATTACTTCGTGCTGTTGTGGTTTGGATTCATCGCGTATGAGAATTATCGGGCCCTCCAGTCTTACTTGGGCCGGGGCGGATAGAGAGGCTGGAAACCGGTCCTGCATTCATTCGATCCCAGAAAAAACCGGCGTTTGAAATCCGGCGCGGGAAAATAATTTCGCAATTCCGCAAAAAAAAATTCGATAAGCTATTGAATTATCAAAAAAACATTGTACAAATTAGAACAGTAGTTGTTTTCACCTCGCAGGAAACGACGCTTCATCGGTCAGGAGCACGCTCAAATGCTTTGGCGGTGAAGGTGACCAATCGTTTTTTGTATCATGGAGGTCGGCCCGCGAATTCGGTGCGAACGGTCGCATCGGACGACCGGGCCTTCCCGAACCCTTTTAAGGAGATCGACTGTGGCCAAAAAAGTAGCGAAGAAAGCCGTGAAGAAAGTTGCCAAGGCAGCGAAGAAAGCCGCCCCCAAGAAAGCGGCGAAGAAGCCCGCGGGGATGAAGGGCTGCTGCTGCAAGTAATTGCCGCGCGCCCGAGCAACTCCGGTTGCCGCCTCCCGACCGCGACGAGAAAGAGCCGTCGAAACGAAAATTTCGGCGGCTCTAAGTGTTTGTATGGCAGGGACTTAACGACTGTCCAAGAATCCGTCGTTTGAGGTTCTCCGCAGCCGGGACGGCCGCCACCTAAAAAAACGCCGGAGGGATGCTCGGCCTTCCGGTGAACCTTTTTGCGTTTGGCGGCGGGGATGAACGAGGGGATTTGGTTTTCGGTTCATTAATCACGAAACGCGCGAAAAGGATTTGAGATATGTCCATGAAAATTTACACGAAAACCGGGGATGCGGGGGAAACGGGATTGGTGGGCGGCCAGAGGATTTGGAAGAACGCGCCGCGGCTCGAGGTCTGCGGCACTTACGACGAGTTGAACGCCCTGCTGGGTCTCGTCCGCGGCGAGCAGGGATTGGCGAAAGAGGTGGACGACTTGCTCGATCGGTTCCAAAACGACCTTTTCAACGCCGGTTCGGAAATGGCGACCGTTCCGCCCGCCGTGCCGCAATGCCCGATCCTGGGCGAGGAACATGTCCGGCGGATCGAGGCGGCGATCGACCGGTTCGAGGACGAATTGCCGCCGCTTACGAATTTCATCCTTCCCGGCGGGTGCCGCACGGCGGCTTTGCTGCACGTCGCGCGAACCTTATGCCGCCGGGCGGAGCGAAAACTGGTGGCCTTGCAGCAACTCGAACCGGGGGCGATCAATACGTTTCAACTCGTCTTTTTGAATCGGCTGGGTGATTTGCTATTCGTGCTCGCCAGGACGGTGAATCATCGGGCCGGCCTCTGTGATGTTCCATGGCGGAAGGCATAAACGCCCAATAATTGGACACGGATTGCATAAAATGCGGGCAGTTTCTTCCGTAATTCTTGATTTAATCCTTAAAATATCTTAAAAGTCGGGGCATATTTTACTTTTGGCATGTCGATTGCTTGTTGACTATGCCATGAGTGATTGGGCGATATTTTTTTCTTACGTCCCAATACCGCCCCCCGGGGCAGGAAAAGTTGAGGTAGTGTGCTCGTCCGCAAATATCGCTGGAGGCTAAACAATGATCGTCGGCCGAAAACTTTTCGTGGTTATTTCAATTTCGATCGCGGCGGCAACGCTTCTTGCCGGTTGGAACACACCCTGTTTCGCGGCCGAGGAGCCAACGGTTTCGGCCGCGCCCGAAACACCGACCGCACCCCAGGAGCCTAAGCTCGACACGGGCGACAACTCCTGGCTGCTGGTCAGTTCCGCCTTGGTGCTGATGATGACCGGCCCCGGGCTGGCGCTGTTTTACGGCGGCCTGGTGCGCAAGAAAAACGTGCTCGGCGTGATGATGCAATGCATCTTCCTGATGTGCCTGATGACGGTAATCTGGGCGATTTACGGCTACACGCTCGGTTTCGGCGGCGATACGGCGACGCCGGAACCGCCGAAGTGGATCGGCAATTTCGACCATCTCTTCATGCAAGGAGTGCAGGCCGAATGGAGCGACGGCGCGTCGCACACGCCGATGCATCCCACGCTGACGATCCCGCGGCTTACGCACATGCTTTTTCAAGGCATGTTTTTCATCATCACGCCGGCCTTGATTTGCGGAGCGTTCGCCGAACGCATGAAATTCAGCGCGATGGTGCTGTTTTCGATCCTCTGGGGCACGATCGTGTATTGCCCGCTCTGTCACTGGGTTTGGGGCGGCGGCGTATTGATGTACGGCAGCCCGAACGCAGTTGGTTTTTTTGGCGGCGGCGCGTTGGATTTCGCCGGCGGGACGGTGGTGCATATCAGTTCGGGCGTTTCGGCCCTGGTGTGCGCCTTGCTCTTGGGAAAAAGACTGGGCTACGGCAGCGAGCCGATGCCGCCGCATAATTTGACCTACACCGCCATCGGCGCGGCCATGCTTTGGGTCGGCTGGTTCGGCTTCAATGCCGGCAGCGCGCTGGCCGCCAACAAGCTCGCGGCGAGCGCGTTCACCGCCACGCATTTCGCCGCCGCGTCGGCCGGAATTACCTGGGCGGTATTGGAGTGGATCCTCCGCGGAAAACCGACCGTGCTGGGTACATGCTCGGGCGTGGTGGCGGGATTGGTATGCATCACGCCCGCCGCCGGATTCGTTACGCCGATGCCGGCTTTGCTGATGGGCGTGGCCGTGGGCATCGTCTGCTATCTGGCATGCACCGCGCTCAAGTCGCGGTTCAAATACGACGATTCGCTCGACGCCTTCGGCATTCACGGCGTGGGCGGCACGCTGGGAGCGGTCCTCACCGGCATTTTCGCCACCCGGGCGACCGGGGCCTTCGCCGACGGCAAGCCGCTCGGCCTTTTGGAAGGCGGACCGGTGCTTTCGGCGCAAATCATCGCCGTGCTGGTAACCTGGGCGCTGGCCATCGTGGCGACATTCGTGATCCTGAAGGTGCTCGATGCCACGATCGGTCTCCGCGTTTCACGTCAAGCAGAAATCGAGGGTCTCGACTTCAGCCAACACGGCGAGGAAGGGTATATATATATTTAGAACTTATCTTAAAACCTCAATTCGTTGGGGTGGCAGTTATACTGCCGCCCCTTGAATCGCCGGCTAGCAGGGGTGGCAGTACAACTGCCACCCCAACCGACATGGTTTTTCGATAGGCATTTATGTGTAACTGGACTTTCAACGGATAATTCCCTATACTTTCGCAACGAAACAAGGAATAATCGTCCATTCCCGCCGCGCGAGGGTTGCGGCGGCTTTTCGAGGAGTCGAGCCCCATGAAAAAAGTGGAAGCCATCATCCGGCACTTCAAACTGGAAGACGTGAAGAACGCGCTCACGGAGCAAGGCATCGCGGGCATGACCATTACCGAAGTCCGCGGTTTCGGCCGCCAGAAAGGACACACCGAGATGTACCGCGGCACGGAATACCAGGTCGATTTCGTGCCGAAGATCAAGATCGAGGTAGTCGTGCTGGACGCGAAACTGCAAACCGTCCTCGACACCATCATGCGTGCCGCCCAAACCGGGCAGGTGGGCGACGGCAAGATGTTCGTCACCGATTTGGCCGAGGCCGTCCGCATCCGCACCGGCGAATCGGGGGAGAATGCGATATAGCAAGGGGTGTGGGGCGAGGGGTGAGGGGAGCAGAAACTCCGCTGCCCCTGTTCCCGCACCCCGCGCCCCTCACCCCTCACAACCATGACCACCCTGCGCGACCACGTTCTCGCGGTGAAGCAACGGCTGGGCTTGGCGCATGAAGAGTGCAAGGAGTTGCATCGCGCGGGGATGTCGGGCGTCGCACTGTGCGGCAAAATTACCGATCTCCGCGATGCGGCCCTTCTCGAACTCGTTCAAGACGAACTGGGAGATCTCCAGGAATCGGGACCGAATGGACTTCTCTCCCAGATTACGCTCGTCGCCCATGCCGGCTACGGCCGCCGCGACATGGCCCCCTTTAGCGACGTCGATCTGATGATTCTGCACCCGCTGGGGCTGGGAAATCGCGTGGCGCCTTTCGCCAAACGGCTGCTGCGGGGCGTGTTCGACGCGGGCTTGATCCTCGGCCACAGCGTCCGCACGCCGGAGCAAGCGTGCCGCATGGCGATGACCGATCCGCAAATCTGTTCCTCGCTCGTCGAGTCGCGCTATTTGACCGGCAACGAAGAGTTGTTCGACCGCTTTTGGCGGCAATTCCGCGGGCAAGCGGGGCGTCGCCGCCGATTCCTGATCGGCGCGATCGACCGTTCCCGCGCCGAGGAACGCCTGAAATACGGCGAAACGGTGTTTCTCCTGGAGCCGAACGTGAAGCGGTCGGGCGGAACGCTGCGCGATTTGCAATTGATTCGCTGGATCGGTTTTCTCCGCCACGAAACGAACGACTATGGCCGGCTCGCCGAACTCGGCGCGCTGGGCACGGACGACCTCGAAGCGCTTCGCCGCGCCGACGAATTTCTCTTGCGGCTCAGAAACGAACTGCATTTCCACGCCGGTCAATCGGCCGACGTGCTCTCCCGCGCCGAGCAACTTCGCATCGCCGCGCTTCGCGGCTACGAGTCGCACGAGGGCTTGCTCGACGTCGAGCAGTTCATGCGCGAATACTTTCGGCACACCCAGGCGGTCAGCCACATCGCCCGGCGGTTCGTGGCGCGGGCGAAATCGCGCGATCTTCTCGCCCGCGTACAGACCGAGTTGTTCGGGCATCGCATCGAGGAGGGCATCCGCAGCGGACCGGTCGGCCTGTGGACCGGCCGCCGCGCCGCCGCGTCGATCGGCCGCGATCTGACGGCCATCCTCCGGCTGGTCGATCTGGCGAACCTCTACGACCGGCCGATCGCGGCGGACACTTGGGAGATCATCCGCCGCCAAGCGGCTTCGCTGCCGCCGGCGCTGCCCCCGCCGGAAGCCTGCCGGCACTTCCTGTCGCTCTTGAGCCATCCGGCCCGGCTGGGTACGCTGCTCCGCGATCTGCACGACGCGGGACTCTTGGAGCGGTTCATTCCCGATTTCGCCCGCACGAGAGGACTGTTGCAATTCAACCAGTATCACAAATACACGGTGGATGAGCATTGCCTGCGGGCGGTCGAGTTCGCCGCCGAGTTGTGCATCGACCGCGGTCCGCTGGGCCGCGTCTATCGCCCACTGCGGCGGAAAGACCTGTTGCACCTGGCGCTGTTGCTGCACGATCTGGGCAAGGGCTACCTGGAAGACCACCGCGAGGTGGGCGTGCGGATCGCGCTCGAGGTCGCCCGGCGGCTGGGGCTGCCGGCGGAGGATGCCGACGTGCTGCGATTTTTGGTCCACAAGCACATGCTGATGAACTATTTGGCGTTCCGCCGCGACACGGCCGACGAGCAGTTGGCGGTCGATTTCGCCGTGCAAGTCGGCTCGCCCGACGTGCTGCAGATGCTCTATGTGTTGACCGCGGCCGACCTGGGAGCCGTGGGGCCGGACGTATGGGACGGCTGGAAGTCGGAGATCGTGACCGATCTCTATCACCGCACCATGCAGCAGCTTGCCGGCGACAGCCCCGCCACGAGTCTCGACGATTTCCTCAAGCGGCGGCGCGGGGAGATTGGGGAATGCCTCGCCGACGCGGAAGACGATCCCTGGTATCGGCGGCAGATCGACGAACTTCCCGCCGGATACTTGAACGCCACGCAGCCCCGGCAGGCGGCCGCCGATCTGCGCTTATTGCGCGGGATTCGACCGAGCGATGTTTTGGCGAGGGGCGAATATCTGCCGGAGACCGGCGTCTGCCAATATACGATCGCCACCTCGGAGCATATTACGCCGGGCATTTTCCATAAGCTGACCGGCGCGCTGAGCAGCCAGGGCCTGGAAATCCGTGCGGCGCAAATTCACACCCTGGCGGAGGGCCTGGTGCTGGATCGATTCTGGGTATTCGATCCCGACTACGCCGGAGAATCGCCGCCCGAGCGGATCGCCCAAATCGGCCGGGCGCTGACGCTCGCGCTCCAGGCCCCGGCCGGCGATTCGCCCTCCTTCCGCCGCACGTGGCGGAAAGGCGGCGGGCAGCCGCTGAAAGTGCCCGGCGTGCAGACCCGCGTGAAGATCGACAACAGCACCTCCGACTCCTACACGATTTTGGATATCTTCGCCCACGACCGCACGGGCTTGCTGTTCGCCGTCACGCGCACGCTCTTCGAGCTGGGCCTTTCGGTGGCGCGGGCGAAAGTGGGCACGTATCTCGATCAGGTGGTCGATGTGTTCTACGTCACCGACCGAGAACGCGGCAAGATCGATTCTCCCCCGCGCCTGGAAGAAATCCGCCGGCGATTGCTGGAAGTGATCGAGAGTCACGAATAGAAGGGCCGCGCCGGGAGAATCCCCGCATCGCTGAAGGCAAGAGGATGCTTTCTTGCATGATTACCGTTTCTTTCGAACCCACGCCAATCCGCCGAATGCCAGCACTGCCGCCACGAAGAGCGATCCGGTCCCAGGTTCGGGGACGGGCGTGAGCAAGAAAGCATGAGACATGCCGTTGTGGTTGCCGTATCCCACGATTTGCCCGGCGTCGTTGATATTTTGCGCATCGATCAGCGTCCAGCCGGCAAGCGGATCGATAAGGGTATTTAAGTCGGTCATTGTCGAGCCGCTGTAAAGGAATGCGTGAGTGGCGGCGTTGCCGGAGGTCTTGGAATAACCCACGATCTGCCCGCCGGCATTGATGTCAGTGGCGGAACTTTCCGTTCCGCCGAGCGTGCCCAGGTCGGTCATTGTCGAGCCGCTGTAGAGGAATGCGTGAGTGGCGGCATTGCCGGTGGTCCTGGCCCAACCCACGACCTGACCGCTGTTGTTGATGTCGTTGGCGGAGCTTTGCGATCCGCCGAGCGTGCTCAGGTCGATCCTCCCCCAACTGCTGTGGATAAAGCCATAAGTAGTTCCGTTAGAGCGGCGGACATAGCCCACGATCTGCCCGCTGTCGTTATTTCCATAGGCATAGCTGCTTGTTCCGCCGAGTGTCCCCAGATCGGTCATCGTCGAGCCGTTGTAGCGGAAGGCATGTTGAATGGCGCCGTCCGTAGTGTAAGCATAACCCACGACCTGTCCGCTCGCATTGATATCGGTGGCATAGCTTCGCGTGCCGCCGAATGTGCCCAGGTCGGACATCGTCGAGCCGCTAAGGAAGAAGGCGTGTTCGGCGCCGATGGCGGTATAGGCGGAACCTACGACCTGCCCGCTGTCGTTGATGCCGTATGCAGTGCTGTACATTCCGCCGAGCGTGCCCAGGTCGGTCATCGCCGCGCCGTTGTAGAGGAAGGCGTGCCAAGCGGCGTTGCCGGCGGTGTAGGCATACCCCACGACCTGCCCGGCGTTATTGAGGCCGTAAGCCCGGCTACTCGCACCGCCGAGAGTTCCTAAATCGGTAACGTAATAGGATATGGCAGCCGCTTGGGCACACTTGCACGCGAAGAGGCACGTTACGAGCGCGATCGGAAGGAAGGGATACCGGCTCATTTTGCAACCTCGTCGAGGATTACGCTGTTTTCGATGTTAGGACAGTTCGGATGCCGGCCTGCCGCCGTCGAACTAACGAAAATCCGCCGAATCCCAGCAGCGCCGTTGCGAACAGCGTCATGGTCGCGGACTCGGGTACGGGATTCAGCAAGAACGCATGGGCTTCGCCATTGTGGATGCCGTAGCCCACAATTTGTCCGGCGTCGTTAATGCTATTTGCATCGACCAACGTCCAGAAGGAGTGCGGATCGATCAGGGCGTTCAGGTCGGTCATCGTCGAGCCGTTATGAAGGAAGGCGTGCCGATTGGATTCGCCGGCGACTTCGGAACTGCCCACGACCTGTCCGCCGGCGTTGATATCGTGGGCGAAGCTGTGCGTTCCGCCGAGCGTGCCGAGGTCGATCATCGTCGCGCCGCTATAGAGGAAAGCGTGGAAAGCGGAGTTGCCGGAAGCAAGGGAATGGCCTACGACTTGCCCGCCGGCGTTGATGGCGCTGGCGGCGCTGTTCGATCCGCCGAGCGTTCCCAGATCGATCATCTTCGATCCGTCATGGAGGAAGGCATGTTGAGCGACATCGCCGGGCATCCAGGCTTCGCCCACGACCTTTCCACCGGCGTTGATGTCTGCGGCAACGCTGTACGTTCCGCCGAGCGTTCCCAGGTCGATCATCGTCGAGCCGTTGTAGAGGAACGCATGGTTATTTTCAGCGGCGGTTTGGGCGTAGCCCACGACGTGCCCGCTGTCGTTGATGCCGGAGGCGGCGCTATAAGTTCCGCCGAGCGTGCCGAGGTCGGTCATCGTCGAGCCGCTTTTGCGGAAAGCATGATAAACGCCGTCGGCTTTGTCGGCCCAACCCGCGATTTGTCCGCCGGCGTTGATGGCGAAGGCATCGCTATTTTTGCCGCCGAACGTGCCCAGATCGGTCATCGTCGAGCCGCCGTAGAGAAAGGCGCGCCAATCGCCGCCGCCGGTCTTGCTCCAGCCCGCGACCTGCCCGCCGGCGTTGATGCCGTAGGCATAGCTTTCCGATCCGCCGAGCGTACCGAGATCGAAGACGTTATAGGTGGGGTCCGCTCGCGAGACGTTGCAGACAAAGCTGGGAAAGACGAGGACCATTAAACTGAAAATTTGCCGGTTCATATTGAAATCTCCACGACCATTAAATGTTTTTTTGGGAAACGCTTGGCTCATAGGCCGGGATGCAAGCCATTGCGCACCCTTTCCCCGGAAAGCTTTCCTGGAAAAGAGAACGGTTGCTGTCGTGCTTGTGGAGAACTCTCGGCCCAAGAAACGACGACGATAAAGCAAATCAATCGCTTATCGCGCCGAAGGACCGAACGCTTACCGCTGCCTCGTGGAATAGAATGCCATCATTTGAAAATGAAACGATGAATTGGACTCTAATATAACGTTCCTGCGCAAAAAGACAAGTTATTTCTGGGAATAAATGGAATTTTTTTGGACACTTTAGCATGATTATCGGGCAATCGCGAAAGCCCGAAAGGGCGAAAACACGAAAAACAACCTTTGGGACCATTTTTTTTGGTTCATCCGGCTAAAGCGTACCTAACCGATTAATGCCACTGGAACGCGGCCGCGACGGCCCAAAGGGCCGGCAGTTCGCCCAGCCCCAGGCAACGCCTGGGGGAGAAACGGCGCGGCATAACAT
>JADLEL010000102.1 GCA_020846145.1 Pirellulales bacterium | reverse complement strand
CCGCGATTTTCTCGTTCCCAGGCTCCCGCCTGGGAACGCAATGTCCGCGAGGCTCCCGCCTCGCAGAATCGCCAACCAAACCGTGTCCGCAACGAACAAAACGCGGTCTTGATACTGGACAGGTTCTAAGCATGAGTAGCTTGGTGCGTTGTACGGTGGGCTTTGCCCGCAATTTTTTCAAGAATTGGATCGTGGGCGGGCAAAGTCCACCCGACAATTCCGTTCATTCCCCACTTCGCCCCCGATATGCACGGGGGCTATCTAGCAGCAAGGGGACGTGAGGACCGGCCAAAGCCGCAAAATCGCGCACGATTCGCCACTTTTTTTATTTTTTTATTTGCCGCAGGCCAAAATCCGACCTAGGGTTGAATTACCGAGAAAAATCGGCCCGCCCTGAGGCCGGCCGATTCAAGGTCCCGCTCGGGCAGACTTGTCGCAAGTTGTCTCGGCACGTTTTCTCGATTCGTCTCCGTTGCTTAACGACCCACGTAAGACGTGGGATCCTACTCCACACAAGAAGCACAAAAATGCCACCTAACAAGATTATTTTCGCACGGGAGAACTATCATGGCTTTCATGGACTATACGTTTATAAAATCGTTCGGTGGCGGTAAAAATGCGCGTGGGATTCGCAAAGCGCCGGCGCGGAAACGAGCCAAGCGGCTAGGCACGGAGCGGTTGGAGCAGCGCATGCTGCTTTCCGCCAATCTCACCGGCAGCGGCGCTACCCACAACCTCTACGAATTTATGGCCTCTGCCTCTCTCGCAGGCGCAAGCCGGTACGGCATCGCAGGCGCATCCGCCGCCGCAAACAAGTTTGCCCCGGCCGCCCCATCGTTCACGGCCACGGCGCGTTCCGAATCGCGGATCGATCTGGCCTGGACCCGCGTGTCCGGCGCAACCGGTTACGTGGTCAAAGAATGGGTCATTCCAAATGTCGGCTGCATACGAAGCGGCGACTGGCAGGAAATCGCCCGCCTGGGCAGCGGCAGCACCGGATTCTCGGTCACCGGTTTGAGCGCCGGCACGGCATACAGTTTCGAGGTGGCTGCCTTAAACTGGGCAGGCACGACTTGGTCGAATCCCGTTAGCGCCACGACACTCCAGAAGCCGCCGGCCGCCCCCGCCTTCACCGCCACGGCGCGTTCCGCGTCGCAGATCGACTTGGCGTGGACCGCGGTTTCCGGCGCGAGCGGCTACCTGATCGATCAGTGGATCGACGGCGCTTGGCAGCAAATCGTCAGCCTCGGCAACGGCGGGACCAGCTTCTCGGTCGCCGGGTTGAGCGCCGGCAGGGCTTACTGGTTCGACGTGGCCGCCTACAACTCGGCCGGCACGAGCTGGGGGAAGCCCGCAATGGCCACCACCCTCTCGAATTCGCCGACCGCCCCGTTGTTCACCGCGATGGCACGTTCCGCATCGCGGATCGATCTGTCGTGGACCGCGGTCCCCGGCGCGACCAGTTACCTGGTCGGTCAGTGGATCAACGGCGCCTGGCAACAAATCGGCACCCTCGGCAACGGCGGGACCAGCTTCTCGGTCACCGGGTTGAGCGCCGGCACGACGTACAGTTTCGACGTGGCCGCCTGCAACTCGTTGGGAACGACCTGGGGAAAACCGGTAAGCGCCGCCACTCTCCCGCAGCCGCCGGCCGCCCCGTCGTTAACGCTCACGGTGCGTTCCGCGTCGCAGATCGACCTGGCGTGGGCCGCGGTGTCCGGCGCGACCGGCTACCTCATCAATCAGCGGGTCAACGGCGCCTGGCAGCAGATCGCCAAAACGGGCAGCGACGGCATTGGCTGCTCGATCAGCGGCTTGGACGCCGGCGCCACTTACTCATTCCAAGTGGCCGCCTGCAACGCGGGAGGAACGACCTGGTCGAATGTCCAGAACGCCACTACTCTCCAGAAGCCGCCGGCCGCCCCGTCGTTAACGGCCAAAACGTACTCGACATCGCAGATCGATCTGTCGTGGGCCCGCGTGTCCGGCGCAACCGGCTACCTCATCAATCAGTGGGTCAACGGCGCCTGGAAGCAGATCGCCAAAACGGGCAGCGACGGCAGCAGTTATTCGGTCAAGAACTTGATCGCCGCGACCGCTTACTCATTCCAAGTGGCCGCCTACAACTCGGCGGGAACGACGTGGTCGAGCGTGCAGAACGCCAAGACGAGCGTGGTGGTGAACCACCCCCTCGCGGCAGCGCCCTACAGCCCCGCCAGCGGAAAACTCTTCGGCGCAAATGGGCCATCCTACGCGGATGTACGGCAGGGGGACGTGGGCGATTGTTGGCTGTTGGCGAGCTTGGCCGCGGTAGCCGCCCGGGATCCGGCGATCATTCGGAGCATGTTTACCGCCGCCGGCACCAACGTCGAGAATGGCGCCGTGGTCGATCTCTATACGGTCCGCTTCTTCAACGGCGCCGGAGTCGCCAAGTACGTTACGGTGGACACGGTGCTTCCCTGGGGCAACAACGGCGGGTATTACGATCATCCGGTCAACGGCGTCCTATGGGCGGCCTTGGCCGAGAAGGCGTACGTCCAGGCCAACGCCGCGGGTTATGTCACCACTTTCGACACGGGCGTCAACAGTTACGGGGCCTTGGACAACTCCACCCGCCCCAACGACTCCCGCAAAGGCGGCATGGCGACCTGGGCGTTGCAGGCCATCACCGGGAAGCCGGCCAGTGCATATGCCATCAATCCCCCCAACATCGCCGCCGCCTGGAACGCGGGAAAGCCGATCGTCATCGTATCGAGCAGCAAGCCGGCCGATCCCTACATCGTGGGAAGCAGCAAATTCGTGCATGCCTACGCGGTGGTCGGCTATGCCGCGTCGAGCAAAACGCCTTACACGGTATTTAATCCGTGGGGCGTCAACTCGTCGGATAATTTGTCGCCCGGCATCTTCAACGGACATAAGGTTTACGGCCGGATTAACGGCAACGCGGCTTTCCTTTCTCAAAACTTCCAGAACCAAAGCATCGGATCCCGCGGAGCGCCGGGAGTCGAAGCCGAAACGCCGCGCGGATTCGAAACGGCGATGGAACTTCTGTCGGCAAGGGGGGGACTGTCCCAATTCTCGTATCGGCAAACGGGGGATGGTCCTCTTTCGTCCGTGGATTCCACGCCGGCTTTGAACGTAGCGTATGCCGCCATTGGAATCGGTCGGCCGCAAGCGATCGACTCGCGGGCGGTCGATCGGATGGACCTTTCAAGCGTCGTTGAAGATGAACTTGGCCGCTTGGCGGGGCTGGACAACCTCGATTGGCTCGACTCCAATCTGAGGAGCGGCTTGCTGGGCAAGGGCATTCGTCGCAGCGCGATCGCCAACGAGGTCGAGGCGGCCCTTGTGGGAGGCGATTTCACAATGGGAGGGTGACTCTCATGCACTAGCCCCGGAGGATGGCCAAAGGGGACTTTTCGGTGAGATATTCACTGTACCCGACTGGCTCCCGCCGAAAAAATGGCATTCGGGAAAACGTAACCGTTCACAGGGGACTGTCCCGATTTTCGCGGCGGAAAAGATGATGGTGCCGTAAAGTGCTTAATCGCCGCGAAAATGGGACTGTCCCCCTCGCGCCGCGCAAAATACGTTTTCCCGCCGAAAAATGGACCAGTCCCCGACCGGGGCGTAAACGCTTACGGGAAAACAATCTTGTAATTCACATTTCCAGCTTGTGGCGGCACATAAATTGAGTTATATAAAGAAGCAGCTCCCGTCTGCCGGGCGGGGCACGGATAGACCGCCGCCGGCGTACTTGCCGCGGGAAGAAGAAATCGTCATCATGGAACAGTCGATGGCGGAGGCGAAGCGCGTCGCCGAAGGGTAAACCTCGTTTCCATTCCTACGTTTCCCGCTGGAAAAGCGGGGCTGCCGCAAATCTCCAACCCCTTTTCATGCCGGGACAGAATCCGCCGATTGCCGAGAAACCGCCGAAAGCAGCGCGTTACCAGCCGTTGGTGCTGGTGTTGGCGGCGGTGGCGGCGGGAATTGCAATCGACCGGCTTTTTCCGCTTGGCGTTGGGCATTGGATGGCCGCGGCGGCAACCTCGTTGGTCGTTTGCTGGATATTCTCGCGGCGCGGCTCGAATCGAATCGGCTCCTTCGTGCTGCTCTCGGCGATGGCCGCGGCCGCCGGGGCATGGCATCATTGCCGATGGAATTGGTTTCCCGCCGACGACTTGGGCAATTTCGCGCGCATCGAAGCCGAACCGGTTTGCCTGGAGGCGGTCGCGCTCGCCGCGCCCCGCGAGTTGCCTCCGCCGCCGCCCAATCCCCTGCAATCGCTCCGCCGCGAGCCGTGTTTCCGTTTGGAAATCGCCGCTACGGCGCTTCGCGACGGCGATGCCTGGAAACCGGTCTCCGGCCGCGCGATGCTGTTGGTGAACGGCGCCGCGCCGAACGTCCAAGCGGGCGACCGCCTGAAAGTCTTCGGCAAGCTTTCGACCCCCGACCCGGCGCGGAATCCGGGCCAGTTCGATTACGCCGCTTATCTCCGCGCGCATCGCATTCGGGCCGAAATTCAAGCGAAAAACGCCGCATGCGTAACGCTGCTTGCGCCGGGCAATTCGTGGAGTCCGAACCGCCTGCTCGACCGGCTGCGGATCGAGAGCGGCGAGATCTTCCGCCGCTATCTCGATCCTGAGCAAGCCGATCTGGCCGCCGCCGTGCTGCTGGGCGAGCGCGAACGCATCGATGCCGAGCAAACCCAGGCCTACATGGCCAGCGGCACCATTCACGTGCTGTCGATCTCCGGGCTGCACGTCGGCATTTTAGCGGGCGCGCTCATCGGGCTGATGCGGTTCGTTCCCCTGCCGCGGTTCGCCGGCGCGGCGGCCGTCGCCGCCGTTACCGGACTGTACGCCGCGATGGTCGATGCCAATCCCCCGGTGATTCGCGCCACGATTCTCGTGCTCATCGCCTGCGGCGCGCTCTGGTTCCATCGCCGCAAGTTGGGCTTCAACAGTCTGGCCGCCGCCGGTCTGGCGGTGCTGGCGATTAATCCTTGCGATCTGTTCAACGTCGGCGCGCAGCTTTCGTTTCTATCGGTGGCCGTGCTGATTTGGTTCGGCGCGCGGTGGATCGAACGGGAGGAAGGCGATCCGCTCGAGGAATTGGCCGTAAAAAATCTTTCCTTCTTCTCGGCCTCGTTCGCGCGGGTGAAGCGCGGCATCGTGGAGCTACTGCTCTTCGGTTTCGCCATCTGGCTCGTTACCACGCCGCTGGTGATGGCCCGCTTCCATCTCTTCTCGCCCGCGGCGCTGATGATGAACGCGATTTTGTGGATTCCGATGACCCTGGGGCTGTTGGCCGGTTTCGCGCTCTTGTTCTTCGGCTACTTTTGCCCTCCGCTGGCGTACGTTTGCGGCGGCGTTTGCAATCTGAACCTCTGGATATTGGATCGGAGCGTGCGGCTGGCCGAAGCGACGCCGGGAAGCCATTTTTGGGTCTCCGGCCCGGACGATTGGTGGCTCGCCGTGCTCTACGGCGGTTTGGCGATCGCCGTTTGTTTCCCGAAAATTCGTCCGCGGCGGCGCCGGATCGCGGCGCTTTTGGCCGGCTGGATCGCCGTAGGGCTGATCGTCTCGCTTGCCGGCCGCCGCGCGGGGGAGCTGCGCTGCACGTTCGTATCGGTGGGGCACGGCGCGGCGACCATCGTGGAATTGCCTTCGGGCCAAACGCTGCTCTACGACGCCGGGCAGATGAGCGCGCCGAAGCGCGCGGCGCGGAACATCGCCGGGTGCCTGTGGTCGCGGGGAATCACGCATCTCGACGCGGTCGTGCTCTCCCACGCCGACAGCGATCACTTCAACGCCTTGCCCGATTTGCTGGAAAAGTTCGCGGTGGGCGCGGTTTACGTTCCGCCCGGCATGTTCGACGAGCCGCCGCCCAGCGTGCGGGAATTGAGGGCCGCGATCGACCGCCATCAAATCCCCTGCATGGCGCTGTGCGCCGGCGGGCGATTGCCCGGCGGAGAAAACTGCCGCATCGAAGCGCTGCATCCGCCGCAGCGCGGCGGGCCCGGCGGCGACAACGCCAACAGCCTCGTCCTTTCGATCGACTACCGCGGCCGCCGCATCCTGCTGCCGGGCGATCTCGAGGGTCAGGGGCTTGAGGAACTTTTAGCCGAAGAACCGCTCCCCAGCGACGTGCTCTTGGCGCCGCATCACGGCAGCCGCCAGAGCAACTCGCCCGCACTGGCCGCCTGGTGCAGGCCGAAGTGGATCGTGCTTTCCGGCGACGGCCGCTGGAGCACGCCCGAAACCGAGGCCACCTACCGCGCCGTCGGCGGCCAAATCCTGAATACGCACCGCGACGGCGCGATTTCGTTCACGTTCGACGGGAGGGGGATCAACGTGGAGACGTTTTTGAAAAAGTAAGTACCTATCCCAAAACCATTCCGGTTGGGGTGGAAGTTGTACTGCCACCCCTTGAATCGCCGGATAGCAGGGGTGGCAGTACAACTGCCACCCCAACGAATTATGGTTTAGGATAAGTTCTAAGTCGATTGACGCTTGCGAGAAAAAGACGAGCTAAAGATAATAAAAAGCGAGCCGGGCCGGCCCCGGTTCCGCCGGTCCCGGCACTTTACGATTGCACCACGATTCCCTGCTGCGCCGCGCGAAGGATCAAAGCCTGCTTGAAGTAGTGGAAACGGCGCTTGCTTTTCTTCCGCGCCCATTGAAGCGTGCTATCGACCAGGCTGGCGGGCAATTTCCCCTTCTTCACCTGGGCCACCACGCGGTCGATGAAAGCGTCGTCGTCGGGCGTGGGCGGCCGCAGAATTTTTTTCATCGTCTCGGCATCGAGAATAGTCTGGTCGGCACACAGCGTTCGCGCGGAAACCAGCGCGAGCGGCGCCAGCAGCAAACCGCGGAGAAATTGGCGGCGTTTCATGGGGTGATCCTGAAAAAAATGGCAAATCCGATGCGAATGGGCAAGTTGGCGAGTTTTTCCGAAAAAAACCGGCTCCTTGTAGCGAAATTTCCCGGAGAAGGCAATACGGTTTTGAAAGGGATGGCATCGCGCATCCTCCAGGAGGGGGGGGCGTCGATAATCGCCGATCGTGCCGCTTCTACCCCAGGAGAACGGCAAAATTGCATAAATCGGGAGGCTGGACATTCCTGACTTCCGCGAACCGCGACCACTGGTCGCGGCTTTCCAACGTGTCCTCCCGTGAAAAAATGAGTTTGCAGCGATCCTGGCTTCTACCCCCCTCGCGCTAGGAATCGTGGCAAGGAAGAGCTATAATCGAATTAAAGGAGAATACTATGCGTTACGTGCTCTTTCGCAATCGGTTCCTGTTTCCGGCCCTGACTTTGTTGCTGGGATTGTGTTTGGGGGGGATGCTCCCGCACGCGCCCCTTCACGCCGTCTCGACCGACCGCACCGAATCGTTTTTGGCCGCCACGGGCATGGTCGATGAAAGCGTCGAAGCGATCTATCTGCTCGATTGCCTCACCGGCGATTTGCGGGCGGCCGTGTTGGGAAAAACCAGCGGCGGCTTCACCGCGACGTACGCTTATCCCGGCGGAAAACTGCTGCAGGATTTCGGCCTCGATCCCTCGAAGAATCCCAAGTTCCTCATGGTTACCGGCCTGGCCGATTTGCGCAGCGGTTCGCAAAGCACCTTCGGCGCCTCGGTGGTCTATATCGTGGAACTTTCTTCGGGCCGGATTTGCGCCTACGCCATTCCCTGGAACCGCACCCGCTTCGTCGCCCGCGCTCCCATGAGCGGCGCCCTCATCCCCGTGGGCATGTTGCCGTTTCGGAATCCGCCCCCGTCGGGACCCGCTCCCAAGATCGGCGGCGGGAAAGCGGGGAAGGAAAAGGCTGAATGATGAGTGATGAAGCTCGAAAGACGAAATGAAAAAGAACGAGCGAAAAACCACTCACTATTTTCCTGACATTCAGCATTCAGCATTCATCATTTTTCTTAGCGTTTCGATCGCCGCGACGAGCGCCCGGGCTTTATCTTGGGTTTCGCGGTATTCGGCCGCGGGGTCGGAATCGGCCACGATGCCGCCGCCGACGTGAAGATGGCACTTTCCGTCTTTCACGAGGATCGCGCGGATGACCATGCTCAAATCCATCGCGCCGGCGAAATCGAGGTAGCCGATCGCGCCCGAATAGATGCCGCGCGCGACCGGTTCCAGCCGGTCGATGATCTTCATGGCTTCGATCTTCGGCGCGCCGGTCATCGAGCCGCCGGGAAAGCAGGCGCGGATCAAATCGAAGCGGTCGCGCCCTTCGGCCAACCGGCCTTCGACGGTGGAAACCATCTGAAAGACCGTCGCATAAGGTTCGATGGCGAGAAAGTCGCGGACTTTCACCGAGCCGTAGGAACATACGCGGCCGAAATCGTTGCGCACCAGATCGACGATCATCACGTTTTCCGCCCGATCCTTGGGCGAGTTCTGCAAATCGCTCCGCAGCCGCTCGTCTTCCGCGGGCGTTTTTCCCCGCGGCCGCGTCCCCTTGATGGGCCGGCTCTCGGCCAGGCCGCTTAAGTCGAGTTTCAAAAACCGCTCCGGCGAGGAGGAGACGACTTCGACTTCGGGGAACCGCAAGAAACTCGCAAACGGCGCGGGATTGATCCGCCGCAGCTCCCGATACAAGTCCCACGCCGTTCCGCCCGCGAGCGGCGCTTCCAAGCGATGCGTGAGGCAGACTTGATACACGTCCCCCGCGGCAATATGATCTTTCACCGTTTGCACTAATCCGCCGTAGGAAGATTCGTCGAAATGGGTAAGAACTTCCGGAGCCGACCCGGTGGAGGGATCGGAGTGAGTGCGAGTCGGTTTCGCTACGGCGGATTCCTCGACCGACTTTATTTTCGCCAAGGTTTTTAGGTGTTGCGCTAAAGCTCCGAATGCGGCTCGTTGTTCGCTGCCGCCCAATCCTCGATAGGATAAAAAGGTTTTTCCCGTCTCGTGGCAATGCGCCAACACCCGGTTGAAAAACATGAGATGGATGTCGGGCAGGCCTAGGTCGTCTTTGGTCCGATCGGGCAGATTTTCGAAGAAATGGCCCGCTTCGTAGCCGAAATATCCCACCGCACCGCCGAAAAAAGGGGCCGGATGCCCCGCGTATGCCGCCGGTTCCAAACGATAGGCCGCGAAAAGCTCCCGCAAAATCTCAAAAGGATTTTGACGTTTCTTCGTTACCTTGGGCTTATCTCGCTTATTTCCATAGACGTTCCAAAAATCGATGATCGTGCATTCGGCCTTGGGGACAGACATTTTCGTCTTCCGCCGTTTCGCCTTGAAAACCAAGAACGGATCTCCGCCCAGGAACGAATATCGTCCTTGCCGGGCCGATTCCATCGCGCTATCGAGCAAAAAGGCGTAAGGCCGGTCGCGAAAAATCTCGAAATACCGCCAAAATGGCAACTTCAGCGGGGGAAGCTCGACGATTTGCGGTTCGTTCGGGTGCGGCGGCATGGTTATTTCATCGTAGGACGGATTTCCAATCTGTCGCGACAGGCTGGAAACCTGTCCTACTAATCGGGGGATGCTTGCGGCATTGTAAGGTTTTGAGGTAAGATATTCTAGCGTATGGGGCGTGAAAATCCTCAAAACCGACGCGGGAGCGACAGTTGTACTGTCGCCCCTTGAAACGCTTGAAAACAAGGGTGGCAGTGCAACTGCCACCCTAAGGCGCTGTCCGACAATAAACTACCGAGTTCCTATGTAGTAGGCACACTCCGTGTGCCGTAATTCGCGGACGGCACACGGAGTGTGCCTACTACGATTCCGGCAACTTATTGTCGGGCAACGCCTAATCCTTGAGCCATGTCGAAATCCTTCGAGCGGGAATCCTCAACATGAAAAAATCCTTGGGCGCCGACACGTTGATCTATCCCACTCCCGCCTGGGTGGTGGGCACGTACGATAAAGAAGGCAAGCCGAACCTCGCCACCAGCTCCTGGGGCGGCATCTGCTGCTCGCAGCCGCCCTGCCTGGCGATTTCCTTCCGCAAAGCAACCTACTCCTACGGCAATATCGTCGAACGCAAGGCCTTTACCGTCTCGGTCCCTTCGGTCGAGCAACTCGATCTGGCCGATTACTGCGGACTGGTCTCCGGCCGTTCGGTCGATAAATTCGCGGTCTGCAAGCTTACGCCGGTCCGCGGCGACGCGGTCGATGCGCCGTATCCGCAAGAGTTTCCCATGGTCCTCGAATGCCGGCTGCTGCACACGCTCGAAATCGGCCTGCACACCCAGTTCGTGGGCGAGATTCTCGACGTGAAGGTCGAAGAATCGGCCCTCGACGCCGACGGCCAGCCGACGATCGAGAAAGTGCGGCCGATCCTCTTTTCGCCGCGCGATCGCAAGTACCACGGCGTGGGAAAGTTTTTGGGAAAGGCCTTCGAGGTGGGGCGGGGATTGATGAAGAAGTGATTGCTCCCCAAACTATCGATTGGATTTGCATTTTGTTCACGAGGTCTGCGGCCATTTTGGTCGTAAATTGGGCGGCGGCATGAGATCATACGCTTACTGCGGCATTCATGGAGTCAAACGATGCACGTCATAGAAACTGCGGGTCTGATAACTTCCGACGGAACGCTTCAAGTCATCGCGCACGTGCCGGCGCAAATTGCTCGGGGCGAATGCCGCGTGCTGGTGGTCATCGAGGAAGGCAGTCATCCGCCCCAATCGCCGCCGGCGCTGGATTTGCCCGTGCTGCCCGTTGCTTCCTGGCCGGATAAACTTTCCCTTCATCGCGAGGATATTTATGGCGACCGGGGCCGGTGAAAATCTGTTCGTCGATACCAACATCCTCGTTTACGCCACGGTAGCTTCGGCGCCGCTACACTTACAGGCGAAAGGCGTCCTCGTTCGGAATCGCAAGTTCGGGAACAAGCTTTGGATTAGTCGGCAAGTGCTGCGGGAATATCTTGCGGTTCTCAGTCGCCCGCAAACTTTCACGCCCGCATTGACCTTGGATGCTTTACTCGATGAGTTGCTCCTCATCGAATCGAGTTTTTACATCGCCGAAGATGGTCCGAAAGTAACGGAAAAACTGATGAGCCTGCTGCGTAAGATTCCATCCTTCGGTAAACAGATTCACGATGCCAATATCGTCGCAACCATGTTGGCAAATAACATTCCGGCTTTAATTACGCATAACGTAACCGATTACGAACGATTCCGCGGCACGATCGAGATCGTTGCCTTGGAATGAACTTAAACGGAGGCTCTCATGCGTTCGCGCTTCGCAAGCCTGGGGATGACGGCGGGATTCTTGCTGATGATGCCGGCGGCCAGCCGACAATCGAGAAAGTGCGGCCGATCCTCTTTTCGCCGCGCGATCGCAAGTACCACGGCGTGGGAAAGTTTTTGGGGAAGGCCTTCGAAGCGGGGCGGGGGTTGATGAAGAAGTGATTCGTGGCTTGCCTTTCCCCCATGATGCGAGAGATCATGCGCGGGAATCAATAATTTTGGACGAGAATCCGCGCGGCCACCCTGCGGCAGATTTCTTGTTTTTTCCCGTTTAACCGGACGATCATTTTTCCGGCGTTCGCGGGGTTGGCGACCACTTCGCCGCCTACGTCGAAAGCGAGGCCGATTCCCTTCAAATAGCGCAGCAGGTTCGGCGAGTGGCCGAGGATGCGGCAGGGAGTGAAGGTCGATCCCGCGGGGCACTCGGCCAGAGATCGCGCGGGGATTTCCGGCAGCGACCCGTCGGCGCGGGGGATCGGATCTCCGTGCGGGCAATGCGCCGGCGAGCCGAGATACGAATCGATGCGCTCCAGCAGCGCGTCGGAAACGGCGCGTTCCAGCCGCTGCGCCTCGGCGTGAGTCTCCGCCCAATCGAGATTCAAGACGCGCGTCAAAAAGACCTCCAGAATCCGATGCGCGCGCACGGTTTGCAAGGCGAGCCGCCGCCCCGCCTCCGTGAGCTTCGCGCCTCGATAGGCCGCGTAATCCACATACCCGTGGCGGGCCAACTTTTGCATGGCGACGGTCGCGGTGGCTTGCGCGACGCCGAGACCTTTGGCAACGGCGCCGGTCGGCGCCACGTCGTTCCCCGATCCTTCGCCGAGTTCGTAGAGCACGCGCAGATAGGTTTCGATGGTCGGAGTTTTCATGCTAGGGCATCCCATCGCCGGACACGATTTCGCGGTTGTTTCTCGTAGCCAAGGCGCGCAAGGTTTGGGCGTCGATCGATTCGGGCACGAAGGCGACGGCGCCGCCGGCGAAGGCGAAATTCGCCCCGCCGCAATGATCGCTGCGAAAGGCGGTCCAGGTTTTCTGCGGAGATGCGGGATCTTCGATGCGTTTCGCGTTGAAAGGCCCCCAGGCCGCGCCCCAAGTGACGCCGGGATAGCCGATCGCCCACTGCGACAGGCCGCCGCGAAACGCGCCGTCCGCATCGAAACAAAAATCCTTGATGCCGTAATCGAATTCGCCGAACATCAAGGTTTTGCCGATCCCGTCGGCGATTTCTTGGAACCGCACGCCTCTTCCCAATTCCGTCAGCGAGACGATCGCCCCGTCGTGTTTTTGCCACGGGGAGCCGCTGCCCGTGCAAACGGCATAGCTCCCCGGGGCGCCGCGCTCGCCCCGGGCAGCATCGGGGACGGAGCGCGGCAGCGCCATCGAGGGGCAGAGAAAAACGGAAATCCGCGTCTGGATCAAATCGAGTTGTTTCTGCTCGGTAATGCCCGCCTGGGGATCGTAGCGCGCGAAAGCCGCGGCTTGCTCCAGATGGGGCAAGACGAGTAAAAACGCGCTGCCCTCGAATATCCGGTTCCGCGAATTGGCCGCCGGCAGCGCTCGATGCACGTCGTAATACAGATGGGCCGCCAGGCCGAGCTGCTTGAGATTGTTCGCGCAGGCAAGCCGCCGCGCGGCCTCCCGGCTCGATTGAATCGCGGGCAGCAACAGGCCCATCAAGATGCCGATAACGGCGATCGACACCAATAATTCCACCAGCGTGAAGCCGCGCGAATGGCTGTTGTCGGGATGGCCCTGCCATCCGCCGGCTTCGGGCCGCGAGCTCGAATTCGGCAGGGATTTTTCTCGCGGAATTCCGAGGATCATCCGGCATCCACCTCCCCGCCGGCCGCGAGTGAGCCGGTTGCCAAGGGCCGCTGCTTCGCAGCGGTGTTTTTGCGCCGCTTTCGGGCCAGACGCAGGCATCCAAGGCAGATCAACAAGCATGCCCCAAGCACTGCGGCGCTGGGTTCGGGCACCGGCGTCAAGGGAAAGGCGCGATCGGCGAGCATCGAGTCCACGCGAACTTGAAACAAGCTGGAATGTACTTTCTCGCTCCAACTAACATTGAAATCGCCGGCGTAATTCGGCAGAAAGAACTCCCAGATGCGCTCCTTGACCAAAGACGGTCCCAGCGGGAAAACGATGGTGCCTTGCCAAATCACCGCCGATTGTAGGGCGTTGTTCCCGCCGAGGATCGGATTTCCGTTCGGATCGACCACCCGTAAAGATTCGGGAGGGATGCCGATTTCTCCGTTGGCGACCGTTTGCACGACGACGTGCGTTCCCAGCGCGGGATCGAGCGTTCCCCCGCTCGAACCGCCGTAATTGAATATTTTCGCGGCGACCGAATAATCGCCCGCGTAAGAATAAATGTTTTTCGTGCCGGTCACGATCGCTCCCGTCGCCGAAATCGCCGGCGGCGTCAAGCCGGCGGGATTGATCGAGTAGCCCGCGTCGGGCGGCGCAGCCGACACGCCGCTGAAATCGTCCCACTCCTGGTAGGTGGAATGCAGGCCGCCGACCGGCCATCCGGCCGGTTGCAGGAAATTCGCGATGATTTCCGCTCGCGCCCCGCAAACAATACACCACAACACCGCCGCGCAAGCCGCAGCCGCGCGGAACGAACCGCAACCAATCTTATGGCAACGAACCATGATGCAAACTCCTTGGGAAATTGGGGAATGAATGGCGAAATATATGCGCTATATCGACCGCGGCGGCAAAATCCGCGGCGGCAACGATTTTCATTTCACGGCCGATCGATCCTCGGCCGCGGCCGTTTGTCCTTCGTTCCCGGCGGCAGCGGCGGCAGGCCGATCCGCCAGCGCCTTGACGGCCGCGTCGAGCACGTATTGCGAAAGGCCCGGATGCCGCACGACGCCTTCGGAGCTAAACGCGACGGGCTTTCCCGCCAGGGGATCGGACTCGATTTTTTTCTGCGCCATCGCCCGAGCCACTACGGACCGATGGAGTTGCTCCGCGCTGGTCGCAAGATACAGCCCCACCACGATTACGGAGGATTTGTTCTTGAGTCCGCGCTCGACCGCCGCGACGCCTTCGCTCAAGTATTCTTGCCCCATTTCGATGTACGCCCAATCGCCGTCGTCGATGCCGGTCCGGCCGCAGCAATAAGCGGCGATGCGGGCCATTTTGCGGTCGAGCAACTTCCGATGCCGGGGATCGCCGTGCGCGAGAATCACCAGCGCTTCCCGCGCAGGATCGCGCGACAATTGCTTCACCTGACGCAAAGCGAATTCTGCGAGCAACGTTCCCTCGTCGAGCGCGCCCGTTATTTTCAAAGGCAGGGAAGAAGACGACGGTTTCGCCCAGGCGGCCTGAGAGGGAAAACCTTCCGGCGATTTTTCGAGGTCCAGGGCCTCCGGCAGATCGAGTACCGTATGATCGGACGGAGCGATGAACAGCGGCACGACCACGACGCGGCGGCAACCGGCCTTTTCCAGTTCCTTCACGGCGCTGGGGATATCCGGTTGCGCATATTCCAGCATGGCCGTGCGAACGGCCTTGAAACTTCCTTCGCTTGCGGCCAAACTCGCCACCGCGCCGCCGAGTTCCAGCACCGGCTGGTTCCATTGCGGATTCGGCGCGCCGTGAGCCGCGAGCAGCAAGCCCGAATCCCCGCGCGCCAATCCGCTTCCGGCCATCAACAGCAAAATCGGAAGCATCCAACGTCTCGACGAATCATACATGCGACGACCCTCCAAAGTTAAAGGAAAAAAATCGCAGGGCAGGTTTCCCGCCCGCCGTTTGAAACCGGAGAATTAACCGCCCGATCACCGCTCGACAGGCTTGAATCCTGCCTGACGAAGGAGACTCATCTTATTGAGACTGAGTCTTAGAATCAATAGTTGGAGCCGCCGGATCGCGCCGAAATCGAAAAAAGTCTTTAGAACGGCTAAATTCCCGCGAACCGGCCCCATTCGATTCGTGCTCCAGGAGGCCTGTAAAGTCTTGGAAATAAGGGGACTGGGCATTCCCGTCTCCCGCGAACCGCGACCAATGGTCGCGGCTTTCCAACATGTCCCCCCGTGAAAACATGACTTTGCAAACTTCCTGCTTGATCGCGAGCGGGCCTTTTTGCTACACTATTTGAGAGGATGATACCCCCCTGTCCGATCGCACAAATAAATCCATTGTGAATTTATCCAATGATTTCGCCAACAAAGGCTCTCATGCGTTCGCGCTTCGCAAGCCTGGGGATGACGGCGGGATTCTTGCTGATGATGCCGGCGGCGGCGCAGGCGGGCATGCCCTCGATTTCGATTACCGATTGGGCCGCCCTGCGTTTCGAGACGCTCTCCTTCTTTATTCTGGTGCTGCTCGTCGCGGCGGCGGTCGTCCGTTGGCTGTGGCATATCCTGGCGGCGGATTTCCCCAAACTTCCCCGGCTGACTTACCGTAAATCGCTGGCCGGCGTTGTGCTCATTGGGCTGGCCCTGGCCGTGGTGCTGACGATGATCGCCGGGAGCCGCGAATTGCTCACGCCCGGCGCTTGGGTGAAAGACGGCCGGCTCTATAAAATCGCCGCGACGAAAAAAACGTCCTCCGACGAGGCGCGCCAGCCGCAAACGGCCGCCGAGAAGGAACCGTATTCGGGATCGCTTCCTTCCGCCGACCGCAAAAAGCAACTCGACCGGCTTTATGCCGCGCTCTCCGAATACGCCGCCAAGCACGAGGGCCGATTCCCCAATCGGGATGCCGTAAAAGAAATCGAGGAGTCCTTGTGGGAAATGCCCGGCACAAATGGAATGCGGTATCTCTACGTAAGCGGGCTGAACGCCAATGATTCCGACAAAATTCTCGCCTATGAGCCGGAATTTTCCGGCGGCGAACGCGGCGCGCTCATGGCCAATGGAAAAATCCGCTTCTTAAATTCGGAAGAAATCCGCCGGAAATTGCAGGAGGATCGGCCATGAAACGCAGGCCCGGCTTCGCGAAAGCGGGATTAGTGGCCGTCCTTGCCATCTGCTGCTTTTTGCTCGTCTGCATGGGCTTGACGTTCCCGTTGGAGTTCGCTTTCTACGTGCTGTTCGGTTGGATCGTGTTTTTGAAAAACACGCTTCCTCAAGCATCGGTCGAACCGGCGGCGATCGCCGTGGGAGCAGCCGCGTTGACGGCGATGATCGTTTTGCTCCATCTCTTCAGCCGCGGCCTTTACCGCCAGATCCACCGCGAACGGCCGGACTGCCCGCCGTGGAAGTTCCGCTGGAGCATCTCTATTGTTTTCCTCGTCGTTTCCCTATTCACCGCCGGAATTTGCCTTCTCGTGATGATCCACGAAACCGGCTGGCTGTTGATGTCGGATAAGTCGATCATCGGATCGGCGGGATTTGAAGCCGCACGGCGCGCCAATTCCGTAAATAATCTTAAACAGATCGGCCTTGGCATGCACAATTACCACGACAAACATAAAGAGTTCCCACCCGGCGGCACGTTCAATAAATACGGCGAAATGATGCACAGTTGGGAAACGATGCTTTTGCCGCATATCGAGTACGATCGAATCAAACCGGATTTGAAACTCCCTTGGAATCACCCCAAGAATAAAGAGCATTTTCAAGTCCAGATTCAAGAGTTTTTCAATCCTAGCGAAACCGGCCCGACGGTCGATGAAAACGGCTACGCCTTGAGCCATTACTCGTTGAACGGCCATGCGTTTCGCGGCAATTACGCCGTGAAGATCAAAGACGTTACCGACGGCACGGCCTACACGATCATGGCCGGCGAGGCGTCGGGCAATTTCAAGCCGTGGGGGCATCCGATCAACTGGCGCGATCCGAGCGTTGGCCTTGGCGTATCGCCCGACGGATTCGGCGGCTCGCACCCCAGCGTTACCGTGTTTTTAATGATGGACGGCGGCGCCCGCTCGATTCGCAACGACATCGACCCGAAAGTGCTTCGCGCGCTATGTACGCCCGCCGGCGGAGAACCACCCCGACAGGAGGAATGGTAAGATGCTGCGAAAATCGATGCTTCGCGCGTTTGTCGGCCTCGCGGCGGCGGTGGTTTCGTCCAGCGCTTGGGCGGGGATGGCCAATCCCTCCAGTTTGGTCGAATATTCGACGAAAACCTTGGGCCTCAACGAGGACGCACGAATCCGCTACGAGGCGATCTCCTTCTTCCTGCTCGTACTGCTGCTTTCCGCCGCGGCGGTCCGCTGGCTGTGGAACCGTTTCGCGCGGGATTTCCCGAAATTGCCGCGGCTCGGTTATCTGCAATCGTTCACCGTCGTCGCGCTTTGGGGGCTGCTCTTTCTGGTGGTGTTGACGATGATCGCCGGGGCGCGGGAGTTGATGACGCCCGGCACCTGGCGGAAGTCCGGCCTGCTCTATCGCCTGCCCGACAAACCCGCTCCCGCCTCCGACGCCGCCAAACCGCGGGAAGGAGCGAAACCATGAGACCGCGTCTTTTGTTTCTTTTGGCCGTCTTGTTGTGTTTGGTGCAAATGTTGCTCCTCGCTTATTCTGCGTATTTGGACGAGGGGGCGATCCTCGTCGGCTGGATCGGCTTCATCCGCCGGAATTTTCCGCAAGCGACGATCGAACCCGCGGGCATCGCGACCGGCGCGGTTTTCCTGCTGCTGTTGGTCGCCCTCATCGAAATCTTCGCCCGCTCCGTAGCATTCTCGCTGCCGTCTTCGAGTAAAACTGCTGGTGCATCGGGTGCCACTGGCATCTTGCCAGTGCCGCCTTCCGGGGACGAGACCAAAACAGCCGAAACTGCCAACATCAGCACCGAGGCGCACTGGCGAGACGCCAGTGGCACACCGCGCCGCTGGCGATTCCGCTGGACGCTGTCGATCGTGGCCGCGCTCTTCTTGATGTTCGCGGTGGGCTATTCGACCATCGGCTTGGCCCGGCACATCGGCTGGATGGCCACCTCGAAAGAGCCGCACTATCGGGTCCAAGTAGATCGAATCCCGGCGGATGCTTCCCCCTTGTGAACTTTCCCGCCGCCCGAATCCGGCGTACAATCCCCCGGCTTGCGTCAAGGATTTCGCGGAGCGCCGCCTTCCGAAGTCGAGGCCAAAACACTCGAAGTTGCCAACGTCCATACCGAAGCGCACCGGCGGAACGCCGATGGCGCTCGACGCGCGGCCGACGGTATCGCGCCTCGGCCAAGGGTTTCACCTTGGGGCCGGGCAACTCCATACCCAATTACGTACCTCACGAGGGTTATTTGGCCATGATCCGCGCCGCGGTGCGAATCCGGGAGGAAGAGGGGAATTGATGGTTCTCCGGTGCGAACTTCATCGCTAAGAAGCGCTATCCAATCACTCCCGGAAAGAGCGGAGTAGTTGAAAAAAACAGAAAAAACAGTAATAATAGGCAAACTATGCCGATTTTTACATCCGTTTTGGCGATTTGGCCTGGAAATTCGATGATGTTTAATGCAAAATAAGATTACTGCGAGTTTTGCCGCGGGGGTAGTATTGGCATTGCGAAAGAATCATCCACTTCGAGAGCCCCGCCGCAGAGGATCCTTGATTATGGCAGCGCTTGATACGCCTTCCACGGATTCCAACTCTTGTGATATCGAACGCCGCAAGGACGGCGCCATGATCGTGCGGATGCACTCTGCCGACCGGAACGGCCGCTCGCTCCCCGACGCGGTCTTTACCTTCCGCACCGGCGATCCGCAATTCGGCTACTGGGAACAACAGTGGCGGCAGAAGACGGGCGAAATGAAATAGGACTTTGCAGGAACGAGGATCATAGGGGCCGCGCGGTTCACCCGGCGGGCAATCTTCTTTCCTTGCAAATCCTCGATGGATCGGCTAAAATCATTTTCGATCCGCCGGTGCGCTCTCTCCGCCATGTTTCGGCGAATGAATGCCGCGTCTGATTTTTCGCATCCATTCAACCATCAATTTCCCGCCATGAACTACCGCATCTCGCTCAGACAATTTATTTCGTTTTTCGTGAGCGCGGCAATTTGCGCGTTCGCGATGGAGTTCGCCGCGCGGGGCGGCGACTGGCCGCAATGGGGCGGCACCGGCAACCGGAACCTGGTCTCCGCGGAAACCGATCTGCCGGCCTCCTTCGAGCCGGGCAAGAAAAACCCCGACGGCAGCGGCATCGATCTCGCGACGACCAAGAACGTCAAGTGGACCGCCAAACTCGGCGGCACGGCCTACGGGAATCCGACCGTGTCCGGCGGGAGGGTCTTCGTGGGAACCGACGACGCGACCCTGGACGACGATCCGCGCTTCCAACGGACCAAGGGCGGGCTGGTGAAGTGCTTCGACGAGGCCGACGGCCGGCTGCTCTGGCAACTTGCCGTGCCCGAACGCCGCAATTTGCCCAAGGAGATGTGGTTCACCCACCAATTTCTGGGAATCTGCTCTTCGCCGACGGTCGAAGGCGATCGGGTGTATGTGGTGACCTGCGCGGACGAGGTCGTATGCCTCGATGTCCGCGGCCAGGCGAACGGGAACGACGGCCCCTTCCAAGACGAAGGACAATACATGGCCGGCCCCGGCAAGCCGCCGGTGAAATTGACCGACGCCGACGCCGACATCCTCTGGCGATTGGACCTGATCGACGACGTGGGCATCCGCCCGCACGACGCCGCCAGTTGCTCGATTCTGATTTACGGCGACCTCTTGTATCTGAGCACGTCGAACGGCATGGAGGTCAAACACGTGCGGATCCTCGCGCCCGACGCCCCGGCGTTTCTGGCCGTCGATAAGCGGACGGGCAAGCTGGCGGCTTACGAGAACGAAAAGCTGAGCGCCAAACTGTACCACGCCCAGTGGTGCTCGCCTTCGTTGGGCAAAGTCGGCGAGAGAACCTTGATCTTCCTCGGCGGCGGCGACGGCGTTTGCTACGCCTTCGAGGCCTTGGAGCAAGCGCCCGAAAAGCCGGTCCCGCTGAAAACCGTCTGGACGTACGACGCCATCCCGCCGGACTACAAGTACCTCGACGGCAAACCGATCCCCTATTACGACGGCGACAAACGAAAAAAGGACAGTCCGAACAAGAACGACGGAAAATTCGTCGGGCCGAGCGAGATCATCGGCACGCCGGTGTTCGTCGAGGGCCGCGTGTATTTCGCCATCGGCCAGGACCCCGCCCACGGCCGAGGGCGGGGGATGCTGCACTGCGTCGATGCTTCGGGAAGCGGCGACATCACCAAGACCGGCCGCCTCTGGACCTACGACGCCCTGGACCGCAGCCTCTCGACCGTCGCCGTGGCCGACGGCCTGGTCTATTCAATGGACGTGGCCGGCCGGTTGCACTGCGTTGACTCCGAGACGGGCAAGCCCTACTGGGTCCGGGAAACCGAGGCCGAGGCCTGGGGCGGACCGCTGGTCGCCGACGGCAAACTCTACTTCGGCAATAAAAGAGATTTTTTCATCATGGCGGCGGGCAAGGAGCCGAAAGTCTTAAGCAGCATCCGCCTCGGCTCCGCCGTGTACAGCACGCCCGTGGCGGCCAACGGCGTGGTTTACGTCGCCTCGCAAAAGTATCTCTGGGCGGTGGAGATGCAAGTCGTTTCCGATGAAAAATGATGGTTTTATTTCTTCTTGATTTTCTGTAAGCGTTCACGGGCTAAGAACTTATCCTAAAACCTCATTTCGTTGGGGTGGCAGTTGTACTGCCACCCCCATACGAACCAACTTAAGAATAATAGAACTGAAATGCTCCACTAAATGAGGATTTGGGTGAACATTATTGGTTCATCCGGCTAAAGCGTACCTAACCGATTAATGCCACTGGAACGCGGCCGCGACGGCCCAAAGGGCCGGCAGTTCGCCCAGCCCCAGGCAACGCCTGGGGGAGAAACGGCGCGGCATAACAT
>JADLEL010000101.1 GCA_020846145.1 Pirellulales bacterium | reverse complement strand
GTGGCCTCCGTGCATTAAGGGTGCAGACGTTATCAAACCTTACTAGTCTGCGCAAAATCCCCATTTGCGGGGAGGCCAATTTTTTATTGCCGCTATTTCGCTCCTTTCAAAAGGCGGACGATCTCTTGACAGGTTAGAATCCTGCCCGATGCCCGCCTGCTGTGCGTGGAGTAAAAATGGGTAAAATGCACCGACTTATCCGGCGGGGTGTTAAAAGAAAAGAATGATAATCCGTGATCGGGGAAATGGCAATGCGAACTTACCGCATTACCGGCTAAATCTCTTTCTCGATCCGAGTTTATTGGGCGTTATCGGATGGGGTCGCTTCTTTTTTTCACAAAATGTATAATGGCGGACCTTATTCCGTATCGACGAAATGCTAGCGAGTTTGCACCTTAACCTTTATATCATACTGCATATAATAAGTAATAAAAGAAACGGCGGTTCCCATGAGCCAAATCGAAACACTGCCCATGCCATACGCACAATCCCTTGTGCCAACCGGACTTTCGGCCGAAAACCTGTATGAAAAATGCGTCGCCTTGGCCCGAAATTTGTGGTGGAGTTGGCACGCCGAGGTGATCAATCTATTCCGCGATCTCGATCCGATCCGCTGGCGGCAATTGGACCACAATCCGATCGCGCTCTTGGCGGAATTCACGCCGGAGCGGCTCGAAATGCGGGCGGCCGAGTTGGTGCTTTACAGCCGCATCAACCAGGCCTACCGCCGCTTGAAGGAATACGTTTCGGAAACGCCGCATTGGGGCCGCACCCACGCCGGCGTGCTCGGCTCGAAACCGGTGGCCTATTTTTCGCTCGAATTCGGCGTTCACGAATCGGTGCCGATCTACTCCGGCGGCTTGGGCGTGCTCTCCGGCGATCACATCAAAAGCGCCAGCGGCTTGGGCGTGCCCTTGGTGGCCATCGGGCTGTTTTACGATCAGGGCTACTTCAAGCAGCATCTGGATATCAACGGCTGGCAGCACGAAGAATATCTCGACACCAAGGTCGAGAACCTGCCGATGGAGCCGGCCTTGGGTTTGGACCGCAAACCGATCACCGTTACGATCGACACCCGCAGCGGCAAGCTCTTGGCCAAAGTCTGGCTGATGCGCGTGGGCCGGGTGAATTTGTATCTCTTGGATTGCGACGTGCCCAGCAATAGTCCCGAGGACCGCGAGTTGACCTCCCGGCTCTACGGCGGCGACAACCGCACTCGCATCCGCCAGGAATTGGTGGCGGGGGTGGGCGGCGTCCGCGCGCTGAAGGCCCTGGGCATTTCGCCCGGCGTGTATCACTTGAACGAAGGACACAGCTCGTTCGCCACGCTCGAGGCCTGCCGCGAGCGGATGAAAGACGACGGCATGAGTTTCGACGCCGCGCTCCGCGACGTGGCCCAGCATACGGTTTTCACCACGCACACGCCCGTCCCCGCCGGCCACGACCGCTTCGACAAGAACCTCATCGAAGAGCATCTCGGGCCGCTTCGCGACGAATTGGGAATCTCGCTCGACCAACTGATGGGCATCGGCCGCGTCGAGCCGCAAAACGACCACGAATCGTTCTGCATGACCGTGCTGGGACTCAAGCTTTCGCGCCGCGCGAACGCCGTCAGCAATTTGCACGGACATATTTCGCGGCGGATGTGGGCGCACCTCTGGCCCTGGCGCGTGGAAGAGGAAATCCCCATCGGGCACATCACCAACGGCGTGCATATCCAAAGCTGGCTGGCCTGGCAGATGCAGCAACTCTACGACCGTTATTTCCCCGCCGATTGGATGCAGCGGATGGGCGAGCCGGAAGTCTGGCAAACGATCCACGAGATCGATCCCGGCGAGCTTTGGGAGACGCACTACGCCATGAAGAACCTGCTCTTGGCGTTCGTCCGCCGCCGCGTGAGCCGGCAATGCCGCCGCCGCGGCGAAAGCGACGAAGCCGTCGAAGCGGCGCGGAACATCCTCGATCCCAACGTGCTGACCATCGGTTTCGGCCGACGCTTCGCCACCTACAAACGAGCGGCGCTCGTATTGACCGATCCCGATTGGCTCTCGGAGATCGTGGGCGATCGACAGCGGCCGCTGCAGATCGTCTTCGCCGGCAAGGCCCATCCGGCCGACGAACCCGGCAAGCAAATCATCCAGCGGATCGCCAACTTGCGGCACGATCCGCGGTTCGCCGGGCGCATCGCGTTCGTCGAAGATTACGACATCAACGTCTGCCGGCACATGATCCAGGGCGTCGATGTGTGGTTGAACAATCCCCGCCGCCCGCTCGAGGCTTCGGGCACCAGCGGCCAGAAAGCCGTCTTGAACGGCGCGCTCAACCTCTCGATTCTCGACGGCTGGTGGGCCGAAGCCTGCGACGGCACCAACGGCTTCGCCATCGGCAAGGGAACCGCGCACGTCGATGACCGCATCACCGACGAGCGCGACGGCCGCGCCTTGCAAAAAGTGCTGACCGAAGAGGTCATCCCGCTCTATTACGACCGCGACATCGACGGCCTGCCCCGCCATTGGATCAAGCGGATGATGAACTCCATCAGTTCGCTCGCCTGGCGGTTCAGCGCCGACCGCATGGTCGCCGACTACGTCCGCCACGCCTACCTCCGCGCCGCCGGCGGCGAAAGCTGCGAGATGAATATTAAATAGGGGATAGGGGTTAGGGGATAGGGGTTAGGGAGGACGGAATTCGGTGCCATGCCCACGCTTGTCGTGGGCATGTTTTTTTGCTATTATCCTCTACCCTCCCCCCCATCCCCTATCCCCTATCCCCTATGCGAATCTTCGTCCTGATCGGCCATCAACGAGTTGGAAGTTTTTGCCACGCCATCGCCGCCACGGCAATGGAGGAATTGAAAGCCGCCGGCCATGAAGTGATTTATCACGATTTGTATGTCGAGAAATTCGATCCGCTTTTATACGATGAGGAAATTTCCCGCGATGCGGTGCTTCCGCCGATTATCCAGCAACATTGCGACGAAATCATGGCGGCCGACGGCTATGTCATCGTGCATCCGAACTGGTGGGCGATGCCGCCGGCGATCCTCAAAGGCTGGCTCGACCGCGTCTTCCGCCAAGGCATAACGTATAAGTTCGGCCCCGGCGGCGTGGAAGGATTGCTCAAGGGGCGCAAAGCCCTCGTCTTCACCACTTCGAATACGCCTCGCGAGGACGAATTGCGTCTCTTCGGCGATCCGCTGGAAAACCTCTGGAACGCCTGCATCTTCGGCTTCTGCGGCCTCGAAGATTTCACCCGCCGCAACTTCGAGTCGATGATCGTGAGCACGCCCGAGCAAAGAGCCGGCTGGCTAACGGAAGTGCGGGAAATCGTACGGAAGAAATTTGATTCGTAATACTATTTATGGAGCCAAAAGCTATTAAAAACACGGAGACACGGAGAACACGGAGGATGAGGAATTTGTTTCCTAGCCTTGTTTTTCTCCGTGAACTCCATGCCTCCGTGTTTTTAATCCTTCACGCCAAAATCTAATTGCGTACGGAAAACATCTTTTTAACCGGAGTGGTGGATCAAGCGCAGCGCGGACCCAGCAGGCGTTTTCTCCCGATTTTGGTGGGTCCGCGCTGCGCTCGACCCACCCTACACATGAATCGGCAACGGAAACTCTTTAACGAGAGCCGAGGATAGCGCCGATCTCTTTTATGCTAGACGATGGACGATTTGCCGGACCTGCCGCTCGTGTCGGGGGCGCGGGCAATTTCTCCAACGCCGGAGCGTCGGGAAATTGCGTTCCCCCGCGGAGCGAGAAATAAATCTAGAGCGCAACCCCTTGCCGGAAGATCACGGCGTGTTCCCAGAAGCCGGTGTCGGCGATTTCGCGGGCGCGGACGATATCGCTGAAGAACCAACGGGTGTCGCGGTCGTTCACCGGGAGACCGATCAGGATTCGCTCCTGGGGCAAGGCATCGGGGCAAACGAACGAGATTCCGCGATTGGAAATGTCGCGCGTCATGACGCGCAGCAACCTGCCCGACTTCACGTTCACGATGGGACTGCGCGAATCCGGAATGCAGATCGAGGCCACGGTTCTCAGCGCGATGCGATTCTCGGAGCGTTTGCTCTGGTAGGTGCGGGTAGTTATTTGCGCGGAATTGTCGAGGATGTCGAGGGCGTCCAGCACGCGGCGTTTTTCGGCTTCCGAATAATGTTCGAGGCTGGTAATGGATTCGAGGGGGGAAGCATTCGCGGCCGCCGAGAACAGGCCGTCGCCCGTAGCCGGCGCGAGGCACTCTCCGAGCGAGTTTTGCAGCATGGCATCCTCGGCGTCGGGCGCGTCGCTCATGAGCAGAATCCGCGGGCTGAGATTCACGGCGTTCGATCCGGGATTGGGCAGCGCTTGCACCACGTCGAGGCCGGCGGCCTTCAAATCGATAATGGCCAACGCGCTGTGTTCGGGGACATCCTTTCCTTCGCTATCCTTGACGATGCGGACGATCGGATGGCTGAAGAAATTGCCGTTGCGGCGCAGCACCCGCGCCGTGCTGCCGTCGCTGAGGACGACGTAACTGCCGATGGGAAACAGCGATTGCACCATCAACAGCGCGCGGACGACGTCGGGATCGACGTCGCCGGCGGCGGACTGCCGCAGCAGGCATTCCATCGCCGCATAGGGGGTCAGCGGGGGGCGAAAGGGGCGCGGCGAGATCAAGGCGTCGTAGCGGTCGGCGACGCCGAGGATTCGCGCCATGATGTGAATGCGGTCGCGGGCGCGGCCCTGTGGATACCCGCGCCCGTTGGGGCATTCGTGAACCTGGTAGGCGACGACCGGCACCACGCCGGGAATGCCGGCGAGTTTTTCGAGCATCCGCAGCGTGTGCATCGGATGCTTCGTAATGTGATAGCGTTCTTCCGCGGTGAGCAGCCGCTCGGCGTTGCGGATTTCGGGAGGCACGCGGACCATCCCCCAATCGTGAACCAATCCGGCCAGGCCGAGGTTGCGGACGTTGGGCGCGTCGAGGAGCATTTCGACGCCCAGCGCCATGCCGAGCAGGGACATTTTGACGCAGTGGTCGGAGATCTCGTCCTGGTGGACGGTATCGACCATCGAGGCGATGCTGCTGTCGATATCGCCGGTCATGTCGGCCATGTAACTCGCGGTCAGCCGCGTAACCTGGGCGAAATCGATATTCCTGCCGTGCAGGGCGTTCCGCATGAGGTTATCGACGAAAATGCTCGATTCGCGGTTCCGTTCGACGCGCTCGAGATGCTTTTGCAGATTGTAGTTCGCCGTTCCGTGGCGCGTCATCTGCTCGATGAGCGCGGGTTCGGAATTGACGACGGTCAAGAAGCCCGAATCGATGATCTCGTCGAGCCGTTTGGCGAGTTCCTCATCGCCCGCGATGAAGGACATTTGCTCCTGGGGAGCGGAGCAACTGATGTTCGAGACCTCGTCGGGATGCACGCGAATGGCCGAAAGTTTGCGCTCGATCAATTTGTCCCTGAATTCGGGGGTGATGGCCATGCCTTCGGCCAGGAGCAGGAGTCCGTCGTCGTCGTAAATGGGGAAGCGGAGCGTGCGGCCGACAATCAGCGACTCGCAGTCCATCGAAACGAGATTTTCGGAAGACGGCGCGGCATTTGCGGTATCGGACATAATTCGGAACCGAGGCAAATCGGCGGTTGGTCGTTCGATTGTCGAACACCGGAGCGATACCCGGTCGATGCCAAGAGGATGACTAATCCCCCCATGCCCCGACAATCAAGTTGATCCGTTTAGAAAATGTAGGTTACGGAATGATATCTTGCATTCTGCGGGATGCGATTCGGACGCGCGTTTTTACCGGCAGTTTCGAGGTTTTTCCGGCAGTTGTTGCGGAACGCGGCGAATTCGATGAATACTCCATCCCCGGATTATTTTGGCACCGGAGCGAGTTCCGAATCTTCCGAGTATAGCGATTCTAGGGGAGCGCGGAGTTTCCGCGGGCCGGTCCATGGACGCCTATCAAGGCACGGCACGGCCGGACGAGCCGTTCGGGCTGCCCGAAGGGACGATACGCACCACGGCGCAACCGTGCTTGAGGGGGACGGGGATTTCCAAGACGCCGTCCTTGAAACTCGATGCCAGGGATTGAAACTTGTCTTCCGCGGGATAGATTGCTTCGCAACGGACATTCTCCAATCCGGCGACGCCACGGATGCGGAGAACCGCAAGCCGCGCGGATCCTCCGAATGTCACCGGAGCGACAAAGCCGCCCGGCACTTGGAAAAGGTTGACCTTGACCTCCGGCGATGCGCATTCGACGCAATGCGGCGCGAGCACCCACTTCTTTCCGCGCAGCGCATCGAGCAGCGGACCGTAATCGAGGTAATGCCGATCCCGGTCGGGATGGGGCGTGATGCAGTGGTTGTTGTTTGGGTAAGGGGCCGTCGGATAGACGCCCAAGTACAAATGCCGCTGAAAAAACGCATGGGGATCTTCTTTCTGAAAGTTCTCGTTGACGGTCCAAGCCAAGGCGGGCATTTTCAGGCACATCAGGGCCACCGCGTTAAAGGCCCCCGTATCGCAGCCGAATTCGGTATAAACGCCGTCCACTTCGCGAAGCAATTCCTGCCGCATCGGATGGGGATTCACGAACAGCACTTGATTCGACTTTCGCAAGAGCGGTCCGAGTTTCGCCGCCAGCAGCTTCCAGGATTCGTAGCCGCAACGCGCCGGTTTATCGTTTACCCAACTCACGCCGTCATCGGCGTTGGCATTGTAGAATCGCAGCCAATCCAAGCGGTCGATGCAGATGCCGGAGGCGTCGGGAATCAGCCGGATATGGCGTTCGGCCTGCTCCAACAGGAATTGCCGGTAGGCCGGATCGCCGGGGTCCACCACCCAGGCGTTGTAGCAGGTGAAAGCCGGCGGCTGGAAGTAGGCATGGGGAAGCTTCAATTTGATAAAGGCCACGGGGTCTTTCCATAAGTCGGGATCGTCGATTATTTTCGGATCGATCTCCCGATCGACCATGTTGCGGCCGAACTCGCAAACGTTGAAGTAGTTCAGCACGTAAAAACCGCGGTTCCGCATCCACTTCGCATAGTCGTTCATTTGCCTGCAGGATGTGGTGCGCGTTTTGCCGGGCGGAGTCGGCTCGTCGCCGGCGCGCTCCCATTTCTCGTCGATGTCTGTTACCGGCGGGATGAACATGCCCATGTAGGGATAATCGTCGCACAGTTTCCAGTTGACGCGAAAGGACATCCGCCGGAACTTCGCCGCCTCCAGCGGTTGCTCGTTCCCCGAGTACGCGGCGCAACCGGCCATTTCGTCGGCCAGCGGAATTTTCGGCTCGAAATACCGCGGATAACGGGCGACCATCCAACGCAGCCCGCCGCGCCAATCGGCCTCGTGCCCGACGAAATCCATGGAAAACCGGAGGGGCCTTTCGCCGCCCAAGCGGTGGCGGGTCCGCTTGAATTCGATATCGCCCGCTTGCGAGATCGTCAAACTCATGTTCAGCAGGACGTCTTCCGGCGAAAGCACCAAGCTTACGCCCGCATCCCGCTTGCGGGAAACCACCGTCGCCAGCGGAATGGAAATATAGTTATGGCCCGTCGGCCCGGCGCGATCTTCGTTTCCATAATACCAATGGACGTCGGTAAACGGCCTGCATTCGAGCGGATCGACCCAGCGATCCGGAATATCGGGGTAAGATACGCGTCCATTCGTGAGCAGCGTTTCCGGTTGCGGATCCGGCCGGAGAACCGCGCTCTGTTTCGGATCGGACCACGCGGTCCAGAACAGCGACTCCCGCGGATTGCGGCAGTTCAGCCTCGTAACGATGGGAACGCTCCGGGGATCGCCCCCCTCGCCGACGATCTCCACCTCCCAACGAACGCTGTCTTTGGCGGGCGTGAAACGGTCGGTCTGCACGCAAACGCGTTGCCGACCGTCCACGAGTTTCCGCGCGAATTCGTATCCGCCTCCGGGGAGCGATTTGACGGTTACTTCTCCTTGGGTCAGGCATCCGCTCAGCGAGGTGCCGCCTTCCAATGGCTGGGCGATTTTCCCCTCGCCTAACGAGCAGCCGGCGATGCCTCCTTGCGCATCCAACGAAATAACGATTCCCGACGCCGCTACGTGATATTTCGGTTCGGGCGCGTCGGCTTCCGGCCGGCCCGGACCGATCGCAACCGCACTTTCGAAAACGCTCTTGTGGATTCGAAGTTCGCCGCGCTCCCGTCCGATCGAGTCCGGCGATAAAGTCTCCACGCCCTCGCAATATGGTTGAGGCGGCACCGAGGAGGCCTTCGTATTTCCAACAACCGCCACGATACCGCAGATTGCCGCGAGGATCGCCAAACTCCATTTTTTGTTCCAACTCGACATGGTGAATTCTCCTTCACGTTCAAGACCAAATTCGTTGCGCCGAAATACGAGAGCTCGGCTGTTCGATCTAGTTGGTTGAAACAATTCCTTGGACCATCACGCGCTTTCAGACATTGGGAATGTAGCCGGCGCCCCAGCGGGCGGTGGTCGGGGTGCGGAAGTCGGGTTTGAGGGAGAGCAGGGCGGCCGATCCGCCGTCGGCGGCGATCGTTTGTCCGACGATAAAATCGGCGTCGTCCGAACAGAGGAAGACGGCGAGTTTGGCGATATCGATCGGTTTCCCGGCCCGGGCGCGGGGGATGATTTTCGCGGCGTCCGCCGCTTCTTGCCGGGGATCGTAGTCGGGAATGGCCTTGGCGTAATTTTCCACGGTTACCCAGCCGGGAGCGATGGCGTTGACGCGAATACCCCGATGGGCCAACTCGACCGCAATCGACCGCGTGTAGGCGACGATCGCGCCTTTGGTGGCGGAATAGAGCGCATACTCCGACGCACCCATGATTCCATGAACCGAGGTGACGTTGCAAACGCTTCCGCCGCGATCGAGCATTTGCCTTGCGATAGATTGGGTCAAGAAGAACTGCGCCCGCAGGTTGACTTGAAACAAGAGATCGAATTCTTCAGGCTTTACTTCGAAAAACGGCTTGGTGAAGGAAATCCCCGCATTATTGACCAGGCAATCGATCCCGCCGAGGAATTCGCCGGCCCGCTCGCCGAGATTTATCGCTTGATCGACCCGGGCGAAGTCGGCGGCCAAGGCCGCGGCGCGGCGGCCCATGGCTTCGATTTCCGCGACGACCGCCAGCGCGCCATTTTCGCTATGGGAATAATGCACGACCACGTCGGCTCCTTGGCGGGCGAATTCGAGCGCCGTCTCCCGGCCGATGCCGGTCCCCGCTCCGGTAACGAGCACTTTCTTGCCGCTTACTTTACCGCTTTCGGCCATGTCGGTCCTTTCTCGATGCAAGGGATGGAGCCTGCGAACCGCGGGGATTCCTCCCCTTGGCTAGAGGTCTTGCAAATACGTAAGCGTTCACGCCCCGGTCGGGGACTGGTCCATTTTTCGGCGGGATAACGTATATTGCGGACAAACGGTAGGCCGAAAACATGGACCTGTCCCCTTCCCGCGGCGCGAGGGGGACAGTCCCATTTTCGCGGCGATTAAGCATTTTTACGGCAGCATCATCTTTTGCGCCGCGAAAATCGGGACAGTCCCCTGTGAACGGTTACGAAAAAACCTTCCCAAATGGTCTTCGGCGACTATAATGGAAGATGAGAGCGGTTTCATATCCCCTAGCGTCTCTTTTCTTTCGGGAGGGCGAACCATGAAAGAGCAAACCCGCGAGGATCCGAAAATTCTTGCCGCCGCCGAACGGCAAATGCAGGCTTGGTCGATGACCGCCTCCATCGAAGACGATGTGGTGCGGATGAAAGGCATCCAGCAGTTGTCGGGCAGCATGCACAGCTATCTCGCAATCTCCCGCGAAGCCGGCGCGGGGGGCAGCACGATCGCCGAAATCGTCGGTCGGCGGTTGGGTTGGGATGTGCTCGACAAAGAACTTCTCGACCGCGTCGCCAAGCGTTTCCACAACAACCGCATGATGCTCGAATTGGTCGATGAAACGCCGAGCAATTGGATCTACGACGTGCTCGGCACCTGGATGGACAGCAAAATCATCCCCCACGAAACCTACGTCGTGCAATTGAGCCGCGTAGTGCTGGCCGCGGCCAAACGCGGCAATGCGATCTTCGTGGGCCGCGGCGCGCAGTTCTTGCTGCCGCGCGAGAAGACGCTCGTGGTGCGGCTGGTCGCCGCGGAGCAATTCCGCGTCGAAAACCTGATGCGCGTGAAAAGCATGACCGCGGCCGAAGCGCAGCGCTACCTGCGCGAGGTCGATCAGGGCCGCCTCGAATTCGGCCGCCGGTTCTTCCACCACGACGTGGCCGATCCGCACCTCTACGACCTCGTCCTCAATACCGGGCGGCTCGGCATGGAACGAGCGGCCGAGTTGATCCTCGCGGCGATCGCCAAACGCTTCCACGCCTAGCTGGTTCGCGTTGTATGATGAGGGCGCCATGCCCACGCTTGCGCGGGCATGACGAAAGTGCGGAAAAATCGCGCCATGCCCACGGCAAGCGTGGGCATGGCGCCCGCCTAATGTGCTTTTCTCAACGGAGCCCAATTATCCTCCACGGTCCAGTTTCAATCCTTGTCAAAACGGGCAGGCTGGGGTAGGATGATTCTTCAAACGCGTCGAGAACCGTTTTCGGCTCCCCGTATTCTTGCACCGGACAACGTTTCGTAAAAAACTTGGGACGCACATGATCACACCCCATCCCTTGCTGGGTACTTTTCTGCATTCCATCGGCGCGCTTTCTTCATCGGTTTGCTATGCGCCGCAAAAGAAAGTCAAAGGCTGGTCCTGGCAGACGTATTGGATCGTGCAGGCGGCGTTTTGCTGGTTCCTGCTGCCGATTTTAGGCGCGATCCTCACCATACCGCAACTCGGGACGGTGCTCGGCGAAGCCCCGAAAGACGCGATGGCGATCTCCTTCCTGCTGGGCATGATTTACGGCGTCGGCGGCACGGCCTTCGGCGTTTCCATTCGCTATATCGGTTTTTCGCTGACTTATGCCATCGCCGTGGGCTTGTCGAGCGTGGTCGGCACGTTGCTTCCGCCGTTCATCGATCATCGATTCGACAGCTTTTTACACGATCTGCTCTGGGAAGGCGTCTGGACCCCGCCGTTCGATTCGATGGAGTTGGCCAAACTATTCCATCGAACCGGTTCCGATTGGGTGCTATTGGGCGTACTGGTGAGCACGGCGGGCATCGGAATTTGCGGCCTCGCCGGCCGGCTCAAGGAAAAACAACTGCAAGGCGCGGGAGCGCCCACCGATTTTCGGTTGGGAAAGGGGCTTGCCCTCGCCATTTTGGCGGGTTTTCTCTCGGCCGTTTATGGATTTTCGCTCAATAAGGGCAAACCCATCGCCGACTTGGCGGAACTGTACGGCGCCGGCATTTGGAAGGGGAACGTCGTTTATATCTTTTCCAATACCGGCGCTTTCGTGACCACGGCAATCTATTGCATGTACCTCCACTTCAAGCATCGGACTCTCGGCGAACTCGTCGAACTGCCCGCCGGCGAGGAGCGCTCCCGCCTCCCCATGAATTTCGGCATGGCCGTTTTGACCGGGGTGCTCTGGTACGGCCAATTTTTCTTCTACAACCTGGGGCACGTGCGGATGGGCAGCTTCGAGTACACGAGTTGGGCGATCCACATGACCATGCTCGTGCTCTTCAGCAACGCCATCGCCTTGGCCTTCGGGGAATGGAAAGGCTGCCGGCGCATCACTCACGCAACCATCCTCTTGGCGTTGACCGTCTTGGTGTCGGCGGTAATGTTGCTCACGTACGGCAATTACCTCGGCGATAAATCCGGGGAGTCGAAAAAGAAACAAGACGCGACCGCCGCGAAACAAAAATTTTCCGAATAAACGAAAGAATCCCGCGATGATTCGTTTGCCGCCATTGATACTGGCCAGCCGTTCGCCGCGGCGCAGGGAGCTGCTCTTGGAGGCGGGCTACGACTTCGAGGCGATTCCGCCCGACGATTCCGCCGAATGCGGAATCTGCGGCAATGAGAATCCGGCAATGGGTGCCACGGGCATCTTGCCCGTGCTAGAAGGGCAACACTGGCAAGATGCCAGTGGCACACTTTATCGGGAGAATCCGGCTCAATTGGTCGCCCGATTGGCGTATCAAAAGGCGGCCAACGTCGCCCAAAAGGTCAATGCGGGGATCGTTCTCGGCTGCGACACGGTGGCCGAGTGCGACGGCCAAATCCTCGGCAAGCCGCTCGATGCCGCCCACGCCCGGCAAATGCTGCAAACTTTGAGCGGCCGCGAGCACCGGGTATTCAGCGGCCTCTGCATATTGAGGATTCCGGGCGGCCGGCCATTGGTCCGCGTGGCGACGACGGCGCTGCGAATGGATCGCTTGACGGATGGGCAACTCGACGATTATTTAGCCGGCGGCCAGTGGGAAGGCAAGGCCGGCGCCTTCGGCTATCAAGACCGGCTGGATTGGGTGCATATCCTCGAAGGCAGCCCCTCGAACGTCGTCGGCTTGCCGATGGAACTTCTGGCGGAAATGCTGCGGGAAGTAGAAAGTGGAAGTATGAATGATGAAGGACGAAAGAAATCCGAATGACGAATGAATGCCACTTGCGGCATTGCAAGATTAGAAACTCCACTCTCCACTCCCCACTCCAAGAAACGCAAACCGCCCGGGGAAGTCGCGCTTCCGCGGGACGGCTTGGTTTGAATCGCGCGAACGGGAACCGCCGCTATTGCACCATGTCTTTGAGGCCGCGGAGGGCGCGGACCTTAACCTTGACCGAGGCGGGCTTGGCCGGACGATCTTGATATTCGCCGGTGAAGCGATTCAGAACGTTCTTTTGAGCCGGCCGCGCGGGCACTTTTTTCTTCTCGATCTTGACCAGTCCCGGCAGCGTAAAGATGCCGGGGCCGCGACTGCCGAGATTCTTTTTGATCTCGGCGGCCAGCGCGTCGAGAACTTCGGCCACCTTCTTCTTGGGCAGTTCGGTGGCGGTGGCGATGCTGGTGAGGATTTCGGTCTTGGTGGCGGATTTCACGGATTTCTTGGCGGCTGCTTTAGCCATAATTGAGTTTCCTCCATGCGAGGTGAAAAAAGGAAAGGGATAGTCTGTCCGATTTCGAGGACATAAAGATTAAAGACTTTTTTGGGGAAAATGCAACCCGAAAAACGGCAAAATCTAGGGAAAAAGCGGTTTTTTTCCAAAAAATTGCGGTTTTTTCCGCGATTTTCGGGGATTGAGCCTTTCCGCGCCCCAAAATCCCCGGTTTTTCCGCGTTTTTTGGCTTCGTCGAGGCGCCGAATCGGCGATTGCTTTCCTTCTTGAAAGCAGGGTAAGCGTTCACGCCCCGGTCGGGGACTGGTCCATTTTTCGGCGGGAAAATGTATTTTGCGGACAAACGGTAGGCCGAAAACATGGACCTGTCCCCTTCCCGCGGCGCGAGGGGGACAGTCCCATTTTCGCGGCGATTAAGCACTTTTTGAGCACCATAATTTTTTGCGCCACGAAAATCGGGACAGTCCCCTGTGAACGGTTACAAAGCAGGTTTGGCGACTAGGCTTGATGGCGTTAAGTCCTGCTCGGTCCTTGGAGCGAGAAATTATTTTTCAGGAGTTTTGCGTCTCCTCGATGGCCGGCTGCAAGATAACCTCGGCACTATCCAGGGATTTTCAAAGAAGGGGGGTGTGAATTTGCCTATCGATCCGTTTGAATCGGGATCGCGTTTTTTACCGGTTCAAACTCTTTTCGAGACCAATGCTTGATTAGTCGGCCGATATCCTCTAAGATATTATATAGCAAGAGGTTGCGATTTATGATAAGGATTACGAGCCATTCACTTGCACGATGTTTTTTTCGGCGGTGAACTTTTTCCCTGGGAAAACCTACTTAATTACGGCTCCGTAGCAATACTATAGTTTTTATTGCGTTGAGTGGTGGGACAAGCTAAGCCTAGTGGTCCGACAAATATAATTTGACAGGTTCATGTTGGGGCGATAGTTGTACTGTCGCCCCAGGGATGGCAGTGCAACTGCCATCCCAACAACCTGTCATTTTACGGTTGTCGAACCACTAGTCCCGGCTGCGATATTTCGGCATGGTTCAATTTCGATTGAGGAAACGGTTGCGATTTTCCAAGGTGGCGTCATGAGGAGAAAAAATCGGAATCTCTTCGTTTTTCTAACTGCGATTGCCTTTTTTGTGGAGATGCCATGCGGGGGGGGATTTGCCCGGGGACAAGTTCAAATACCGCGAATCATGGGGCGCGGAATGAGAGTCCCCAATCCCGCCAATCTAGGAGAAGCCGAGAAACCGGCGGACGAGCCGGTGAACAACGTTTTTCCGATCCCCGATCGCGCCTCGTTGAAATTGCTGAGCCAAGCCAAGGAACTGATCGAGAGAGGCCGGTACGGCGATGCCGTCCGCAACTTGGGCGCCATTCTCGACGGCCAGGAGGATTATTTCTTTCAGCCGGCGAAGAACCGCTCGATTCATCGCAGTTTGAAGGCCGAAGCGCAGCGGATGATCGGCGAAATGCCCCCGGAGGGCCGCGAGATTTACGAAGCCAGTTACGGCGACCGCGCGCGTGCCACGTTAAACGCCGCGGTTGCGGAGGGCGATGTCGCGGCCATCGCCGAAGTCGCCCGGCGGTTCTTTCATACCAAAGCCGGCTACGAAGCCGCCTTTTTATTGGGTTTGCACCATTTGGACCGCGCCCGGCCCCTGGCGGCGGCCCTCGCCTTGCAGCGGCTCAAGGCGGTCTCGTACCTCGACCGGCAATTCGAGCCGATCCTCTCGCTGGCCTTGGCCTCGAGCTGGCTGCAAGCGGGCGAACCGGAGAAGGCCAAAGCGGTGCTGATCGAGTTCAAAAACCAAAATCCCAACCGGCAACTCGTGATCGGCGGAAAAAATGTCCCGCTCTTCAAGGAGAACTCCGAAGCGCTGGATTGGCTCGTCGCGCGGGTCGGCCCGATGCCCGCGCCGGGAACGGTCGCCGACTGCTGGGTGATGTTCCGCGGCGATCCGCGGCGCAACGCGGCGTCGCCGGGCAGCGCGCCCTTGCTGAATATGCGGTGGGAAGTGCCCGCCGCCGCCGATCCCGCCATCGAAGAAGCGCTGCAGCAATTGTATCGTGCGAAAGCCGATGCCGATCAGCCCTTGCTCCCCAACTCGCATCCCCTGGTGGTGGACGACGTGGTGTTGATGCGAACCCACTGTAATTTATTGGCGCTGGATTTCCACACCGGCAAACGGCTCTGGGAAGTGCCCGTGGAGGAATCGGAGGAGGTCAACGCGAACCTCCCCGGCGATCTCGATGTCCCCTTTCGCCAGAACCTCGGCATCAATCTCCAGAATCCGGCATCGATCCAGGGCCTCGGCCGGGTGTGGGACGATTCGCTTTTCGGCACGCTCAGCAGCGACGGCCGGCTGGTCTATAGCATCGAAGACGCCTGGTCGAACGGCGGCGGCGCCGTGCGCGCGGCGACATTCATCGGCCGGCGGATGAGCGCTTCCCGCGAGGCGGCCGATTTCAATTATTTAGCGGCCCGCGATCTCCGCACGGGCAAGCTCAAGTGGGCTCTCGGCGGACCGAACGATCAATTCGCCCTGCCGCAAGCGGAGACCTTTTTTCTCGGTCCTCCCTTGCCGCTCTTGGGACAGCTTTACGCGATCGGGGAAGCGAAGGGCGAAATCCGGCTGTTCGTGCTGGATCCCGATCCCGAAAAGCGGCGCGATCGCGTGGTCTGGTCGCAACAATTGTCGCTCCTGGAGCCGGGAATGCAAGATGATTTGCTGCGGCGGACCACCGGCGTATCGCCTTCCTACGCCGACGGCATTTTGGTTTGCCCAACTTCGACCGGCGCGGTGGTGGCCGTCGATTTGGCCACCCGGTCGCTGCTTTGGGGATACCATTATTCCCAGGAAACGAGGGAAAATAGTCCGCGCTTCAACGCCTGGCGGTTCCGGCAGTATCCCTACGGCGTCGATCCCGCGCGATGGAGCGATTCGAGCGTCTCGATCGTCGGCGGCCGGGTGCTGGTTTCTCCGGTGGATTCCGATTTCCTGCATTGCTTGAATCTCGCCGACGGCAACGTGAAATGGAAGGTTCCCCGGCAGGATGATTTATACGTCGCCTGCGTGCATCGGGAGAACGTCGTCGTGGCGGGCCGCAATCGCGTTTGCGCTTACCGGCTCGAGGACGGCAAAGCGGCGTGGAACGGCCGCCCCGTCGAATTGCCCGAAGGCGTCTTGCCCAGCGGCCGCGGTTTTTTGAGCGGCGACAAGTATTATCTGCCGCTAAGCTCCGCAGAAGTGGCGGCGATCGACCTTGACGCGGGAAAGATCGCGCGATTTTCCAAGTCGCGGAAGGGCGAAATTCCCGGCAATCTCGTCTGCTATAAGGGCCGCGTCCTTTCGCAAAACTATCGCGGTTTGGAGGCGTTTTATCAACTCGACGCCGCCGCGGCCGAGGCCGCCGGCCGGTTGGCCGCCAATCCCCGCGACGCCGAAGCCCTCTGCCTCCGCGGCGAAATCCTGCTGGACTCCGGCAACCGCGAGGAAGCCGTCGAGTGCTACCGCAAGGCTTACGAAATCGCCGCCGAGCCGCGCGCTAAATCGTTGCTCCGCGAGACCTTGCTGGACGGTTTGCGGACCGAATTCGCCGCCTCGCGCGGCCGCGGCGCGGAAATCGAAACGCTGCTCGAGAATTCCGCGCAACGGGCAGACTACTTGCGGTTGATGATCGCCGGCATGCAAGCGGAGGGCGAGTTCGCAGCGGCCTTCGACCGATGCCAAGCGCTGCTCGACCTCGATCCGGGGCGCGCGCCGCTGGAATCGGTCTCTAAATTGCGATCGGTCCGCCGCGACCGGTGGATTCGAGCCTGCCTCGATTCTCTGCGATCCTCCGCCAAGTCCGAATTCGCCGCGCAGATGGACGCCGCGATCGCCGCGCGGCTGAAAGCCGCGCGCGCGGACGGATCGATCGACGCCCTGCGAGCGTTTCTGGGAATTTTCGACAATCAGCCGGCTGCGGATCAAGCCCGCGCGGAGTTGATGGAAAAACTCAAGAAGAGCGGGCGTCCGCTGGAAGTGGAAATGACGCTCTGGCAGTCGCAACCCGTTCTGAGTCCCGTCGCCGGCGGCGCGGCACTCGCCGAGGCGGCCGAATTCTATCGCCAGTCCGCCCAAACCGAAGCGGCCGCGGCGAGTTATCGCTGGCTCCGCTCGCGGTACGGCGAGATCGTCTGCCGCGACGGCAAAACCGGCCGCCAGTTGGCGGAAGCGATTCCGCCGGACGATCCGCTCCGCAAGGCCATCGAGCGCCGCGGCCAATGGCCTACGGGCAAAGTGGAATTGGCCGCCGATGCGTCCCGAACCGCTAGCAATCGCGTCAGTTACGGCCGCATCCCCTTGGAATTTCGCGGGAACCGCGGGCCGTATTTCGAGGATCTGAATTTGGTGTTCGACCAGAGCCGGATGACGATCTTCTGTTACGACGGCTTCGGCGGCGAAATCTGGCAATTTCCCCTCAACGAGGAAAACCAATTGCAAAACCAGTCGCTCGCGTTTAACCGCGAGGGAGCGCAGGTCAGGGCCTGGGGGCACGTGCTGCTGATACCGGCAGGTGGCCGCCTGGTGGCGATCGATACTCTCGCCGCCGATCGGACGCATCCGCCGAAAGTCCTCTGGGCGGAAGATGGCGGCGAGTCCCGCGCGGCGTTCGAGGACGGACGGCCAATCCGTGCCGCGGCGCCGATGATGCGCTTCCAGCAGCCCGGATCGGCCTCCGGCGGGAATCCCTCCGGCGAAGCGAATTTCATCGCCAACCGCTACCTCTGCGTGCAACGGGCGCGCACCCTGCGGGCCTTGGACACGATGGATGGACAAACGCTTTGGCAGCGCGAGGGGATCCCGCCTTCGAGCACGATCTTCGGCGACGACGAATACGTCTTCGTATTGCCCCCCGACAAGCCCGAAGCGATGGTGCTCCGGGCCTTGGACGGCGAACTGCTCGGCTCGCGAAAGATCGAACGCCGCGAATACGGCGAGCAGGGCCCGGACGGCGCGCAAGTGACGAGGTACGCTCCCTTGACCAACGATTGCCTAGCCGCATTCGGCCGCAATTTGCTCTATTGGCGGCAAAAAGGGGACCGCCGCGTTCTCGAAATGATCGACGTCTGGCAACGGAAAAGCCTCTGGCCGGCCCGCGGTTTTTCCGCCAAGGCCCAATGCAACGTGCTGAACCGGGAAGTGCTGGGAATTTTGGAGCCGAGCGGGAAATTCACGCTCGTCGCCCTGCCCGGCGGCAACGTGCTGGCCGAGACCCAACTCGAACCGGATAACAACCTCGCCGAACTCAGCCTGATTCCCTACGAAGAGTCGTACCTCATCCTGACCAACTCCGTGCCGCGGCTGGCGATCAATTCCATTCAATCGCATCCGGTGAACGGGGGCGGAGACAAATCCATCCTCCGCGGGCGTTTATACGCCATCGACCGGCAAGGCAAGCTCCTCTGGCCGGAAGCGGTGAAAATCTCCAACCAACATCTCGTGTCCGGCCAGCCCCAAGGCTTTCCCGCGCTCGTGTTCGCCGCGCACGTTTCCGAGTCGCAGCCGAATCGGTCGACGAGAATTCGCCTGGCGGTTCAGGTGATCGACAAACGCACCGGCCGCGTCGCGTACGAAAAAGAAGACCTTCCGCAGACCGCTTATTATTTCAAAATCGACGCCGATCCGGAAAAGAAAACCATGCAACTCGCCATGCAGCGCGGCGCGGTTACCCTGACCTTCACCGACCAACCCTGGCCCACGAAAGAGGAACTCGAAAAGCTGCAGGCCGAAGAAAAGAAAAACGCGCCCCCCAAATCGCTGTTCAAAGCCTTGAAAAACGCCGCCGAAGGCATGTTCAAGACGCCGGGGGTGGAGTTTGATGAATGACGTAGGCAGTAGGCAGTAGGCGGTAGGCAGTGGTCAGTGGTTAGTGGTTAGTAAGTAAAGCAAAGCCGGAAGCGGCGTTCATTCGTCCTTCATCCATTCCTCCTGACTGCCCACTGTCCACTACCCACTGTCCACTGTCCACTGCCCACTGTCCACTGCCCACTGCCCACTGCCCACTGCCCACTGTCCACTGCCCACTGTCCACCGTCCACTGCCCACTGCCTACCGCCTACTGCCTACCGCCTACTCTGTCCTCCGCACCTTAACTGAAGACCAAAACCGCCATGTACAATAAAATATCGCAACTTGCCCTACTGTTCGCTTTCGCGGCGATTCCCGCCGCGCCGCTTTCGGCGGCGGTCAAGGACGCCGACGTGGAACGCGCCGTCGGCCGGGGATTGGAATGGCTAGCTGCGCGGCAATCGCGGATGGGGCACTGGAACTCGCAAAACGAGAACTATCCGACGGCGATTACCGCGATGGCCGGCATCGCCTTGCTCTCCGATGGTTCGACCACGACCCAAGGCAAATATGCCCCAAACATCCGCCGCGCGGTCGATTATCTGGCGAACCGCAGCCGGAGCAACGGGCTGATCGGCGATCCGACCCGCGACGACCGTTACACTTACGGCCACGGTTTCTCCATGCTCTTTCTCTCGCAAGTATTGGGCGAGGAAGAAGACGCCGAGCGCCGCGCGCAATTGGTCGATGTGTTGACGCGGGCGGTCGTGTTTTGCGGCCGCGCGCAAACGCCGGCCGGCGGCTGGGGATACGTCAGCGCCAAGGACGGCCACGATTTCGACGAAGGCTCGACCACCATCACGCAAGTCCAAGGTCTGCGCGGATGCCGCAACGCCGGCATTCCCGTGCCCAAGGAAATCGTCGAGAAAGCCGTGGCCTACATCAAAAAATGCACCGGCGACGATGGTGGGGTGCAATATAACTCCCAGGGAGGTGGCGGGCGGCCCGCCATCACCGCCGCGTCCATCGCCGGCCTCTTCAACGCTGGCGAATACGACAGCCAATACGTCCCCAAACTGATGAATTACTGCCGCCGTCAGTTGGATAACATTTCCAACCAAAGTTTCGGGCATTGGCACTACGCCCATTACTATTATTCGCAGGTTCTTTACCGGGAGGGGGGAAAAGCGTGGGAAGAGTACCGCGACAAGGTTTTTCAACGTATTATTTCCGAGGCCGCCGCCGATGGCTCTTGGAGCCAGAGCTATATCGGCCAAACCTACACCACCGCGGTGAACCTCACCATCCTGCAACTCCCCAAGGGGGTACTCCCGATTTACCAACGGTAGCATCCATGGCGAGCCGAGGGGTTTATCCCCTCGGCTGGAAGGATAATACCGCATGGTGCTTCCAGCTGAGGGGATAAATCCCTCGGCTCGCTATCGAATTTCACATCATTACGAGAACCATTCATGCCCGAACTTACCCACCACGACGGCGCGGCGATCGACATGCTCAATTCCGCGCGGCAGAAGATCGAGGATCAATTATCGCAAGTGATCGTCGGCCAGCGCGACGTCATCGAGGAGCTTTTGATTTCGCTGTTCAGCCGCAGCCATTGCATGTTGGAAGGCGTGCCCGGCCTGGCGAAGACGCTGATGATCGGCACTTTGGCGCGGACGCTGAATCTCTCGTTCAGCCGCATCCAATTCACGCCCGACCTGATGCCCGCCGACATTACCGGCACCGACGTGATCGAGGAGAATCGAACGACCGGCCAGCGCGAATTCCGCTTTTTGGAAGGGCCGCTGTTCAGCCACATCATCCTCGCCGACGAGATCAACCGCACGCCGCCCAAGACACAGGCCGCGCTCCTGGAAGCCATGCAGGAGCGGCAAGTTACGGTGGGCCGGGTGCGGCATAAATTGTCCGATCCGTTCTTCGTGCTGGCCACGCAGAACCCCATCGAGCAGGAGGGCACCTATCCGCTGCCCGAGGCCCAGCAGGACCGTTTCATGTTCAAGGTTTTCGTGAAGTATCCGACGTTCGAGGAGGAATTCGAGGTCGCCCGCCGAACGACCGCGCTGCAGACCGACAACATCGAAGCCGTGCTGACCGCCGCCGACATTCTCGAACTGCAGCGAATCGTCCGCGAGGTGCCGGTTTCGGACCACATCATCCGTTACGTCTTGGCGCTGGTGCGGCAGACGCGCGTCCGCGAGCCGGGCGCACCCGACTTCGTTTCCGACCAGCTCGGCTGGGGCGCGGGTCCCCGCGCGGTGCAGTTCTTGATTCTCGGGGCGAAGGCCCGGGCGCTGTTGAACGGCCGCACGCACGTTACCTGCGAGGACATCCAGGCGCTGGCCAAGCCCGTGCTCAGGCATCGGCTGGTGCTCTCCTTCACCGCGGAGAGCGAGGGCATCACTCCCGACCGGATCGTCGAGCGGCTGATCCGCGAGACGCCCGTCCGCGAAGACGAACTGACCGCCGATCCCCGCTTCCAGAAGATATTTGCCTCGTAAGAATAGGGATTGGGGGTTAGAGATCAGGGGTTAGAGATCAGGGATTTGAGATTCGAGACTCCGTTCCCACTCTTTCCATTGCTCACCGAAGAAACGAGGATATTGCCCCCGCTTAATGCCGCCAAATTCCTATCCCCTATTTCCTGCCACATGTCCGACCCCCAACGATTCCTCCATCCCGAAACCGTGAAGCGGATCGCGCGGCTCGACCTCCGCGCCCGCTACATCGTCGAAGGATTTCTGTCGGGCATGCACCGCAGCCCCTACTTCGGGCAGTCGATCGAGTTCCGCCAACACCGCGAATACACCTACGGCGACGACCTCCGCTACGTCGATTGGAAAGTCTGGGCCAAGCAGGACCGCTTTTACGTCAAACAGTTCGAGGAAGAAACCAACCTCCGCTGCACGCTGCTGTGCGACGTCTCGAACAGCATGCGTTACGGCAACGGGGCGCTGAATAAATACGAATACGGTTGCACCATCGCCGCCTGCCTCGCCTACCTGCTGTTGAAACAGCAGGACGCCGTCGGCTGCGTGGCCTTCGCCGACGCCGCGCGGACGACGGTCCCCCTCCGATCCAAGCGCAATCACCTCGATTCGATCCTCCAGGCCCTCGACGCTTGCTCCCCGCGCGACAAGACCGATCTTTACCAGATCCTCCGCCAGGCGGCCGAAAGCTTTCCCCGCCGCGGCGTGATGGTGCTGATCTCCGATTTGCTGGTCGAGCGCAAGGGGCTTTTCAAGGGGCTGAAGCTGCTGCGGAGCCGCGGGCACGACGTGCTTTTGTTCCACGTGCTCGACGACGACGAAATGGACTTCCCCTTCAGCGGCCCCACGCGCTTCGAGGGGCTGGAAACCGCCGATCAACTTCGCTGCAATCCCCGCGCCTTGCGCGAAGGCTATTTGAACGCCCTGAACGCCTATTTGGAGGAAATCCGCCGCGGCTGCGCGGGCAACGCCGTCGATTACGTCCAACTCCGCACGAGCCAACCGCTCGACGCCGCGCTGGCCGCGTTTTTGAGCCACCGGCTATTGAAGATACAATCCTAAGAAAAGAGACACCTCGTTCCCACGCTCCGCGTGGGAACGCAATTCCGCGACGCTCCTGCGTCGCCGAATCGCCTGCTAACGCAACTACATACAATCGCATCGGACGCGGAGCGTCCGACAAGTGCGCTCCCGCGCAGAGCGCGGGAACGAGAAGAACATGCCCAGTTTCGTCCATCCGCTGTTGCTCTGGGGACTGGCGATCGCCGCTGCGCCGGTGTTGATCCATTTGATCAACATGCTGCGGCACCGGCGCGTCGAATGGGCGGCCATGGAATTTCTGCTCGTCAGCCGGAAGAAGCATCGGACCTGGGTGATCCTCAAGCAACTGTTGCTCCTGCTGCTGCGGATGGCGGCCATCGCCGCGGTCGTGCTGCTGGTCGCGGAACCGCTCTTGAGCAACCGTTTCAGCCGGCTTTTCGGCCGCGTGAAGACGCACCACGTCATCCTGTTGGACGATAGTTATTCGATGTCCGACCGCTGGGACGACACGTCCGCCTTTCAGGAAGGCAAAAAAGCCGTCGCGCGCATCGGCGGCGAGGCCGAAAAGCAACTCCAGCCGCAATCGGTTACGCTGCTGCGATTTTCGCGCGTCGGCAAGCACGGCCGATCCACGCAGACCGATTTTCTGGCCGAGCGAGTCGCCGCCGGCTTCTCCGATCGCTTGAAAAAGGTCCTCGACAAGTGCGATGCCTCGCAAACCGACGCCGGCCCCGTCGAACCGCTCAAAGCGCTCGACGAATTGCTGGGCGACGCGGAGGGCGAACGGCGGATACTCTATCTGATCTCCGATTTCCGCGCCCGCCAATGGAACGATCCCGCCGACGCGAAAAAACATCTGCTCGAGTGGCAGGCCGCGGGGGCCGAAATCCATCTGCTCGATTGCATCGACCGTGCGCGGCCGAACCTGTCGATCGTTTCCCTGCGGCCCGAGGAGGGCGTCCGCGCGGCGGGCGTGCCCTGGTTCATGGAAATCGAGGTCGCCAACCGCGGCCCCGCGCCGGCGAAGGACGTGGCCGTGGTCCTGCTCGAGGACAATGTCGCGCGGCCTTCGGCGAGCATCCCGCTCATTCCGCCCGACCGCACGGCCAAGGAGCGCTTTCAAGTCAATTTTCCGAAGGGCGGATGGCATACGATTACCGCCCGCCTGGAAAGCGACGCGATCGCCGCCGACAATTTCCGTTTTTACGCGGTCGATCTTCCGGCCGATCTGCCCGTGCTGTTGGTCGATGGCGACGCCAAGGCGCGCGACGCGAAATTTCTCGATTGGCTCTTGAATCCCGGCGGCGCGGTGAAGACCGGGCTGCGGCCCACGATCGAGACCCCCCGCTATTTGAGCGCGAAGCCGCTCGACGGATTCGCGGCCATCAACCTGTCGAACATCGACCGCCTGGATAAATCGGCCGTCGCCGCCCTGGAAAAATTCGCCGCCGACGGCGGCGGAGTCGCCTTTTTCCTGGGCGAAAAATGCCAGAGCATTTTTTTCAACCGGGAACTTTACCGCGAGGGCAAAGGCTTGTTCTCCCTGCCGCTCAAGGGGCCGGCGGAACTCCTGGTCGATCGCCTGGAAGCCGCCCCGGACGTGCGGATCGAAAATATCCACGATGGGCATTTCATTTTCCGCATATTCGCCGAACGGCGGAACTCGTTCCTCCAATCGCTCCTCGTGCAGCGTTACTTCGCGGCCGACAAGTGGCGGCCGCCCGACGACGGTTCGACGAGCGTGCTGGCAAGGCTCCGCAACGGCGCGCCGCTGATCGTCGAAAAGAAGTTCGGCAAGGGCCGTGCGATCGCGTTTTTAACCACGGCCGCGCCGGCTTGGAACAATTGGGCGCGGAATCCCGGCGTGGTGATGTTCCTCGATCTGCAGGCGTATTTGTGCGGCCGCGCCGCCGCGCCGTCGCGGACGGTCGGCGCGCCGCTCGAAGTATCGCTCGATCCGGCGAAATATCTGCCACAGGTCCGCTTCGTCGCGCCGCGGGACGCCGGCGGAGCGTCCGCGACCTTCGACGCCGCCGCCGGTCCCGATAAAATGCTCCGCGCCGCGCTGGCCGAAACCGACTTGAGCGGCTATTACGAAGCCGTGCTGACGCGCACCGACGGCGCCGCCGGGGACGATCGATCCGAAGACCGGCTCTACGCCTATAACGTCGAGCCGGGCGAGGGCGAGTTGGACGCGCTCAACCAGATGCAATTGGCCGAACGGCTCAAGGGCTTGAATTACCGGTTCGATCGCGCCGCGGCCCTGCAACCGGCGCAAAACGAAACGCGCGGCGACAACCTCCGCGACGCGATCCTCTACGCCTTGATCTTCCTGCTTATCGGCGAGCAACTCCTCGCCTATTCGGCGAGCTATCATCCGGCGATTCCCAAAAATCTCCTGGCGGCGGGAGGAACGCGATGATGCATTATTTCCCCTTGCCGCTGGCCGAAGGCGCGCTCCGCCGCACGTTCGAGTGGGGCCGCATCCAAACCAACGCCGATTGGGTGCTGCCGATCCTCGCCTGCGCGGCGGTCATGCTCTTCGTGCATTACATGTACCGCCGCGACGCGGTCGAACTGCCGCGCCCGCTGGGCTGGTTCCTCGCCGCACTGCGGATCGCCGTAATCTTGGGCCTACTCGTGCTCTATCTCGAACCGCAATGGCGGTTGGAGCGCGACATCACCCGCAATTCCCGCGCGATCTTCCTCATCGACGCCAGCTTGAGCATGGGACTGAGCGACAAGGAAACCGCCTCCGCCGCACCGGCGAAAAATGCCGGCGCGAGCCGCATCGGGCAGGTTGCCGCGACATTGAGCCGAACCGATCTGCTCGAACAGCTTCGCAAAACGCACGACGTCTCGATTTTCCAATTCAACGACGACCTGCTGGCCGACCGTTCGCTGACACTGCCGAAGATTTCAGGCGATAAAACCGCTCCCCCGCTTCCGAACAGCCTCCGATCGGCATCCGGCGAGAGACCTTCCGACAAAACCCTCGATTGGTCCGAATTCCTCAAGCCCGGCGGCGCGGAAACCCGCCTGGGCCAAGCTTTGCGGCAACTAATCCACAATGAGCGCGGCGCGCAGCTTTCGGGTATCGTGCTCGTGAGCGACGGCGGCCAGAACGCGGGCATTTCGCCCGATGCGGCCGCGGCCCTGGCCCAGGAAATGAAACTCCCCATTTTCACCGTGGGGCTAGGTTCGGACAAACGGCCCACCGACGTCCGCGTGAGCGATCTGGCCATGCCCGCCCGGGCGTATCCCGGCGACAAATACACGGTAACCGGCTACATTCAGGCCCAGCACATGGCCGGGCAGGTGGTCACGGTCGAACTCTTGTCGCGGCCCGCGAATTCCTCCGTCAAGGAAGAAGGGACCGGAAAAGTGCTGGAGAGCCGGGTGGTAACGCTCGGCGGCGACGGCGAGGTGATCCCCGTCAAGTTCGAACTCACGCCGGCCGAAACCGGCCGCAGCACGCTTTGCTTCCGCGTACAGGCGCCGCCGGGGGACGGCAATCCGGCCGATAATTTCCGCGAAGCGGAGATCGAGATCGTCGATCGCAAGAACCGCGTGCTGCTCTTTGCCGGCGGTCCGATGCGCGATTACCATTTCCTCCGCACGCTCTTGTTTCGCGACCGATCGACGGACTTGGACGTACTTTTGCAAACCGCCCAGCCGGGCATGTCGCAGGAAGGCAAGGTGCTCGACGAGTTCCCCGCAACCCGCGAGGCGATGTTCGATTACGATTGCGTCGTGGCCTTCGATCCCGACTGGCAGGCATTGAACGCGGGCCAAATCGGGCTGCTCGAATCGTGGATAGCGGAGCAGGGCGGCGGGATGATCGCCGTGGCCGGCCCCGTCAACGCCGGCAAGGTCGTGAGCGGTTGGGTGCAAGAGAAGGCGACGCAGCCGATCCGCAATTTATACCCCGTGGAATTCCCCCGCCGCTTGAGCGCGCTGGAGGGTTCGGCGAACTCCTCGGAGGAGCCGCTTCCGTTGGATTTCACCCGCGAAGGACAAGACGCCGATTTCCTCTGGCTGGCCGATACGGCTTCGGCCTCGCGGCAGGCGTGGGCCGACTTTCCCGGCGCGTTCGGCTTTTTGCCGGTCCGCGGCATCAAGCCCGGCGCCACGCTCTACGCCCGGCTGCGCGATTCGCGCTTGGGCGACGACGGCGATCGGCCGCCGTATTTCGCCGGGCAGTTTTACGGCTCCGGCAGCGTGTTTTACCTGGGCAGCGGCGAAATCTGGCGGCTCCGCGCGCTCGACGAGAATTACTTCGCACAGTTTTACACGAAATTGATCCGCCACGTTTCGCAAGGCAGGCTTCTCCGCGGCTCGCGGCGCGGCGTGCTTTTGGTCGGACAAGATCGCTATCTCCTGGGAAATTCCGTGGAAGTTCGCGCCCAACTGACCGACGCGCGGCTCGAGCCGCTCAAGGCGCCCGGCGTTCCCTTGCAGATGACCGCCCCGGACGGGGGCGTGCAAACGCTCACTCTGCGGCCCGATCCCAGCCGGCTGGGAACTTTCGTGGGCCGCTTCCCCGCAATGCTCGAAGGAAGCTATCGCCTGGAACTGCCCGTCCCCGAAAGCGAGAACGAGCGGCTCACCCGCCGCGTGCAGGTCAAGCTGCCCGAATTGGAGCGGGAAAATCCGCAGCGCAACGACGCCTTGCTGGCCGGCATCGCGAAAAACGCCGGTCCCGGCGGGCGATACTATATCGGCATGGACTCGATCCTCGGCGGCGAACATCCGCTGGTGAAAGAACTCAAAGACCGCACCGCGACCGTCATCCAGCCGGAATCGCCCGATCCCCAATCGGAAGAAGGGTGGCTGAAGTGGATGATGATCGCGCTGTGCAGCCTGCTTTGCCTGGAATGGCTGATCCGACGGTTGATGAAATTGGCGTAAGAAATTGAGCCGCTTGCGGCTTCGCAAAATACGATCAACACGCCCCCGCGTGGACGCGGGGGCTAAACGGAATAGTGTGAACTGAATACCGTGAACTAAAAACTCCCCCATGCCCGCCGCGATCGAAGAAAAACGAACTGCGATAGCGCCTTCCATCCGGGCGCTGCTCGACGCGCTGCGCGCCCGCATCCGGCAATACGTTTGGGCCGAGGGCGTCGCCGGCGGCGGGGCGTGGCTGGGATTCGCGTTCTGGCTCTCGCTGGCCATCGACTGGTTTTTCGAGCCGCCCGTTCCCATTCGCGTTCTCGTTCTGCTGAGCACGGCCGGCGTGTTGTTGTGGATCGTCGTAAAACTCATCGCCCGCCGCGCGTTCGTGCCGTTGACCGACGCCAATATGGCCACGGTGCTCGAGCGCCGCTTCCCGCAACTCGACGACAGCCTCTTGACGGCCGTGATCCTTGCCCGGCGCGATCCCGCGCACGACGGCTACAATCCGGAGATGCTCGACCTCACGTGCGGCGAAGCTGTCCGGCGGATCAAAAGCGTGCGGCTCGGCGAAGTTTTCAACGTGGTTCCGCTCCGCCGCGCGGTCCTTGCCGCCGCGCTGCTGTCGATTAGCATTTTGTTTTTCGCGGTCGCCGCCCCGCGGGCGCTGGGCACGTGGTCGCGGCGGACGCTGGGCCTTTCCAACGAACTCTGGCCGCGGCAGTGCAAGCTGGAATTGCCGGAAGGTTTCGTAAGCGGCGTGCGGAAAGTCGCCCGCGGTTCCGATGTCGAAATCATCGTCCGCGCCGTGCCCGTCGCGCCGGGAAAATTCGTCATCCCGCGCGAGGTGGAAATCCGCTACCGCGACGAAGGCGGCACGCGCGGCCGGGCCACGATGGATAAAATCGGCCGGGCCGATCCCGAAAAAGACCCCTACCAGGAATTCGCCTACACCCGGCGCAACGTTTTGTCGCCGATCCGCTTCGACGTGCAGGGGGGCGACGCCAGTTTGAAAAACCTGCGGATCGAAGTCGTGGAAAGTCCGAACATCGAGCGCTGGACGCTCGACTGCGAATACCCCGCCTACCTCGGCCGCGCCAAGCGCGGTTTGCGGGTAACCGGCGCAATGCCCCTCCCGCAAGGCACTCGAATAATCGTCCATGCGAAGGCCAACAAGCCCTTGGATCGCGTGCGCATCGACCGCGAATCGGGCGAGGGAAAAACCGCTCGGCCGACCGTTCTCGACGCCGCGCAGCTCTCCGCCGACCGGCGCGAGTTCGACTATTCGCTCGACGCGCTTGCCGAGGATGCAACGCTCTCGGTTACGCTCTTCGACACCGACGGCATCAAGAGCCGCGAGCCGATCCGCCTGGCCTTGACTGCCCTGCCCGACCAGCCGCCGCAAATCGCCGCGCAATTGGACGGTATCGGCTCGGCCGTAACGCCCAAGGCGCGGATCGCCGTCGCCGGCCGTGCGACCGACGATTACGGCATCGGGAAACTCTGGTTCGAGCACGGCCTGGAACAGCAGCCGCCCGCCGTCTCGCTCGTCGGCCAATCGGCCGAAAAACCCGCCGACGCCCCCGCCGAACGAAATCTGGAGGGACAAGCATTGGAAATCGAACCGCTCGGCTTGAAGCCCGGCCAAAAATTCCAAGTGTCCCTCAAGGCGGCCGATCTTTGCGCCCTGGGAAGCGGACCGAACGTGGGCAGCGGCGAGCAATGGCTGCTGGACGTGGTTACGCCCGAACAACTCCGCGCGATCCTCGATAGCCGCGAACTCGTGCTGCGGCAGCGCTTCGAGTCGATCGTGCGGGAAATGACCGAAACCCGCGACGTTTTGGCGCGGGCGAAAAGGGACGGCCTTTCCGCCCTCGATTCGACTTCCGATAGCAAACCGGGTAAAATGACGAAGGATGGAGAATCCAAGGCGGGCGACAAGCCGGTCTCCGGCGACGAACCGGGCGACGTACCGAGCCGCGGCGGAAAAAGCGATGCGCCCGAACAGCGGTTGGCCATGCTTTTGTTCCGCGTCCAAGGCGCCGCGACCAATTGCCTCAAGAGCACTCAGGAAACGCTCGGATTGGCCGAAGCGTTCGAGGACATCCGCAAGCAGTTGGTCAACAATCGAGTCGATACGGAAGAATTGAAACAGCGGTTGCAGTCGGGCATCGCCGACCCGCTGCGAAATATCGCCGGCGAAATGCTGCCCGAACTCGAGCGGCGGTTGGAACTGCTCCAAGCCGGCCTGGAAAAGTCCCAGTTCGATCCCCGGTCGTGCGACGACGCCAAAGCCCAGGCCGACGCCGTACTCCTGGCCATGCAAAAGGTGCTGGACCGGATGATCGAATTGGAAGACTACAATCAATTGGTCGAAATGCTCCGCGAGGTCATCAAGATGCAGGAACAACTCCGCAATCAGACCGAGCAGCGGCAGAAACAAAAAATCCGCGACCTGTTGAAAGAATAAACCAATGCCGACGTTCAAGAATATACTTCATACCAATCGGGTGCCACGGGCATCTTGCCCGTGCCTGGAGATAGCACTGGCGAGACGCCAGTGGCACCCTGTGAAAACATGGATTCCGGTTCTCTTCGCGTTCGCAATGTTTTCATGCGCCGCCGTGCATGCCCAAAACGCGATTCCCTCCGCCGAAAAATCCAAAGCGGCGAATGAAGTCCCAGGCGCCGCGGCGCAAAATCCATCCGCCCTGCTTAACGCCGAGCAAAAGCGAATCGCCGATAAGTACAAGCACATCGAAGAAGTCGTCTTGCGGATGGCGGAATTGAACGCCCATTCCGATCCCCGCCGTGCGGCATTGCTGAAAAAGGCCTTCGAGCTAAGCAAGGAAAACCTGATCGACGTGGAATTCGAGCGCATCGCCGAACTGTTGTCCAAGGATCAGCTCTCCCGCGCATTGGAAAATCAGGCGGAATTGAATAAAAATCTCCAGGCGGTCTTGGAGTTGCTGTTGAGCGAAAACCGCTCGAAACGCATCGAGTCGGAAAAGGCCCGCATCCGCGAATACCTCAAGCGGCTCGAGGGCATCATCAAACAGGAAAAAGACGTCGCGGCCCGAACGCTCGCCGACGACGATCTCAAGCGCCTCGCCGGAGAACAGAACAAAATCGCCGAGAAAACCGGCGGATTGGCGAAAGACATCAAGGAGAAAGAGGAAGGGAAGGAGAAGGCGGAAGGGAAGGGGAAGGGGGAAGGCGGAAGGGGGAAGGCGGAAAAAGACAATCCGTCGGAGAAAGAGCAAGAATCCAAGGGCGAGAGTAAGGATCAAAAGGGCGAAGGAAAGCCGCAGGAGGGAAAACCTTCCGAAGGACAAGGGCCGCCGAACCCAGCGCAAGGCCAGCCGCAGGAGCAGAATCCCCAACAGTCGGACAATCCCGCCCGCAAGCGTTTGGAGGAAGCCCAGAAGCGCATGCAGGAGGCCGAGCAAAAACTCCAGGAAGCGCAGAAGCAGGGCGCCGCCGAGAAGCAGGAGCAGGCCATCCGCGAATTGGAGCAGGCCAAAGCCGAATTGGAAGAAATTCTCCGCCAGCTTCGACAGGAGGAGATCGCCCGGACGCTGGCCATGCTCGAAGCGCGGTTCAAGAAAATGCTGGCGATGCAAGTCGAAGTCTATGAGGGGACCGTGCGGCTGGATCGCGTGCCCGAAGCCGAGCGCACGCACGACCAGGAAATCGAGTCCAGCCGCTTGAGCGGCCGCGAACTGCAAATCGTCGTCGAGGCCGACAAGGCGATCGTGCTGCTCCGCGAAGACGGCACGGCCGTCGCCTTCCCGGAAGCGGTCGAGCAGATGCGCGGCGACATGCGGCAGGTGGTCGATCGGCTCTCACAAGCCAAAGTCGGGCAGATTACGCAAAGCATCGAGCAGGACATCATCGCCGCCTTGAAGGAGACGATCGAGGCGCTGAAAAAGGCCCAAAAAGACCAGGAGAACCAGAATAAAAAGCCCCCGCCTCCGCAAGAAGGCCAGCCGCAGGACCCGCCGCTGGTGGACGTGCTGGCGGAACTGAAAATGATCCGCGCGCTGCAAATGCGGGTCAATGGCCGCACCGAGCGCTACTCGAAGCTCATCGAAGGCGAGCAGGCCCAGCAGCCGGACCTGCTCGATGCCCTCCAAAAACTCGCCGAACGCCAGGAGCGAATCCATCGCGTAACGCGCGATTTGCAGAAGGAGCAACTGGAAAAATGAAATACTATCAGCAGGGGAGAGGGGAGAGGGGAGAGGGGAGAGAAAATCGCCGCTTGCGGCTTCGCAGGGTGGTGTTCGCAATATTGTCGTATTGTTTCGTGTTATTATTGCCGCCCACCTGCGTGTTCGCGCAAGCGCCCGCTGCATTGTCGCACGATCCCGCGTGGCGGCCGCCCGCCGTCGAAGAGATCAAAACCCAGGCCCTCGCGTGGCTGGAGGAGAAAAACGCCGGCGCGGCGGCGAAAACCAAAGCCGAAGAACTTTGGTCGAACCTGCCTGCGTCACTCGGCGAGGAGGAAGTGCTCGAGCGGCTGGCGGCCACTTTCGCCTTGGCCGACGAAAACGCCAAGAAGCTGGCGGACCTCTGCTCCGCTCCGCGAGCGCAGCTCGTCCTCCCGCCGCAGCCGTGGCTCGCCGATCCGCAAACGCCGCCGTTCGCGGCCCACAACATGCGGTTGTATTACGCCTGCTGGCTGGTGCGGCAATCGTTGTTGGACGAAGCCCGCGAGCAGCTTGCGGGCTTGCAAGCCGCCGACGTCGCGGCGCCCGCGATGCTCTTGTTCTACCAAAGCGTGGTCTATCATAAACTGCTCGAGCGCGAAAGCGGCTTGAAGACGCTCGACGAGCTTTTGCTCGGCCCCGAATCCAGTCCCCGCCGCTACCGCGCGGTGGCGAAAATGATGCGGGCGGACTTGAAGGAATTGGAGGACGACTCGCTCGAGCACATCGCCCGGCGAATGGACGACGTCCGCCGCCGCCTCGATCTGGGCCGCGCCGGCCCCAAGGTCCGCAAGGTCGAGGACGGCGTCATTGAATCGCTCGACAAGTTGATCAAAAAACTCGAAGAGGAACAGCAACAACAGCAACAAGCCTCGAACAAACTGCAATCGAACAATCCCGCCCAAGACAGCGTGCCTATGGGCGGAAAAGGGCCGGGCGACGTCGCCAAGAAAAAGATCGGCTCGCAGAGCGGCTGGGGCGATCTGCCGCCCAAGGAGCGCGAAGAAGCCCTCCAGCAAATCGGCCGCGATCTCCCCGCCAACTACCGCGACGTCATCGAGCAGTATTTCAAACGACTCGCCTCTGAGGAAAACGAGGGAACGACGCCATGATTCACGCAATTCTCGTACTGCTGGCAACAGCAATTACGCCCCCCGCCGCGCCGGTCTTCGAGGCCCAAATGGTCGAGGAGACGAGCGTCGTCGGCGCGCTGCTCGAATTAACGCCTGAGCGGGTCGTGCTCGATACGCCCCAAGGTAAGGTCGAATTGGAGCTTGCAAGGCTGCTTTCTTTGAAGCCGAAAGATGCGCGGGAATCGGCTTCTCCCGCGGCATCCCCAGCCGTTTGGGTGGAACTCGCGGACGGTTCCGCCCTGGCCGCCGTGCAATACGGCGCCCGAGGCGATCGGGCGCAGATCACGCTGGCCGGCGGCGAAATGCTCTCCGTGCCCGTCAAGACAATCGGGAGCGTACGGTTGCAGCCCGAAACGCCCAAGATCGCCGCGGAATGGTCGCGGATTCTCGGCCTGAATTCCACGGGCGATATTCTCGTCGTCCGCAACGGCGATTCGGTCGATTACCATCAAGGCGTGCTCCGAGATGTCGCCGAAGATGCCGTGCGATTCGAACTCGACGGCGACGCCTTGCCCATCAAGCGCGGGAAAATCTACGGATTCGCCTACCGCCATCCGACCGGTGCGGAAAAAACGCCGCCGCTGGGCTTCGTCCTCGACCGCAACGGTTCGCGCTGGGCGGTCGCCAAATTCGCGCTCGGCGAAAAATTGGAGTTGGTTACGCCCGGCGGCGTAAAAGTCGAGCGCTCTTTGACCGAAATAAAAAGTTTCGATTTCTCGCTGGGAAAAGTGCAATATCTCAGCGACCTCGAGCCGGTATCGGTCGCCTGGACGCCGTTTTTCGGACAGGGCAAGGTATCGCCGACGCTGGAGCGGTTCTACGCGCCGCGGAGGGACCGGAATTTCGACTCCAATCCCCTGCAACTGCGGAAAACCGCGTATTCCAAGGGTTTGGCCCTGCACAGCCGCACCGAAATCGTCTTTCGCCTGCCCGAAGCGTGCGCCCGCTTCAAGGCCGTGGCCGGCATCGACGACGCCGTGGCGCCGAAGGGCAGCGTGCGATTGACGATTCGCGGCGACGACAAGATATTGTTCGACTCCGCCGTCAAAGGAACGGATTCCCCGCGGGATATCGACCTCGACATCGCCGGCGCGCGGCGACTGGTCATCCTCGTCGATTTCGGCGATACGTTCGGCGCCGGCGACCATCTGATACTGGGCAACGCGAGGATTTATAAATGAGCGGCAAAATACCAAGAACTTCAAACAAAATGCAGTACGAGTCTAAATCGGATGCCACTGCCGGCTTGTCCAGCAGTGCAGAGCCGCTAACAAACTCCGGCACTGCTGGACAAGCCAGCAGTGGCACCCTCATTTTAATAGAGGTTCTTCGTTTATCTATCTTGATAATTCTCTACATTTCGGCATCCCTCCCGCTCCGCGCCGCCGATTCGCCCGTACCCGACAAATCCGTGCTCGAAGCCGAAGCGCAGCGCATCGCCGTCATGGATAAGGCCAAAAACGCGGTGGTCGCCGTCTTCGATTCCGAGGGGAAAGGGGGCGGTTCGGGCGTGGTGATCTCGCCCGACGGCTTCGCGCTCACCAACTTCCACGTCGTCCGACCCTGCGGCGCGGGCATGAAGTGCGGCATGGCCGACGGCAAAATCTACGACGCCGTCGTCGTGGGCCTCGATCCCACCGGCGACGTCGCGCTCATCAAGCTCTTCGGCCGCGACGACTTCCCCGCCGCCGAATTGGGCGACAGCGATCGCGCCCAGCGGGGCGATTGGGTTTTCGCCATGGGCAATCCCTTCCTGCTCGCCACCAACCTGCAGCCCACCGCCACCTATGGAATAATCTCCGGTACGCACCGCTACCAGCCGCCGGCGGGCACGCTCCTGGAATATACCGATTGCCTGCAGACCGACGCCTCGATCAATCCCGGCAATTCCGGCGGGCCGCTCTTCGACGCCCAGGGCCGGCTGATCGGCATCAACGGCCGCTGCTCGTTCGAAAAACGCGGCCGCGTGAGCGTCGGCGTCGGCTACGCCATCTCCATCAACCAGATCAAGAACTTCCTGGGCGATTTGCGCAGCGGGCGGATCGTCGATCACGCCACGCTGGGCGCGCGGGTCGCCGATTCCGAAGGACGCGTTACCGTGGCCGAGATTCTCGAACCATCCGACGCTTTCCGCCGCGGCCTGCGCTTCGACGACGAACTCACGGCCTTCGCCGGCCGAAACATCGGCACCCCCAACGCCTTCAAGAACATCCTCGGCATCTTCCCCAAGGCTTGGCGCGTGCCGCTGAGTTTTCGCCGCGAGGGGAAGCAATACAATATACTCGTGCGGTTGGCGGGCTTGCACGGCCGGGAAGAATTATTGAAAAATACCTCCGGCCCTGTGCCCGAGGAACTTCCGCCCGACTCCAAGCCGAAGCGCGGCCGCGAGGAGAAACCCGCTCCCGGCGAACCCCCTCAACCGCCGAAAATGAAATTACCCATGCCCGGCGGCATGAAATCCAAGTCCGAACTGCCCGACATCGTCAAGCGGCATTTCGAGGAAAAACGCGGCTTTGCCAATTACTATTTCAATCGGCTCGAGCAAAAACGCTTGTGGAACGCCTGGAACGGCCGTTTGAATCTCGAAAAACAAAATGGGCCGTGGCTCCTCTCCGGCGAACTCGCGGGAGGCGGAGCCTATAACCTCGCGCTCGCCGACGACGGCATTTCCCTCAAACTCCCCGCCGCCGAGCAAAAGTGGAATCCCGGCGACGAGCTAGGCGCATCGCTCCTGCCGCCCGGCAGCGGCGGGCTATTCCCCGCGCTCCATCTTTGGCGGCGGCTGGCGGTCGAAGGCTTCGCCCGTTTCGGCGAAGTCTATTATCTCGGCACGGCGCCGCTGCCGGGCCGCGAAGGGCTGGTCGATGTGCTCGTCGGCTCGCACAAGGGCGTCGATTGCCGCTTCTACTTCGATCCGGCCGCGGGCCGCCTGCTGGCCCTGGAAATGTTCCCCGACAATGAATCGGATCCCTGCGAGATTTACTTCTCGCAGTTCCGCGAAATCGGCGGCCGCGACCTCCCCGGCAAACTCGAAATCCGTTTCGGCGACGAACCCTTCGGCGCGCTGACCGTCAACGATTTCCGCATCGAGCAGAAGGCCGTCGGCGAGAAAGGAGGGGCGGGACCGTGAAGGAAAATGATTGTAAATTGGTAATTGCAAATTGCAAATTGCAAAATGAACGTATCCAACCGGGGTGCCATGCCCACGCTTGCCGTGGGCATGTTGGCAACTACGAGAAATCCCCGCTTAGCCGCGCTAGCGCGGGCCGCGGCGCAGCATCCGTAAATCGCTTCCGTCGTTCATTTTGCAATTTGAAATTTGCAATTACCAATTTGCAATTCATTTGTCTCCTACTCATACTCGCCATTTTCTCGGTATGCTCCGCGACCGCCTCCGCCGACGTTTACGCCGACGTGTTGCCGAAAATCGTGAAAATCTACGGGGCGGGCGGATTCCGCGGCATGGAGCCGTATCAAAGCGGGATGCTGATCTCGCCCGAAGGACACATCCTCACCGTTTTTTCCTACGTGCTCGATACCGATTACATCACGGTCGTGCTCGCCGACGGTCGGAAATTCGAGGCCAAACTGCTCGGCGCCGATCCGCGTTTGGAAATCGCCGTGCTAAAAATCGGCGCGGCCGACCTGCCGCACTTCGAGCTTTCGAAAGCGACGACCGGCCGGGCCGCCGAAAGCGTACTGGCCTTCAGCAACCTGTTCAACGTGGCCATCGGCGACGAACCGGCGAGCGTGCAGCACGGCATCATCTCGGCGCTCGCGAAGCTCGAAGCCCGGCAGGGCGTCTATGAAACGCCCTATCGCGGCCCGGTCTATGTGCTCGACGCAAAGACGAACAATCCCGGCGCGGCCGGCGGCGCGCTGGTCAATCGCCGCGGCGAACTCCTCGGGATGTTGGGCAAGGAATTGAAAAACGCCTTGAACTCGACCTATTTGAACTACGCTCTTCCCATCGCCGAAATGCGGGAATCGATCGCGGCGATCGAGGCGGGCAAGATGGTCTCCCGGCCCGATGGCGATGCGAAAAATAAGCCCCGCCGCGCGCTCGCCTTGGACGCCCTGGGTGTGGCGCTCGTGCCCGACGTGCTCGAACGCACGCCCCCCTACGTCGAGCAAGTCCGCGTCGGCTCTCCCGCCGAAAAATCCGGCGTGCGCCCCGACGATTTGATCGTACTCTTGGGCGATCGGCTGGTCCAATCCTGCAAATTCCTCCGCGCCGACCTGGAGTACATCGATTACAGGGACCCCGTCAAGCTTACCCTCCTTCGCGGCCAGGAGTTGATCGAAGTTACGCTGCAAGCCGAGGAGAAGAGATAGATGATTGCAAATATCCACCTCGTTCCCAGGCTCCGCCTGGGAACGCACTGTCCCCAAGGCTCCGCCTCCTCGATGCCGCGGCGAGGCGGAGCCTCGAAAAACTTGCGTTTCCAGGCGGAGCCTGGGAACAAGAAATCAGTCGTTCAATTTGCAATTTGCAATTTGCAATTACCAATTTGCAATCTCCTCGTTCTTATTCTCCTCCTCTCGCCGGTCCTCCGCGCCGACGATCTTGCCGACCTCGAACAAAAAGCGGTTTCTACGGCCATCGAGCGCGTGGCTCCGTCGGTGGTGCGGATCGAAACGGTGGGCGGATTGGAAACGGTCGAGGGCGTGGTCTTCGGCATCGGACCGACGACCGGCTGGATCGTCGATCCCCAAGGCTATATCGTCTCGAGCGCATTCAACTTCAGCAACCAGCCTTCCTCGATCCTCGTCCGCCTGCCCGACGGAACCCGCAAGCCGGCGGAACTCGTCGCCGCCGACCATTCCCGCATGATCGTGCTCTTGAAAATCGAGTCGAACGAACCGCTGCCGGTCTGCGAGATCGCGCCGGAAAAGGAATTGCGCGTCGGCCAAACGGCGATCGCTCTCGGCCGGACGTTCGAGGGGAGCCAACCCAATGTCTCGCAAGGCTTGCTCAGCGCGCTGGGGCGCGTCTGGGGCAAGGCCCTGCAGTTCGACGCCTCCGCCTCGCCGAACAACTACGGCGGGCCGCTGGTCGATCTTCGCGGGCGCGTATTGGGCCTCATCGTGCCCCTCTCGCCCGACTCCGCCCAGGAAGTCGCCGGCGTCGAATGGTACGATTCGGGCATCGGCTTCGCCATTTCCGCCGAACATCTTCTCAAGGTCCTCCCGCGGCTGAAAAAAGGCGAAGACCTGCGGCCCGGCGTGGCGGGATTCACCATGAAAAATCCCAACCTCTACGTCGGCGAAGCGGTTCTCGGCTCCTGCCGCGCGAAATCGCCCGCCGCCGAAGCGGGACTCAAGCCCGACGATAAAATCGTGGAAATCGACGGCCGAAAAATCACCCGCGCGGCCGAAGTCAAGGAAGAAATTTTCCGCCGTTACGCGGGCGACAAACTGAAAATCGCCGTCGAGCGCGGCAAGGAAAATCCTCGGAAATTACTCCGCGAATTGACGCTCGTCGAAAAGCTCGCAAACTACCGCCACCCCTTTCTCGGCATCTTGCCCATGCGCGACTCCGGCGAGAAAGGCGTGAAAGTTCGATACGTCTATCCCCAAAGCCCGGCCCAAAAGGCGGGCCTCGCCGCCGGCGACGTCGTCCTCTCGCTGGCCGGCAAACCGACCGCCGATCGCGATTCGCTTCTGGCGATTCTCGACGAGTTGGATCCGGGCCGGAACGCCGAAATCGAATTCCTTCGCGGAGACGCGTCGAAAAAGGCGCAAATCGTTCTCGCCGCCTTGCCCGACGCGCTTCCCCCCGCCGACCTGCCCGCGGCGCACGGCAAAACGCAAACCATTAACGGGAAGCCGCCGCAAAACGGCGCGGTGGAAATCAAAATCGCCGAGTTTCCCAACGAGGTTTACGCCTACGTGCCCGCCGGTTACGATCCCGCGATCGCTTACGGTCTCCTGGTTTGGCTGCACGGCATGGGCGGATACCAGTGGGAAGAAGTGCTCGCGCAGTGGAAACCGATCTGCGACCGGCACGATTTGATCCTGCTCGCGCCCCGGTCTGCGAATCCGGTCTGGATGCCCGGCGAGGTGGAGTTCATCGGCAAGCTTGTGGGCAGGGTTCGCGCGGATTATCGCGTCGATCCGCTGCGCATCGTCTCCTTCGGGGAGGATCTGAGCGGCAGCCTGGCCGGGCTTGCGGCGATTCGCCATTTCGACGATTTCCGCGCCTGGGCGGCGGTCGATGCGACGCTCATCGCCCCGCTGCCGGAAGTCGATCCGGCCCACCGCTTCGCGGTCTATATGGCATACTCGAAAAAGTCGCGCCAATCCGCGGCGGTGGAAGCGAGTCTCGAAAAAATCCGCGCGAAAGACATCCCCCTCACCGTCAAATCGCTCGGCGATCGTCCCCGTCCGCTAACCGCCGCGGAACTCGAAGAACTCGCTCGCTGGATCGACATGCTCGACCGGATGTAGTGGAAGGATGAATGATGAAGGATGAAGGATGAATGTCGGCCGCTTGCGGTTTAGCAATAATTTAGTAGTGATGGATAATCGACGACCGAAGACCGAAGACTTCCGCAGGACGATCCTCGGCATTTTGGCCGTTCTCTTCATGCTGGGCGCATTGGTCTTCGAGATCCGGCCGCCCACGCAGGCGTTCGGCCTCGAGTGTCAATCGGCCTGCTGGCGCCTCGCCCCGCTGCTGGCCGTGTTCTGGATCGCCTACCCCGATCTCAATCGCATCCCCTGGTGGCTCTGGCTCGCGTTGCCGGTTCTCCTTTTCATCCTCGTCAAATGGCCGAAAACCATCCTCTTCTTCATCCCGATCTTGATATTCCTGGCGATTCTCAAGCTAAGGATCAAGCCCCGATGAAGTTCCCCAATTCACCGATCGAGAAATTAACGATCGGGAGCGTATTCGCGTATTCGATGCTTCTCGACAATCCAAAGTTTGCCGGCAATATCGGCTTCCCGGAGTCTCGCAATCAACATTTCGAGCGATAATCGGATTTCCCCGTCCGTTGGATTTTCGGAGGGTCGAAGCACGGCAATCCCAGAGTATCGTGCGGGATCGAAAAGAAATGGATTGCTGAAATCCTTGTCGAGCGTAACGAGACAGCGGGATTCCGCCCGGCATACTTCAATCATATTCTCATCGCTGGAAGAAACGAGTTTTTGCTCGTAAACCGTCGCCGCATCGTGGCCAGCCGCGCGAAGCAATGCAGCCCCCCGATTGCCCAAGTTCTCGTCGAGCTTCAAACGCGACATGGCCGTTTACCCCGGGATTTCCACATAACGTTCGCGGGTCATCTCCGATCCGTAAGCGAGGCAAGCGAAGATGTCGTCCGCTTCCAATCCGGGATATTCCTCCAAAATCTTGGGAATGGTCCAACCTTCCGTCAGCAGGTCGAGAATCAAAGACACCCAAATCCGATGTCCCCGGATGCAAGGCTTTCCGAAGCAGATTTTCGGATCGATCGAAATGCGGGATAATAATTCCGGCTTAGTCATACCACTTCCTCCACTGCATCCAATTATCGTCAACAATCCACAAGTGTCAACTATCTTCTCGTTGCCCTTCATCCTTCATCCTTCCGCCTTCATCCTTCCCTTACGATCCCGCCGTATCCAAATACGGGTCCTGCCCCATCTGCCGCTGCATTTTTTTCCGCTCTTTTTCGTAGTACATGAGCTGTTTTCGCTGGCGGAAGTGGCGGCGCTCGACTTTCTTTTGCGCCTTGCGGAAGAGTTTCACGAAGCGGTCGAACGGTCCTTGCGATCGCTCCCCCAGCGCCTTGAGCTTTTTCGCCTTTTCCGGCCCCATGCCGCCCAGGAGCAGATCGTCGTCGAGCGCGAGGTACTGCCGGTACGTGCCGGGGTCGCCTTGCCGGCCGCAGCGGCCGATCAACTGCCGGTCGATGCGGCTGGCGTCGTGCATTTCGGTGCAGATGACGTGCAGCCCGCCCATCTCCGCGACGCCCGGCCCGAGTTTGATGTCCGTTCCGCGTCCGGCCATGTTCGTCGAGACGGTGATTTTCCCCGGCACGCCCGCCCCGGCGACGATCTCCGCCTCCTCTTCGACGTGGTTCGCGTTGAGAATTTGATAATTCAGGCCGCGGTCGTCCAACAGCTTCGCCAACAGTTCCGACTTGTCGATGGAGCGCGTGCCGATCAGGATCGGCCGCCCCTCGGCGTGCAGCTTATCGACCTCTTCGGCCACCGCCTCCCAACGCTCGCCGGCGGTCCCGAACACCGCGCTTGGCAGCCGCCGGCGGATGGCAGGGCGATTCGTGGGAATCGGCAGCACGTGGCAACGATAAATCTTGCGCAGTTCCCGCGCGGAACCCATCGCCGTGCCGGTCATGCCCGCCAGCCGATCGTATCGCAGAAAAAAGTCCTGAATGGTGATCCGCGCCGCCTGTCCGGTGGCCACGGTAACTTCCACGCCCTGCTTGGCCTCGACGGCCTGATGGATGCCGTCGCGCCATTTCCGCCCCTCGGCCAGGCGGCCGGTGAATTCATCGACGATCACGATCTCCCCGTCGCGGACTACGTACTGCCGCTCGAAAATGTATTCGCGATCGACCAGAATCGCGCGTTCAAGGTACTGGTAGATGTTCACCATGCCCACGGTGTCGAGCGCTTCCGGCTTGTCGATCAGCCGCGCCTTCTGCCGGCCCTCGCGCGTCAGCTCGACGGTCCGCTTTTCGTGGTCGTATTCGTAATCCTCGTCTTCCTCGAATTCCGCGATGATCGACGCGCTCCACTTGTAGCACTCGACGGCCAGCTTTTCCTCCTCGGAGGGCAGCGCGCTGATGATCAGCGGCGTCCGCGCCTCGTCGATCAGGATGCTGTCGGCCTCATCCACCAGCGCGAAGTAGGGATCGCCCTGGACCGGCTTCTCGTTCGATCCGCCCTGGTTGCCCAACATGCCGCCCAACAAATCGGTTTGCCCCTCCTGAATCCGCCGCAGCAACAGCCGATCGCGCAAAAAATCGAAGCCGAACTCCTTCGCCGTGCCGTAGGTGATGTCGCACCCGTATGACTTCCGCCGCTCCGGCTGCCCCATCGGCGTTTCGATCACCCCGACGCTCAGTCCGAGAGCCTTGTAAATCGGCTCCATCCATTCGGCGTCGCGGCGGGCGAGATAGTCGTTGACCGTCGCCAGATGGCACCCCTTGCCGGCCAAAGCATAGAGATACAGCGGCAGCGTGGCGGTGAGCGTCTTCCCCTCGCCCGTCTGCATCTCGACGATCGAGCGGTTGAACATCGCGATCCCGCCCAGAAGCTGCACGTCGAAGTGCCGCATGTTCAACGTCCGCCGGGCGGCCTCGCGGACCAGGGCGAATCCCTCGACGAGCAGCCGGCCGAGCGGTTCCCCGCTCTTCGCGCGATACCGCAGTGAGAGGCTTCGCTTGCGAAGTTGCTCGTCGCCAAGCTGCTGCAGTTCGGGCTCGAGTGCGCCGATTTTCGGCACCAACGACGCCCAGCGGGTCAGCCGGAACCGATTCGGACCGCTCAATATCGAGAGAAACTGCGCCGAAATGCTCACTAGGGGATCGGGGATAGGGGATAGTTTGCAGTGGTCAGTGGTCAGTGGAGAGTGGAGAGTGGAGAGAATAGACCTTTTTACCGTTCACTGCCCACTAACCACTGGCCACTAACCACTGGCCACTGGCCACCGACCACTAGCCACTACTCCCCTCATTCTCCCTCATCCGCATAGCCGTCGCAAGGCTGCCAATCCAGTTCGATCGATTGGATCGATGCGCTGTACGGCGGAAGCGCCAGGGGACTGCCATACGCGGTCGGCGCCATTGGCATGGCGCGCGGTTGCAAAACCGGCGCTGCAACGCCCATCGATGAATTGCTTGAAGGAGATGGTGATGGACGTCCTAAAGGCTGAGCGGTAACGTCCACCGGCCGGGGACTGCGAGAATCCCATGTCGAATTGTTCGGGATGGCTGCCGCCGGACGCACGTTCGAATTGACTGCGCGAGTGGGAGTGGGGCGCGGAGTACCCGAAATCGGCGAATTCGGAGCCGCTGGCATCGCCCGTGCATTGCCATTGATGCCGCCCGGCGTTCCGTTGCGATAGTCGGCCGGCATGGCCGAAGCCGTTGGACCGGGTGCCGCCGGAGAGGGAATCGTGGCGGCGTTCGGATACCCGCCGGATGCGGCGGTATTCGGCGGCGGGATGATCGTCGGCTTTAACGTCCCGAAGGCTGCATTGCCCGCTGCGGGAACACTACCCGGAAATGCGGACGAACCCGAATTTCCGTAACCGGGAGTCCCTAAGTTCGTGGAACCTGCGGAATTCCAAGCTCCTCCCGCAGTTGCACCCGGAGTCGTGCCCGCGTTGGAATAAGTTGGGGGCGGCGAACCGGTGGCCGGCGGGACGATGTTGCTCGCGGGCAGGCCGGATTGAGTTGGCGGCGGCTGCGCAGGCAGCGTATTTGGCGCATAGCCGGGATCGATCGACGGCGTGGGACAAGCGCCGGTCGCCGGCGGCGGCACGATCGGATGGTTGATAAACGGATCGGCCGTCGGCGCAGGCGTCTTGCAGCCGGCCACTCCCAGTGCGATCGCCAATAACGCATTGGCCCCTCTCATGCGAAGGACTCCTTTCCACCGGGAAACATCATTTTCGTAGGTTATGCTTCAGCATAACGCGGCATAGCTGTAACCATTCGTTTAGCCCGGAGCCAACGGCGACGGCGTGGGGTGATTCACGATATCCTTCACGTACGCCGTCGCCGTTGGCTCCGGGCTAAACGAAAAACTTTGAGGATTTATTCACAATCCCAATCAAATGTCACTAACTACGAACACATTCCGTTAAAACTCGCATTATTCTCAATAAATTGAGAGACGCATGGAAAAAGCAATTTCGGACGAGAAATAATACTTTAGGCAGGGGCGATAGATTAGCGATTTTTCCCGTTCTGTCCAGATCAATTGCCGAATATTTCAATATTCGGTCTTCTCGTTCGAACTCCGACGGGAAAGCCCTGTCCGAAGGACCATCGCTTGCTTGGAGATGGAAAACGTCGAAATGCCGATTTTTTAAGGGGTGGATGTCAACTTAATCGGATAGATAACTTTCGGCTGAACCTTTTTCGGAGTTTCCCAATTTGCCTGCCGCACGGATTGAGATTCGGCAGCCCCTTCGACATAGGGATTGAAAATTCTTAGCGGTTGTCGCTCGAAGGCAAGCGATTCTGCGGTGGTTTTTTGATCCACAAAGCGATTTAGTACGAGCCTTGGTTCGGCGACAATCCTTTGAGAAATTGCATCTTCGGCAAAATAGGGAAACGGGTATAGCCCGTAAGTCCTCGCAACCGGATAACTATAGTAAACCGGGGGATGTAAGGCAAAATAGGGAATCGATTCTTGTGAATAGTTGGAATAGCACCCGTCTCCGTACCATCCAGCGTAAATGCCGTGATAAGGCCAAAAGGCCGAAGCTGACGCGCTCATGGCGACCAAAGCCAGGGCGATGACCGCCAGTTGAATACCGTGCTTGATCAAGTTTTTTTGCATGACGAGACTCCCTGTAAAATGCTGTTTATTCATTACATTTTACCAATTATTCCGATTTTGCCAAGTCATATATCAAAAAAACAAGTTCTCCAGGGAAGCATACCACCCGAAGGAATGGTATTATCCTAAAAGCTCTGAACCGTTCTCGTCAATCATGTCCGCGGCGGAGAAGCTCATCCGATGGGGGAGGACCGAGTTCAGGCATCTCAAAAGGTTTGTCGGCTCCCTGAACGTGGGGGATACCCTCGACAATCGTGCCGAATTCCTTTGCGGTGAGGTCTGGACCACACCCGCCGAATAGCGGGAAAACCATCAAAATCAGGACTCCTACCGAAAGCCATCGCATGAAAAATCCTCGTCGAATGCCAATGGATTATAATCACCTGTATTCCATTATAATCACCTCGGCTACGGTTCAATAGCATTCCCGTGGACGCTCCCTCGCTGACTGCGGCCCTCAAACGAAAAGCCCTCGAATTGGGCTTCGATCTCGCGGAAGCCGCGCCGGTCTCACACGGCGGGGTGGACATCGATAATTTCGAACAATGGCTCGCCCAGGGCCGCGCCGGCGAGATGCGGTACTTTGCCGACCGACTGGATGCCTACCGCGATCCGAACCGCGTTCTCGAAGGCGTTATAAGTGTATTGATGCTCGGCATGAACTACCGCACGGTCGAACCGATCGAGCCGCAAGCGGGGCAGGGGAAAGTCTCGCGTTACGCCTGGGGCGATGACTATCACGACGTGATCCATGGGCGGCTCCGCCGACTCGCCGAATTTTTTCGACAACTCGTTCCCGCGGGCAAAGCCAGGGGCATCGTCGATACGGCCCCGTTTCTCGAACGCTACCACGCCGCCCGCGCCGGATTGGGATGGATCGGCAAAAACACGCTGCTCGTCAATCGGCGGTTCGGCACTTGGATTTTTCTGGCGGCCTTACTGACGACCGAGGAATTGGATTACTCCGCATCGATCCGCCGAGAGAGTATCCATGCCGTTAGTCCCGAAGGGACGGTAGTCATTAGCCAGGGGCGCAAGCCCCTGGGGGAAGCAAAGAACAATAATATCAGCCCTGAAAGGGCGGCAGTAATTGAATTACTGCCACCCCTTCGCGGTTCGCCGATAACCACCGTTTGCATCCAGGGGTTGACACCCCTGGCTAATGACTGTCGTCCCGTTGGGACTATCACACCAACGGAAACTTCCCTGCCCATTCCCGAAAACCCCTGCCACAACTGCCGCGCCTGCCTCGATGCCTGCCCGACCGGCGCGCTCGTCGCTCCCTATCAACTCGACGCGCGGCGTTGCGTCAGCTACCTCACCATCGAGCACCGCGGTGAATTTCCCGAAGAATTAAAAAGCAAGATCGGCAGCCGTCTTTTCGGCTGCGATGCCTGCCAAGAAGCCTGCCCCTGGAACCGCCGCACGCCTGCCACCGCCGAAAAAGCCTTTGATCCCCGCGAAGGCATGAATCCCGTCGATATTGCCAAACTGCAAAGCCTCGATGAAGAAACCTTCCGCCGCCGTTTCCGGGGCACGCCTTTTTGGCGCATAAAACTCGATGGAATGCTCCGTAACGCAGCGATCGTCAAAGAAAATGAGGATCGAAGTTTACGAAATGATCGATCAAAGGATGACAGAAAGATGTAGGGTAAAAAGATGGGCCATTTTTTTGTCCTACACTTTCCTGTCAAGGACTCCAATCCACGAAATTGATATTGCACAACGATCGAAGAAAAGAAAATGAGGAATAAAACCGAACGGAAGGAAGAAGGCGCCCGATTGGTTTTCTTCGCCTTCATTTCCCCTCCTTCCTTTATATGCCATTAGTTTTCAGGATTGAGGATAATTCCTCAAAGTTTTCGGGTTCAGGGTTCAGGTGCACGAAATCCTGAACCCCGAATCCTGAATCCTTGGTTTCGGCTAAGCCGCGTTATGATCTTGTTCCCGCTCACTGCGAATAGAAATTATCGTCCACCGCCGTCGGCCAAGCGCCGGGCGAGTCGCCGGCGTACCATTCTTCCAGAACGGGATGCCATTCGCCCGGCTTCGCCACCGCGATGAACGCCTCCCGCACTTCTTCGGCCCGCGGATGCAGCCGGGCGTATTTGATGCCGAACTTCCGCATGATCGCCCCGCAGCGCGCGGGTCCGTAAATCTGCTCGGCCATGCGATAATGCTCGGCAATCACTTCGCGCTGCTCGCGGAGCGTCGGCGGCGGGATGTCGCGCCCTTCGGCCAACGCCCGCGCCCGCCGGAATATCCACGGATTGCCGATCGCTCCCCGGGCGACGGTTACCCCATCGACGCGCGTCCGCTCGAGCATGTCCAGGCAATCCTGCGCGGTGAAAAGGTCGCCGCTCCCCAGCACGGTCTTCGCTCCGGCATGACGCTTAACCTCGCCTAAAAAGTTCCAGTCCGCTTTTCCTTCGTAGCGCTGTCGCACCGTCCGCCCATGCACGGTTATGGCGGCCGCGCCCAGGCGGAAAACGCCATCGAAGATTTCGAAAAAGTTTTCCCGGCTGCGCGTCGAATCGTCCATTCCGCGGCGCATTTTCACGGTAAGCGGGATGCGCGCGGGGAGGGCGTCGCGCGCACGGGCGACGATTTCCAGCGCGGTTTCCGGTTGCGACAGCAAAAAGCCGCCCCGGCAGCGGCCGAGCACTTTTTTCACCGGGCACGCAAAATTCAAATCGAGCACGTCGAACCCCGCCTCAACCAGCTTGAGCGCGGCCGGGGGAAAATCTTCGGGGACGGCTCCCATCAATTGCGCCCCGCACGGATGCTCCTCGTCGGTTACCCGCAAAAACCGCTTGGCCTTGTTGCCCTTGGTTACGTTCAGAACGAACTGGTCCAACAGCACTTCGCACACGGTGTAGGACGCTCCCTGCCGCCGCGCAATCACCCGCATCGGCCAATCGCTGTACCCGGAAAGCGCCGCCTGCACTACGGGAAAGCCGATTCCCACGGAACCGATTCGCAAGTGAGGGAGATCGAAAGTCATGAAATTGCCGTACGGTTCGTTGGTTAAACGCAGCGTTGGACTGCGCATTGCTAAAAGTTCCCAAATCTTCCCTCCCGCGCTTCGGCGGGGAAACGCGATTCCGCCCTGTATTTTACACGCCATGCAGTCATCGGCGGGACGGATTTTACATGGATCGAGGGGCGGAAGCAGCGGAGCGGATGATGCGCCGGACGAACGAAGGAATCCGCCTTGCGAGCTACGGCCTATGCCCGGAAGATTATCTGGAAGAAACCGGTCCAAAGCTTGCCAGCGATGATTTGGACAAAAGCAATGAAGGCCCAAACGAAAAGTTGCAGGACTATTGTAGAGCTCGCTGAAAACCAACAAAAAAGACTTGCGGTCGTTACGCCACAAGTCCTTTCCACATAAAGCTTTAACAAGTACCGGAGGAGGGAGTTGAACCCTCACGCCCGCTAAGGGCACGGGATTTTGAGTCCAGCGCGTCTGCCATTCCGCCACTCCGGCTTTTGAGGGGGCAAGGCCCTCAGGCAGTTGATGAAACATCTATTCTATTTCGATTCAATGCCTTTGACAAGTTTAGGCGTGTTTTTTTCTTTTCTAAGGCATGCCGATCCGAAAAATATCCATGGATAATTAAAAAACCGCATTCTCTGCCCGTCTTTCAAATCGAAAAGCCCATCGAAGCGAAATCGACGGGCTTTTTGTTTCTACGACGAATACTCGTCCGTAATCCGCTTAGGGAAGCACATAGCGGATGGTGTTGCGAATGGGCCGACCGGGGTAATAGACTTTCGAGCGGATCACCGCCGTCGGGCCGACCACGACCGGGGCCACGACGACGGGCGGCGCGGCGACATACGCCGGGGCGACGGGCATGTAGGCCACGCGGGGACGCGCCACGATCACCGGCGGCGCATAGTAGGCGGAATAAACCACCGGGGCCGGCGCGGCGTATTGCGCAACGTAAGGCACGGGCGCCGCGTAAACCGTGGGCTGATAATAGCTCGTCACCACTTGCGGCACATAATACTGCGCCGACGCGGTCCCTCCGACCACAAGCAACACCGCCAGAGCTAATAGAATCTTGTTCATCGCAGGCACTCCTTTCCAAAAAGTGTACTCGTTAGGCCCTGAAAGTTCGTTTTTACGCAAAGTTACCTCGTTAAAGTGTATTATTCTTGGAAGGGAAAAGCAAGGATGATAGGCATTGATATATTACTATATCAATAATAAATGATGCCGAACTATTTCAATGAGAAGAAGATGGCAGGAAGGAAATTACGTGGTGTCTTTTCCTATCTGCCATCTCCATTATCAGATCACGCCCACGACAAGCGTGGGTATAGCACTTTGTCCAGTGAGAGCGGTTAAACCATTACCGGTTCTTCAAGATTCACCAATGTGGGGATAGGCAGCGGTACGCTTTGCACCGCGGCCCGCGGCGTGGCGTAGCGGCAGAGGGGGGCGTCGGGGCGGTCGGAGACGGCGGCGTTGCGCTCGTACCAGGTCTTCGGCTCGTAGGTCCAACCGGCGGCGAGGCGTTTTTCCTCCGCGCGGATTTTCCGCAACACGTACCACCCGCCGATCGCGGAGAAGACCCGCGACTTCCAGCCGAACTCGGCGTGAATTTCTTTGAGGAGCGCGGAAATCTTCCGGCGCATCGCGGGATTGTTGCGATAGTAGAGCTTTGCGCCCCCGACGAGCGCGGCGAACGTGGAGCCGATCTCGCGGGCTTCCCAGGCGTAGCGGTCGCGAATGCAGGCATTCGGATGATTCTTGTACCGCTTCCAGCCCGCCAGCGTGGTGCGGACGATGCGGATCGTGCTCGGACCGTTGCGCGCGAAATCGCGGTCGAACGCGCGCCGCATGAACTCGGCCGATTGTTCGTCGTTAATCGCCGGGTGGCGGTAGTTGAAGATCAGTTGCCCGTGGATGTCGCTCAAATGGTACTCGCTCTCGTCCTTCATCAGGCCCTGGGCCGAAAGTTCGGCATGGAGCGGCGTGCCGGGGATCGGCGTGTAGAGCATGAACTGGTGGAAGTCGGTATCGTGCCGGGCGGCGTGCTCGATGGCTTCGTCGATGTTCTCCGGCGTGTGGTTTTCGAGTCCGATGATCGTCGAGCCGAGCACGCGAATGCCGTGCGATTGCAATTCGGAAATCAACTCGAAAGTATCGATGCCCTTGAGCTTTTGGTATTGGCTCTCGCGGCCTTCGATGCCCATCCAGACCCAGGAGATGCCCAGGCGGACGAGCTGCTCGATCGAATAGGTCTTCAACACGTTGGCCGAACTGAAGACGTAGAGCGACCACGATTTTTCGTGCTCCTCCATGAGTTCCAAGAGCCGCAGCGCGCGTTTCTTGTGGAAGAGGAAGTTTTCGTCCATCATGAAGAACGAACGGACCTTCATGCGGCGTTCGAGCTGGCACATCACGTCGAAAAGCTCGTCGCCGGTCTGGTAGAAGTTGACGCACTTTCCCTTGCCGCCGAACATCGCCGAGGTGGAGCAGAAATTGCAGCCCAGCGGGCAGCCGACCGAGGGGATGACCGTGGCGGCCACGTCGCCGGGCCGGTCTTCAACGGTAATGCCGGCGTTGCGCGTGCCGAAGCCCGATTCGATGAGCGGATGGCGGACGGGCCGGTTTTCGTCCTCGCCGAGGAACTCGCGGAACCAGCGCACCCCCTCGCCGCGGACGATGTGGTCGGCGTCGATCCGTTCGTTCAAATCGGGTACGTTGGCGATGTGCCCGCCGATGACGATTTGGGCGTGGGGCTGATATTGGCGGATCAACTCGCACATCTTTTTGACTTTGAAGATATTCGGGATGATCGAGGTGATGCCGATCACGTCGAAGCGATGCGACTTGATTTCCTCAATGAAGCGGTCGAGCGTGGGGAAGTCGAGCACGAGGCAGGGGGCTTCGATATTCGCCTGGATGAGCATCAGCCCCCAACTGCGGTGGAACATCCGCAGCGAAAACGGCCCTTGCGTGCGGGTAACCTGGTTGTGGTAAAGTTCCATCGGATTCATCGCCCGGGAGCCGTACTCGTCGTCCTTGCCATAAGGGCCGAAGACGCTGGTCAAAAGGATTTTCGGTTTGGCGGAGGAAAATAGTTCTGACCCCTTTATCTCCTGGCGAGCGAGCGGTTGAATGGTTTTCGCGGTCATGGTGTCGGATGCTCCTGTTTGCCGATGAATCGATCTCTTGGTTGGGGTGGCAGTTGAACTGCCGCTCCGGGAATTGCCGGTAGCTGCCATTCCAACCCGCGGAACGCTTCCAAATTTTCCGGGGCTTATGATCCCGTTTACGCGGAGTGCTCCTTGAGGTATTATAAAGTTACTCGCCCTTTGGCGATCCGGCACTGTGTATGAGTTGTGTAATAGCTGGGTAATAGTTCTGAATCGACCAGGAAAGAGGAGGGTTGGGCAAACTGACGAGGGCTATTATTGGGGGACGGTTCCCCATTGTCTGAAGGGAACGACTGATCGCTTAGCACATCTGGGCCGCGCAAAATTCATGTATTTTCGGTGGTTGGTTTCATCCTGCAATTATTCCCTTTTGCCCCAACGGGGCAGCCGTTCGCCCAGCCCAGGGCATCGCCCTGGGGAGCGATTCGATCCAGCGAAACTGACGGCCCAAAGGGCCAGCCGTTCGCCTCTTTTCAAGAGAATTGTTGGTCCGTTGGACCGATTATCCACCAGGGATTTCCACCGTTCCCCAGGGCGATGCCCTGGGCTTGACGAACGGTTGCTCCTTCGGAGCGAGGGAATAAACAATACCAGAAAAAGAATCTGCCAATTTCTGAGAAGTAAAAAGCTTTAAGCCATAAACCATGTCCCGTCGTTCGCTGAAACTGCCGATTTTGCTCGCGGTCTTGATGATCGCGATGCTCATCGTGCTGACGATCGGCTGGGTTTTGTTGAACGTGAGCGGGGCGCTGCAGAGCGACCGCTACTCCGCGCTCTATTGGACGCTCTTGACCACCGGGTCGGTCGTGAGCGGGCTGCTTTTGACGGGCACGGTTTTGTATTTGGTGCTCTCGATCAAGGCCATCAATCTGACGCGGCGGCAGTCGAATTTCATCGATAGCGTAACGCACGAATTGAAATCGCCGATCGCCTCGATGAAGCTCTATCTGCAAACGCTCTCGCGGCATCAGGTCGATGCGCGGCAGCAGTCGGAATTTCACCGCTTCATGCTGGAAGATTTGGAGCGGCTCGACCGGCTGATCAACCAGATGCTCGACGCCGGCCGGCTGGACGCGGAGCGGCCCGCCGATTCGCTCGAGGACGTGGAACTGGCTTCGCTCTTGGAAATTTGCGCCGCGGGAGTATGCGCCATCTACCGCGTGCCGAAAGAATGTGTCAAAATGGATATCGAGCCGTGCGCGGTCCGCGGGCACCGGACCGATTTGGAGATCATCTTTCGCAATTTGATCGACAATGCCGTGAAATACGCCGGCCAACCGCCGCTGGTCGAAGTGCGTATGCGATCCGAACCCGATTCGAGCGTGGTGGTGCAGGTTTCCGACAACGGTCGCGGCATCCCGCACAACCTGCGGCGGAAGATATTCGGACGCTTCGTGCGGCTGGGCCTCGAACTCGAACGCGAGAAGCCCGGCACCGGCTTGGGATTGCACATTGTCCGCACGCTGGTCCGTCGGCACCGCGGGCAGATCCGCGTCCGCGACGCCCAAACAGGAACCGGAACGACGTTCGAGGTAGTGCTGAAGGGAAGGATGAAGTATGAAGGATGAAGGATGAATACCGCGACATTTCGTCCTTCGTCCTTCGTCATTCGTCCTTCATCCTTCATCCTTCATCCTTCATACTTCCTTATGAACTCCCCTCCGCACATCCTGGTGGTTGAAGACGAGGAACACTTGGCCACGGGGATCAAGTACAATCTCGTGGCCGAGGGATACCGCGCGACGGCCGTGGGCGACGGGCGGACGGCCTTGGCGATTCTGGAGGACCAGCCGGAGGGCATCGATCTCGTGGTCTTGGACCTGATGTTGCCGGGCATGAGCGGCTACGCCGTCTGCGAGGCGATCCGCGAGTTCGACATGGATTTGCCGATCCTGATTCTCACCGCCCGCACGCTTACGGAGGATCGCACGCGGGGTTTCGAGGCGGGAGCCAACCAATACCTCGCGAAGCCCTTCGACCTGGACGAATTTCTCGCCCGCGTGAAGAATTTATTGACCTTTCATAGCCGCGACCGCCGCCGCGCGCTGCCGGCGGGCACGATCCGCGAGTTCGAGTTCGCGCGGGCGAAGATCAACTTCGAGACCTTCGAGGTGTCCGTCGCCGGCGAGCCGGTCCGCATGACGCAGTTGGAAATGTCGCTCCTCCGATATTTCATCGAGAACGAAGGCCGCGTGATTTCGCGGCGGGAACTGCTCGAGAAAATTTGGAACTTGCCCGGCGATTTGAACACCCGCGCCCCCGACCAGTTCATCCGCCGCTTGCGAAAGACCTTCGAGCCGGACCCCGCGGCGCCGAAGCATTTTTTGACGATCCGCGACGCGGGCTACCGGTTTTTGGCGAAGCCGGAGTGAGGGGAGAGGGGTGAGGGGAGAAAAAAACTGTGAACTGTAAACTGTGAACTCTCAATGCGACTGAAACTTATTGCCTGCGAAATCGTCTATCGCGAAATCTGCGCCGCGGTGGCGCGGTCGGTCAACCAAATCGATATCGAATTTCTGCCCAAGGGGCTGCACGATATCGGCCAGGTGGGCATGTCCGCGCGGCTCAAGGAGGTGCTCGCCCAGGTCGATGCGTCGCGCTACGACGCCGTGCTGATGGGCTACGCCCTGTGCAGCAACGGGCTATTGGGCTTGACCGCGCCCTCCATCCCTTTGGTCGTGCCCCGGGCGCACGATTGCATCACGCTCTTTCTCGGCGACAAGCAGCGCTACCTCGATTACTTCCAGAAAAATCCCGGCGTGTATTTCAAGACCAGCGGCTGGATCGAACGCGGCGAAGGATTGCATCAATACGCCCAGGATTCGATCGCCCACCAGTCGGGCATGACGCAAACCTACGAGGAGCTTGTCGAGAAATACGGCGAGGACAACGCCAAGTTCCTCTACGAGCAGCTTTGCGACACGACGCGGAATTACAGCAAGCTCACCTACATCGCAATGGGCGTCGAGCCGGACGACCGCTTCGAGCGCCGCACGCGCGAGGAAGCCGCCGAGCGCGGCTGGCAATACGAGAAGCTCGAAGGCGACATGTCGCTCCTGCAAAGCCTCGTCGATGGCCCCTGGGACGACGAACGCTTCCTCGTCGTGCCGCCGGGCGGCAAGATCGAAGTGAGCTACGACGAGCAGATCATCAAAGCGGATAAATAGAACGGATTGCCAATCCGGCGAAAAAACTATGGCGACAATCAATAAGTGCCTATCCCAAAACCATGTCGGTTGGGGTGGCAGTTGTACTGCCACCCCTTGAATCGCCGGATAGCAGAGGTGGCAGTACAACTGCCACCTCAACGAATTGAGGTTCTAAGGCGGCGGAATTATTCCCTTATATACCAGGTGATATCATGTCCAAGTTCGCGCCGTGCCGCGGCTATGTCGCAGGGATTATTGAAGCGTTGTCGATGATCGGCATCGCTTTGGCGGACTTGGCATTGGCACAGAATACACCGCGGGATCCACCGGCGGACAAACAAAAGCTGGACGTGGCGGCGATCTACTTCCCGAGTTGGCACAGCGACGATCATTATTCGAGTTGGTACGGCGAAAACTGGAACGAGTGGCAACTGCTCCGCGAAAATCCCGAGCGGTTTCCCGGCCAAAACCGGATCAAGCCGACCGACGAATGGGGCTACTTCGATGAAGCCAATCCGCAGTGGATGGCCAAACAGATCGATCTGGCGGTCGATCACGGCATCGATGCGTTCGTCTTCGACTGGTACTGGTACTGCGGGGTCCAAATCCTCCATCGGCCCGTCGAAGAGACGCTGCCGAAGACGCCCAACAAGGACAAGATCAAGTACGCGCTGATGTGGGCCGACCACACCTGGGTAAACTACTTTCCGTTCCCCTATGACGGGCCTGTCAACTGGCTGCTGCCGCTGCGGCATTCGCCCGCGAACTTCGACCGAGTGATGCGGCATTGCATCGACAAGCACTTTAACCAGCCCAACTACTGGAAGGTGAACGGAGGGCGGTACTTCGCCCTGTTCGCGCCCGAGGATTTCATCAAGCAGTTGGGGGGACCGGAAAAAACCAGGGCCGTTCTGGATGCGGCCCGCGAGAAGGTCCGCCGGGCGGGTTTGGGGGAAATGCACTTCGCCGCCTTTACCGGCATTCCGCCGAGTATCCCGTCGATCAAGCAGGCGGGCTTCGACAGCATGACCAGCTACAATGTGACGACGATGTCGTCGGGGCTGAGACTGCCCGAGCAGCCTTTCGAGGAATACGACGCGATGTTGCGCCGTCACGAGAGCTATTGGGACAACATGGACAACGGAGAACTTCCGTACGGCCCAGTGGTTACGGTCGGGTGGGATGTCACGCCGCGTTGGGAGAAAGACGTGCCCTGGCCGCCGCGGAAGAACCACTACCCCTACACGCCCACGGTCATCGACAACACGCCGGAGAAGTTTGGCGATCTGTTTCGGCGCGCTCTGAAACACTGCGACGAGAGCAAGCTTCGGCCTCCAGCGCTATTCGTCAACTCCTGGAACGAATGGACCGAGGGCAGCGCGCTGCTGCCGCAACGGAAATACGGCGGCGGCTACCTGAAGGAAGTGAAAAAGGCGCTGCACGAGCGTGCTTCGCGCTTGGGCAAACCTGCGGCTGCGGGCGATCGCTAGGCAGATAAACCAACAGTGGCGCTTGACGCCATCTCATCCTACGGATTTCGCCGACGACGTACTAATGCCAGCAATATCAATCCGGCGGCCGCGAGCAGCACGAGGGTCGCAGGCTCGGGCACGGCGAAGGCGGCGTCGCTCAAGAGGTAGAGCGCCGAATCGACGGCCTTTTTCACCGTGGCGTCGCGCGCGGCGGCATCGACGGGATTGAAGTACTGGAAGTAATCGTCCACGTTGTAAAGCGGATTGCCGCCGTTGTAAAGCTCGATGGTCATCGAATACGAATCGAACTCTTCGAAGAGGCTGTCCGACTCCGTGCCGTAATAGTCGTAGGTCAGCCGGTCGGTGGGAAAACCGGTCTTTTGCTGCAACGCGGCGGCCAGCGAAGCGAATTTATTCCGCACCGCCAGGGGAATTTGATTTTGGTGCTGCGCGTAATCGGTCGGCGAACTCCAGGGCGTGAGGATCGTCGTCGCGCCGCTGTGAAAATCGACCGACGCCAGCAGGTTGCTGAATTTCGATTGGTCGTGCAGTAGATTCCACAGCGAGTAGGCCTCCGGCTCCGAGAGCACGGAGGGGCCGCGGTAGGTTTCGTGCGGAACGTAGTCCGACGCCAGATTCCAAAGATGCGGATAATTGCGATTCAGATCTACTCCGCACGTAACGTGGTTGGCGATTTGCCCGGGGTACAAGTGCATATTCTTGCGATGGTCGCTGCGGCCGGCTTCGACTGCCAAGCGGCCGTCGGGATTCTGCTGGGGGATGATCCACACGTCGCGCGTGGAAAGCATGTTCTGATAAAGCGGATCGCCATTGCGGTAACCGTTCACCAAGTTTTCGGCGATTTTCAGCGCCGCCTCGGAGCCGATCACTTCCCGCGCGTGAATGCCGCCCGCGAACAGAAACTCCGGCTTGTTGGGATTATCGGCCGCGGGATCGACGGTGATGTTGACGGCCAAGAGCGGATTGCCCTGGTAGGAAGTGCCGTATTGCACCACTCTCACTAAATTCGGGTTTTGGCTTTGCAGAGTGTTCGCCCAGGCGGACAGATTGTTATAAGACTGGTACAGTCCGGTGTTTTGGAAAGTGTAGGCCCAGCCGCTTGCGGCGAGCATCAGCCAAAACAGAAGGAACGGGACCAGCAGGCGGAGCAGGGGGAAGAATGCCGGGGGAGCAGGCCAAGGGATCACCATCGCGTGGAGATGATTTCCCGGCGCGCGTTGGGGCGAAGTCGGGCGCAACGTCGCCCGCTGCAACGAATTTCGATATCGCACCGCTGCCTCCTGGGCGTTTGCGCCCGGTTGGAATGAGCCATGGAAGGAGTGTCAAAGCGAGTCAGCGGATGAAGGGAAGCAAGATGCGCGATCGTCCCGACAATACTGCCAACGCCATACTATCCCGATTGTAATACGCAGGTCCCCCGACCGTCAATCATTTTTCTCAACCGAAAACTGTGAAAAATGCGAAATGTCGGGCGGAAACCATATCGATAGGGGGTGCGTTGCCGCCTCTCAGCCTTCTTTCCGAAAGATGCCGCCGCCGCCGATTTGCTCGAATTTCATTTTTTTATACAGATTCACGGCGGGCAAATTGGTTTCGAGCGTTTGGGCCTCGACGGTCATAATGCCTTGGCGTTGGAATTGGCGGAAGGCTTCGCTGAGGAGAAAGACGGCGTAGCCGCGGCGGCGATAAGCCGGATCAACCGCGCAGGTCATCAGGCCCGCCGTCCGGCCGAAGGTTTTCGCGCCGCTGGGGTCCATGCCGCGAAACAAGGCCGAAGCGACGGCGGATCCGCCGCCGCGGGGGACCATCTCGAAGCGCGTCAACTCGAATTCGCCCAACGTGCAAGCCTCCCACCACGTTCGCGTGGGAGCGTCGATCTGCGCTTCCACCACCATCTGCCGGCGGATTTGCATCTGCTGCCGGTCGATCACCGACTCGAAGCGGTTCAGATCGATGCGCATGATCCGCGTGCGCTCGATCTCCCGATAGCGGCCGTTCTCGAAAGCCGTCCGTGCAATTTGGTCGCTATCGAGCACGCCGGGCAACTCGCTTCCGCCGTAAAGTCCCAAGTAGAAGGGATTGAGCGGGGCCATGCCGCCCCCGTAGAGGACTTGGGCGCCGCGGCCGCGAAGATATTCCTCGCAATGTTCAAGCAGGCCGGCGGCAACATCGCTTTCGGAACAACCGGGTTCGAGCATCATCAAGCAAGTCGTTCCCAGCGCGGTGGATATGCCGGAATTATTTTCGTTCGCACCGAATCCGGCATGGGCGAAGCCGACCGGCCGCCCCTCCTCGAAAGCGAGAATCAGCCCGGCGCGCTCGAAAAAAGGTTTGGAAAAGACGAGTTGCTCGAAAACATCGGGCGAAGCCGCGCGCGACAAGCCAAGTTGCTCGGCGCGGCTGCGCCAGATCGCCGCGATGGCCGGCGGATCGGTATTGCAAAACGAACGAAAACTTATCATGTCCACCCACGGCGGTTTTTTTGCGTGCAATACGGAAATTATAGAGGAAAGAGGATTTTCCGTAAATGCTCGACCATGGCGTTTTCGGCGCGGGGGATCGCAGCCGCCAATCGGGTGGAGAGCGGTTCGGCCTTGCCGTCGCGGCGGAGATCGGCCAGATAGCCGCGGAGAATCTCGCGGTATTCCGGCCGGTTTTCGAGCAGAAAATGGACCCACGCCCAGGCTTCGGCGTAATCTTCGAGGGTCATTTCCTCGTCGGGCCGGATTTTTTCCAACCGCTGCAAGTCCACGTTCAAGGGCTTGCTGGGCGGGCGGTTTTTGAAATGTTCGACGAGCGGCCGATTCAGCCCGTGCCGCCCGCGCGGCGCTTCGTAGTATTTGGCCAGTCCCTCATCCAGCCACAGCGGCAAATTCGGCATCGCCGAATGCAGATAGCCGTGGGTTACTTCGTGCCGCAGGTCTTCGGCCATCCGCTCGCCGGCCTGCGCGTAGATCTCCATGCGGTTTTTCGTCTCCAGGAAAAACGCCCGCCGCGAGGGGAAATCGGGATGATGCAGCCGCATGAAGCCGCCGAAATGATCTTCGTTGTCGAACAGATAAATGTGGATCGGCATCGGCGAAACCGGCAGCAGGAGTTGCCGGTCGATATCCCCCCGCTGCAAGATCAGATCGTCCAGCAGGCGTTGATAGTCGGGCAGGGGGAAATCGCTGTGCACGGTCAATTGCTGACAGACGATCGTGTTCCGGTCCGGCAGCGTCAACCGCGCTCCCCACGGCGCGGAGCATCCGGCGAGCAAAACGGCGGCAATTGCTAGGGCCGCAACCGTCCCCGGTTCACATATCGGGCGCCGCTGCCGGCTTGCCCGGCAGCGCGGGAAACACGGTTGGACAAGCCATCCGCGGCACCCGACAATTAAGCTCCATCGGAGCGCTGGCGGCAAACGCTGGAACATCTTTCGTTCGACGAAAATTGGCCACGCGGAGGGCACGCGGGAAGATGCGTTTTTGCCCTTCTCCGTGTGCTCCGTGTCTCCATGTTGATTATAAGAAGGCAGGCACTCGTTCCCCCCCGCGCAGAGGGCCGGCCGGAAAAGGCGGGTGGATGATAGCAGAAAAGATCGAGAAGACAAAGAGCATTCCCATTCTCGACTGCCGTTTTTGCAGAAAGTTCGTAGGTTTGCCCCAAGGTCGGAAGCGCGTCGAAAAGCCCCGCCTCCGGTCGCCGAGTTAAAAACTTGTTTCCGACCGGTATTTTGGGCATGTTTGGATCGTTATTGTGCCAAATGAATGAAATTACTTTCTTCTAGTTTCGCGTTAGTCAATCATTTTCCGAGTACCCCACACATTCGGGATTGCTCCTCTCCCGCCCCTTGAATATTCAGCGGTTCCTGTGCTATCATCAAGGGATTTTAGAGACATAAACACCCATTTTGGGGAGGCTCTTGGGCCGTTGTAGGGCGTCAAAAGGCGCGAGGCCGTGACAAATTCCCTTTCGCCCATTCCCCGACTGTGCCAGCCACAAGAAAAAGGTCCCATCGTGCCACGCCGCAACGATCTCAAGAAAATTCTGCTTATTGGTTCCGGACCGATCATTATCGGGCAGGCGTGCGAGTTCGATTATTCCGGCACCCAGGCCTGCAAGGCGCTGCGGGAGGAGGGATACGAGGTCGTGTTGGTGAACTCGAATCCGGCGACCATCATGACCGACCCGGAAATGGCCGACCGCACCTACATCGAGCCGCTCACCTGGGAAATCGTGGCCAAGGTCATCGAACGCGAACGGCCCGACGCGATCCTGCCGACCTTGGGCGGGCAGACCGGCTTGAATTTGGCGATGGATTTGGCCCGCCACGGCGTGTTGGCAAAGTACCACGTGGAGATGATCGGCGCGTCGGCCGAGGCCATCGACAAGGCCGAAGCCCGCGACCACTTCAAGGCGGCGATGGAAAAGATCGGCCTCGAAGTGCCCAAGGGGCAGACCGTGCAGAGCCTGCCCGAAGCCCGGTCGGTGTTGCAGGAGATCGGCCTGCCGTGCGTGGTGCGGCCGAGTTTCACGCTCGGCGGCAGCGGGTCGAGCATCGCCTACAACCGCGACGAGTTCGACGATTTGGTGCAGCACGGATTGGACCTCTCACCCATTCACCAGGTGCTGCTTGAGGAATCGGTGATCGGCTGGAAAGAGTACGAAATGGAGGTCATGCGCGACGCCGACGACAACGTGGTCATCATCTGCTCGATCGAGAATTTCGATCCGATGGGCGTGCACACCGGCGACTCGATCACCGTCGCCCCGGCCCAAACGCTCACCGACAAGGAATACCAGCGGATGCGCGACGCCTCGCTGGCCGTGATCCGCGAGATCGGCGTCGATACCGGTGGGTCGAACATCCAGTTCGCCATCGATCCGAAAAACGGCCGCATGACGGTCATCGAGATGAATCCCCGCGTCAGCCGCTCGTCGGCGCTGGCTTCAAAAGCGACGGGATTTCCCATTGCCAAAATCGCCGCCAAACTGGCCGTCGGCTACCGGCTGCACGAACTGGCGAACGACATCACCCGCGAAACGAAAGCCTGCTTCGAGCCCACCATCGATTACGTAGTGGTGAAAATCCCCCGCTTCGCGTTCGAGAAATTCCCCGAGGCCGATCCCAAGCTCACCACGCAGATGAAGAGCGTGGGCGAAACGATGGCCATCGGCCGCACCTTCAAGGAAGCCTTCCAAAAGGCGCTCCGCGGCCTCGAGGTCGGCAGTTTCGGCTTCGGCTGCGACGGCAAGGACCTGTGGGGCACGTCCGAGCAGCCGGGCATCGACGAAGTCCGCTCGAAACTCGCCGTGCCGGGCGATCAACGCGTGTGGTATCTCCGCTACGCCATGAAGTACGGCATGTCGATCGACGAAATCTACGAGATCACCGGCATCGATCCCTGGTTCCTCGATAATTTGCTCGAAATCGTGGAGATGGAAGACGAGCTGCGGCAAATCGGCGGCCTGCATAATGTCGAAGACGCGACGCTCCGCCGCGCCAAGCAGTTCGGCTTTTCCGACCGCCAATTGGCCGTGCTCTGGAACACCACCGAAATCGACGTCCGCCGGCATCGCAAGGCGCACGGCGTGATCGCTACGTTCAAGTCGGTCGATACCTGCGCGGCCGAGTTCGAGGCCTACACACCCTATTATTATTCGACCTACGAGGAGGAGGACGAGACGCCGCCGAAGCGGCCCGGCAAACGCCGCATCGTGATCCTGGGCGGCGGGCCGAACCGCATCGGGCAGGGGATCGAGTTCGATTACTGTTGCTGCCACGCCAGCTTCGCGCTCCGCGAGTTGGGCATCGAGTCGATCATGGTCAACTCGAATCCCGAAACCGTCTCCACCGATTACGACACGAGCGACCTCTTGTTCTTCGAGCCGCTGACGACCGAAGACGTGCTGAACATTTGCGACCGTGTGCAGCCCGACGGGGTGATCGTGCAGTTCGGCGGGCAGACGCCGCTGAATTTGGCGCGGGCCTTGAGCAACGCGGGCGTGCCGATCATCGGCACCAGCGTCGATACCATCGAAGACGCCGAAGACCGCGAGAAATTCGCCAATTTCCTCCGCAAGCTGGACCTCAAGCAACCCGCCAACGGCATCGCGCGGACCATGGCCCAGGCCCGCAGCGAAATGAACAAGATCGGCTTTCCCGTGCTCGTGCGGCCGAGTTTCGTGCTCGGTGGCCGGGCAATGGAAATCTGCTACGACGCCGCGCAGTTCGAGCGGTTCGTGGCCGCGGCGTTCATCGTTGCGCAGGGGCAGCCAGTGCTCATCGACCGCTTCTTGGAAGACGCCATCGAAGTCGATGTCGATGCCATCGGCGACGGCGAGCGCGTGATCGTGGGCGGCATTATGGAACACATCGAAGAGGCGGGCGTGCATTCGGGCGATTCGGCCTGCGTGCTGCCGCCGCACAGCTTGCCACGGGCGGTCATCGACGAAATTCACGATTCAACCTGCAAAATGGCGGCCTTGCTGAACGTCCGCGGGCTGATGAACGTGCAGTACGCCGTCAAGCGCGAGGACGGCCGACCGGTGGTTTACGTGCTCGAGGTCAATCCCCGCGCCAGCCGCACGGTGCCGTTCGTCTCGAAGGCCACCGGCATGCCCTTGGCCAAGGCCGCCGCCAAGGTGATGGCCGGCGTCTCGCTGGCCGAACAAGGCTACGCGAGCGATCCCGTGCCGAGAAGCTGCTCGGTCAAGGAGGCGGTTTTCCCCTTTCGCAAATTCGTGGGCGTGGATGTGGTGCTCGGACCGGAAATGAAATCGACCGGCGAAGTGATGGGCGTCAGCGACAACATGCCCATCGCCTTCGCCAAGAGCCAATTGGCCGCCGGCACGGTCCTGCCCAGCCAGGGCAAAATCTTCATCAGCGTGGCCGACCGCGCGAAGGGCAACATTGCCGAGCTAGCCAAAATGCTCGAGGAGATGGGCTTTACGCTGATCGCCACCAAGGGCACCGCCCTAACTCTCGAAGCCGCCGGCGTGAAGGTGCAGAGCATCAAGAAGCTCCAGGAAGGGCATCCGAACCTGCTCGATTTGATGATCGACGGCGACCTGCAACTGGTCATCAACACGCCCCGCGGCAAGGGCGCCCGCACCGACGAAGGCCGCATCCGCGCCGCCGCCGTGCTGCATGGCATCCCCTGCATCACCACCCTTCAAGGCGCCGACGCCGCCGTCCACGCCATGCTCGCGCTCAAGAGCGAAGAAATGACCGTCGAAGCGGTGCAGGATAGGTTTCCGGAGTATGGGAGGAAGAAATGAATATTGCAAACTCAAGGATTTGTCTATCGATAAATCAATAATGAGATTTAGGAGTACTAAAAGGTGGCATTATTTGTATTAGATAATGATTCTTTTCAGCAAGCCGTACGAAACATTCAACGTCGAGCAGAGCGACAAGAGGAGATTAGGCTTGTAAAATCTTTTGTTCCAAATAAAGTACTGGAAGAACTGGATACTCCACAAAACCAACTTCTATTTGGTCGTCGAGGGGTTGGTAAAACTCATACGTTAAAAGCATTTTTAGGCAAAAAAGTCCAAGAAGGTGAACTTTGCCACTATATTGACTGTACAGCTTTTGGAAGTGGTTTGGCTTTAGATGGTTCATACAAAAATATCGGAAAAAGATTCTTTTCAAAATTTTTATCTGTCTTATGTGATGAATTACTTGATGATGCAACTAGGGCTGAAATGCCATCAAAACACTTCATAATGATTTGGAATCTATTCTTTTGCAGTTATCTAATCTTGCTTCACCATCATCGACGGGTGAAACATTCAATTACTTAGAAATCACTCGATCAACAACAAGATTTCTTGATAAGTTAAAAGCGAACAACCTTACAATTTTGATTGACGAATGGGCTCAGATTCCAGAAAATGCGCAGCCTTATTTCGCAGAATTTATTAAAAGGGCATTTTTTTCCAACAAAAGAATATCATTCAAAATTGGTGTTGTTGATTTTGCATACAAATTGTCTGTGCGTTCCGATGAGCATACAATTGGTCTTGAGAAATCCGCAGACATATTTGCAGATATAAAAATGGATCGCTTTTTTGTTTGGGATAAGCATTCTGATTTTGTAGAAAAGTTTTTTGCAGAAGTTTTATATAACCATCTTGCCATTGAACTTAATTATAATCTTGACGCAACGAGAGATGAGAAAGTAAGTTGTATATCCGAGGATTTATTCACTCAGAAGCATGCTTTGTCTGAACTGTGTCGATCATCTGAAGGAAATGCACGGGATTATTTGGCAATCTTTGGTAGAGCATTTCACTACTGTCCGGTCATAAGTTGAACAATACCAACTGGTTAGGGAAACAGGTTTTTTCGTTTTGTGAAATATTTGACGTAAGTGCTTGCTGGATAGGGACTTTTTCAAAAAGTGAAATGCTGAGGGTTTGGAGGATTTGATACATGCTGCATTCGAGTCGGAGTTCCTTGCGGACGATGGCCACCAGCACGTAAACGCACACCGCGATCCAGATTTGGGTCTGCACGGCGTTGGGCGTGGCGCCATAAAACGCCTTGATCCGCAGGTGTTGTT
>JADLEL010000100.1 GCA_020846145.1 Pirellulales bacterium | reverse complement strand
TGGTTATGCTGTTTTTCGACCCGATAAGCGGGAAGCGAAAAACGAAATCCGCCGGCACAACCGACCCCCGCGAAGCCGAGCGGCGGGCGGCCCTCTGGCAAGCCGAGCTAAACAGCGGCGGCGGGCACTCGCCAAGCAAGATTACATGGGCGGAATTTCGCAAGCGGTATGAAGCCGAGCATCTTGCAACCCTGGCTTGGCGGTCGCAAGATGCCTACGCAAAGGTTCTCAATTCGGTCGAAAGGGTTCTCACACCCGACCGGCTTTGCAAACTGACTTCCGCCGTGGTCAGCAAGTATGCGGCGGAATTGCGAAAGCCCCATAAGGCTGGCTTGCGGAGCGGGAAGAAAAAAGATGTTCCCGGCTTGAAGGAAACGAGCGTTGCCTGCCACCTGCGGCACTTGAAAGCCGCGCTATCGTGGGCGGTCAAGATGGGATTACTCGCCAAGCGGCCCGATTTCGTGATGCCAAAACGCAAGAAGGGCAGTCTCGCAAAAGCCCGACCGGTTACGGGTGAGGAATTCGATAGGATGATTGCGGCGGTTTCCAAGGAACGCCCCGAAGATTCGGCCGCATGGATTTGTTACTTGAACGGGCTTTGGTTATCGGGGCTTCGATTGGAAGAATCTTTGGTTCTTTCGTGGGAGCCGGATTCGCCGTTTTACATTGACCTGACCGGGCGGCGGCCCGTGTTTATCATCCGCGCCGAGGCACAGAAAAGCCGACAGGATGAAATTTTGCCGATGACCCCTGATTTTGCCGAGTGGTTGCAAGCGACCTTCTCCGAAGGGGAGCGGCAAGGCCGGGTGTTCAATTTGGGGGTGGAAAGTAACTGGGTATCCAAAATCGTTTCCGCCATCGGCGAACGAGCCGGGGTGGTGGTCAACCGGGAAGAGGAAAAGTATGCTTCCGCGCATGACCTCCGGCGGGCATTCGGCACCCGATGGGCAAAACGGGTTACAACCCCCGTTTTACAACGGCTTATGCGGCATGGTGACATCCAAACCACCATGCGGTATTACGTGAACATTGACGCAACGGAAATTGCCGATGCCCTTTGGGAAAGCCGTTCAAGCCAAGAAACGCAAGTTTACAACAAACCTTACAACATTTGCCCTTTAGAGCCGCAAACTCATAATCTGGGAAAGACGCAACCCTTTGAAGAATAAGAACTTACGAAATAGGGCCACCAGGATTCGAACCTGGAACCAACAGATTATGAGTCTGCTGCTCTAACCGTTGAGCTATGGCCCCGCGAGTTGTTGCCTGACGGGAATTTATGGAAAGAAAGCCGATCGATTTACTCGATTCTCGATGACTTCTTGGACACCCGGTTTCCGATCCGGTTCATCGGCCTCGAATCGGCACGGCTCATTCCAGCTTACCACTTCGTTTTGGAAGTTCAAGTATGGCTACCAATCGGAAACGGTCGGCACTTTTTACGAGGCGGAAGCCCCCGTGGAGCCATCCTTTTTCGAACCAGATATTAAAACTCGACGCGGAGCGCGATGACCCCCTTGCCCGGAATGGCGATCTTGCCGGATACCGGCGTGATCGGCTCTTCAAACGGATTGCTGAGCCAAACGGCCTTCGCCTCGGGGCCATTCCCGCGGAGTTCGAATTCGGTGTTTTTGCCGCCGACTTCATAGAGCCGCAGGACGATCGCCTTGCCGTCGTCGGAAGGCTTCATCGAAGCGATAATCACGTTGTCGGGCCAGCCGTCCAACGCGAGCAAGCCATTCGCCATAGCGGGATCATTCACGACCGCCAGCGGCCGGCTGCATTCGATGCCGAAGCGCATGGCCGCGACGGGATCGTAACCGCCGGCGTGCGGCCGCACGCTATAGCGAAACGGCGTGGGGCCATCCTGCTCGGCGCGGTAGTTGGTGTACCAGTGATTGTTCATCACCCAGGAGTAAAGTTTCTGCGAAGGTTCTTGGCGGGCGAGCCACATCTCCGGGGTTCCCGAGTTGAAGGTGAGATTGGCGGTGATGCCGCCGATTTCGACCAGCGGGGCGTCGAGCGTCGCCCAGGTAACGCCGTAGTCGCGGTTCGACACATCGACCCAACGATTGACGGTGTACCAGTTTTTGCAGGAGGCGGGGAGTTGATCGAGTTCCGGCCGGATGACCGCCCAAGCGAGATCGACATGCATGGTTCCCTGGGGGACGTGGAAGGGGTATGCGAGATGCACGCCTTCCTTTTTGCGGATCGGCTTTTTATCGATGACGTTGAAGATATCGACCCGGTCGAGGCCGTCGATGAGACGGATTTCACGCGTGAACTTGTTGCAGCCGGGAGCGTCCGACTCGACCAGCAGCGAGGCCACCAGGGGGCCGGATTCCTTGACGCTGATTTTCGCCGGTCCGGAAGATTGAGCGCCCTGAGCGTCGGTTCCGAGAACGTAGAGATAGCCGTTCAATCCGCTTCCGGCCTGGGAATCGACGAATTCCTCGGCCATTCCGGTCCGTTTGAGGCTTTTAATCGGGCCCGTTTTTGCATCGAGTCGCAGGGCGAGTTGAGCGGTGGCAAGGGCATCGCCCTTGGCGGCGGCGTTGCCTTGGAGCGAAGGCGATCCTTCGGACAGGCGGTAGCCTTTCGAGCCTAACGCAGGCACGTCATTCGCCAAGAAAGCAAGTTCGCCGGTTGAAAGGCGCTGCGCGGCGACAGGCATGCCATCGGCATCGGAAACCGTCATGCCCACGGTAGATTCTTTCGGCAGGATCACCAAATCGGATCTGGGCCAGGCACAAGTGTTGCAAACTTGAAAACGGCCTTGCGCGTCGATGAGTTTTCCCTGCGGCGCGGCAATCTTATCGAGGAGTTTTTTCGACTGCGCGTCGGCGTCGAGCGCGAACGCCCGCTTGATCTTCCATTGGTCCTTGACGAACGGCGCATCAGGCTCGGTGACGCTGTTATGCGCGCCCCAGGTGTGTTCGTCGTAAAGCAGCACGTTGCGCCAGGCGGCGGAGAAATCCGCGCTCGGAAATTTTTCGCGATCGGCGAGCGCCCAAAGCGTTTCGGCTTGCGCGAGGCGTTCGGCGGCGGCGCGGTTCAAACCGGTTTCGAGCGCCGAGGAGCCTGCGCCGTCTTCCCAGTAGGGGGTGATGTCGCCGCGCAGGCTGGGGAGTTTGCCGCCGTAGCGGTTCTCGAAATCCTTCATCATTTCCGTCGTCGTGGCGATGACCAATTTAGGATAGGCGTATTTCGCATTCCATTTTTCGACGGTTTCGACCAGCGTAGCGTCGGGCGGGCCGTTATCGCCGCCGGTCGAGTAGCGCATTTGCACGAAATCGTAAGGATAGTTTTCCCTTTCCAATTCCTGGAAATACCGGAAGAGGGGCGTTTCCCCCGCCGTCGCCAACGTGTCGCGGTGGAAGTGGGAATAGCCGTGGCCGGCGACCCAACAGAGCACCTTTTCCTGGCCCGATGGCGATATCCAATAGAACGGCCGATCGCCCATCTCGGAGAGCGTGCGTCCGATGCGGGAACTTGTGTTCGGCCCGGCCGAGAAATACTTCACGCCGGCGGAGGCCAGCACGGGCACGATGCCCCAGGTGTAGCCCGGCACGTCGGTGATCATGGCCGATTCGACCTTTACGCCGCAGCGTTTCCCGATGCGACCGGCGGCCTCGACCAACCGCACGAGTTCTTCGGACCGGCAGAGCGCGGTAAGTTCGTTGCCGTAGAGGGCATCCAACTCGATGTGTCCCGCCTTGATTGCATCGACCAGCGATTGCTGTTTCTCCGGTGGGGCCTCGCGGAAATAGCTATCGACCGCCCAAAGCACCTCGGCATTCCACTTGAACCGCTCGCCGGGCGGGTTGCCGGCCGATTTCTTCGCCAGTTCCTGCGCGATTTCCAAGTTTTTCCACTGCATTTTCTCCACATCGGGCTGTAGGTGCGTATAGCCGATATCGACGTGCGAATGCGGGAGCAGGTACATCACCCATTTCCGCGTCGGCTTGACGAGGAGTTTTTCCGCGGCGAGGATTTTGCCGCCGGCCTCGATTTCCAGGATGCCGGGCGTTTCTTTTTCCACGGCGGGGAGCGAGAACGACAATTCCTGGCGAACCTCTTTCGCGGGCAGCGCGATCGGCTCCCGGCCGGCGAGCTTCAATTGGGCTTGGGCTTCCGCGCCGTGGCGCAGGAGTTGAACTTCGACGGTTTGATGGAGTTTCCCGTCTTTTTCGACCAGCGCCGGCAAACATTCGACGCGCTTGATGAGGGCGAAATCGCCGAGCGCCGCGAGTTCGGCATCGCCGGGCGATTGAAAACTCAGCGAATCGTAAATCGCCCAACTGCCGGAGAGCGTGGCCAGGGCGATCTCGTTCATTCCCTTCCGAAGCGCATCGGCGGGAACGTCGATTGAAAATTCGGAGGCGCGGCCTTCAGCCGGGTCGCCGTTGAGCGCGGCATCCGATTTGCCGCGCGGCAGCCGTTGCCTGCTCAGGCTCCGCCCGTTGATTTCAATGCCGAGAGTAGGCGGCATGCGGTACTGGGCATCGACCAGGGCGACGGTCAGTACGCACTTATCCTTCGGCTGTTCTTTCAGCGCGAAGCAGATCGTGAAGATGTGCCGCCGCTCGCCGGCCCAGGCATCGCGCGGACCGGGCTGGACGTAGGACCAATCTTTTTTCGGGTCGGAGACGCCTACCAGAAAAATGGGATCATCGCGGAACTGCGCGTAATCGCCGGGCGCGAGCGCGAATTCGGCCGCGTTTTTGTCCTTCTGGCCGATCTGCCACAAGGTTTTCATGCCGGCGGTGGGAGCGGTTTCTTTCGCCGATAAGGCGGAGAGCCAGAACGTGAGTGCAAGACCGAGGAGAGAAACGAGTTTTGTAGGAGCTCGAAACATGAGAATCCTCCGATAACACGAAGTTCGGATTCATTAAATGACAGGTTGGAAACCTGTCCTACTATGGCGACGGATTGGAGACCTGTCCTACAACCAGCGGGCGGCGTCCTTGGCCCAATAGGTGAGGATGATGTTCGCGCCCGCGCGGCGGATGGAGGTGAGGCATTCGAGCGCGGTTTTTTTCTCGTCGAGCCAGCCGTTCGCGGCGGCGGCTTTGATCGCGCTGAATTCGCCCGATACATTATAAGCCGCCAGCGGCACGCCGGGGAAGCGGTCGCGGGCCATGCGGATAATGTCCAGATAGGGCAGCGCGGGCTTGACCATGACGATGTCGGCTCCTTCGGCCAGATCGAGTTCGATTTCGCGCATCGCTTGCTCGGCGGCGGCCGCGGGGTCCATCTGGTAGCTCCGCCGGTCGCCGAACTTCGGCGCGCTTTCGGCGGCCTCGCGGAAGGGGCCGTAAAACGCGCTGGCGTATTTCGCCGCGTAGCTCATGATGGGCAAGTGCGCAAAACCGGCGGCGTCGAGCGCGCCGCGGATCGCGCCGATCATGCCGTCCATCATGCCCGACGGGGCGATCATATCGGCGCCCGCCCGGGCGTGGACCACCGCCTGCCGGCCGAGCAATTCGAGGGTGGCGTCGTTATCGACCTCGTGCCGGCCGCCGATCTCCGCGATCGGGCCGCAATGGCCGTGATCGGTGTATTCGCAGAAGCAGAGGTCGGGGACGATCAGGAGATCGGGGACGGCGCGTTTGGCGGCGCGGAGGGCGGTGGCGATGATGCCTTCGTCGGAAAGCGCGTCGCCGCCGGTCGGGTCTTTCGCGTCGGGGATGCCGAAGAGCATCGCGCCGCCCAAGCCGAGATCGGCGGCGGCTTTCAGTTCTTCGAGGAGCATGTCGGGCGAAAGCTGGTAATTGCCCGGCATGGCGGAAATCTCCAGTTTGATCTTCTCGCCCGGCCGCACGAACAGCGGCAAAATGAAATTCGCCGGCGAAAGCCGCGTCTCGCGCACCAGTTCGCGGACGGCAGGATGATAACGAAGGCGGCGCAAGCGGGTGGTGGGGAAAGCGGGGGACATGGTTTTAGTGGTCAGTGGTCAGTAGGCAGTGGGTAGTGGGTAGTTTAGCCCCCGCGTCCACGCGGGGCAATTCGGAAATGGGCACACCATGAGTATGAAAGACCGAGAATCGGCGGGAGCGGATTATTTCCCGATCCTGCATTTTGACGGTTTCGACTTTTTCGCAGGGTGCGGAATGAGCTTGTTTTTTAACGCTTTATTTCTTTTCTTCTCGCTCATTTCCAGCCAGTGCTTCGCGGCATTTTTCGCGGAATTCTTTTTGCACGCTTTTTAAGCCGGGGATGCTCGGCTCGACCGGCGGCTTGAGGCCGTCGAAGCCTTCCGCGCCGGTTTTCCAGGCGTCGCGGGCTTCGTCGGTCTTGCCCAACGCGGCGAGGGCCTTGCCGCGATAGTATTGGGCCTGGGCCTCTTCGGGCTTGTGGGAGCGGCCGACGTTGAGGTTGGCGGGATAGGTGAGCGCGGCGTCGAAATCGGCGAGCGCGGCTTTTGCGTCGCCTTTTTCCAGCCGCTGCCGGCCGCGTTCGACGTGCGCGCGGTTAAAGAGCCGCCAAGTGTCGTCGGTCCCCTCCCAGTTGACGAAGTAGGGCGTCGATTCGAGCAGCTTGATGCAGTCCTCGTAGCGGCCGGCGACGAGGTAGGACTCGGCGAGGATCAGGGTGATTTCCGCCCGGCGGACGCCTTCATAAGGCATTTTTTCCAACATCGCGATCGCGTCGGGACGGCGGTCGAGCGCGATGAGGATTTGGGCCAGGTCGCGGTAGAGCGTTTGGTCGCCGGGGCGGGCGGCAACGGCTTTTCGATAATCGGCCTCGGCTTGCGGGAGATCGTCCTTCGCGGCGGCCGCCAGGCCGAGATTGCGCCAGGCGATGCTCGACTCAGGATTTAGCTCCGCGGCCTTTTTCCATTCGGATACGGCTTCTTCCACGCGGCCAAGATGGGCCAACAGGCAGCCGAGTTGCAAGTGGGCCTGCGAATCGGTCGGATTCTCCTTCACCGCATATTGCAGAATATCCAATTCCTCGACGCGGGAAGCAAACACGTAAGGCTTGCTCGTCGCCGCCGCTTCTTCGAGCCATTTTCGGGCGGATTTTTCGTCTTTGCACTGCGCGGAGTACCACGCGAGATAATAGAGCGGCATGAAGCTCCGCTGGGCTATTGGCGTCGCATCGACGCAGACGGCCTTGACGATTTTTCGGGCTTCGTCGAAAAGGCCCAAATCAGCAAACGTCAGGGTTGCTTCCAGTATTTCGAAATCGCTGTCGCCGGCCTCAGCACGAACACTTTTTGCAAATTGAGCAAGTCTCGCACCGTTTTTCAATCCATAAATCGCACGCGGAACGAGATGGCTACGACGCCACTCCAAGTCCAAATCGATCAATTCGTTCCATCGGCCAACTTTGTCTTTTGCGTAATCGGCAAGAAGCTCGTGATCATCGATCAAAGAACTCCACCCGCCCGAATCCAAAACCTGCGCGATGTGAAACGTTGCCTCGTAGGGGTGTCCTTGGCGACAAGCCACACGGGCAGCGAGATCATAACCAATTCCGGCGGTATCGGAACAACGCGCGGCTCGCATGGCACATTCGATCGCGTCGTTGAATTCGCGCATTTTGAAATGCGACAGTCCCATGAAGTACCAGCACAGTCCATCGTCACCATCGCGAGCGATAGCTTTCTTCAGTCTTGGTATCGCTTGATCGTACAGCCCCGACTCGACCTCGAGCACCGCCAACGCACGCAACGAAAGAACGTGGCCCGGGTCGCGGGCGAGGGCTTTTTCGTAATATTCCCGCGCTTTCTTCGGATTGGTCGCACGGTCGAATTTGCGGCCCTTGAGATATAGTTCTTCAACGGTGAGTTGGTCATCCGACTTTTCAATGAAATTTGCCGGATCGGGTGGTTCGACTTGCGGGATCGGCAACGGTGTTGTAAATGATGCCAATGCGTTGCCCGCCTGGGTTTTGAGGATCACCTCGATCGGATCTGAAGTACGGATATCAAACGTAAGAGTCGCAGGAGAGTTGGGCGAAAGGTCCACAGGCTCTTTAATCAATTGTTTCTCGCCCTGCTTCAAGATACACTGCGCCTTGGAAAAAACAAATGTCGCCAGAATTCGCAACTCCAGCCCTTCATCTGTCTGTTTCGTTTGCACCGCCACATCTTTATTGGCGAATTCAAAGCCATTAGCTAATCCGTGGACGGGATACCAGAATTCCCGCCAAGAGACTTGGTCGTGCGGGCCTAACATGCCGTAGTCGGCTTGCGTGGGGAGCGGGCCGCTTTGGACTTCGATGTAATGGGCGTCGCCATCGGAGAGGTTTTTTTCGGCGGTTTTGCCGAACTCCCATTCGCCCCAAGTCCAGGCCTTTTTGCCGCCGAGTTGGCAGTGGTCGGCGGTCTGCACGATGCCGCGGTCGGCATCGACGTCGTACGCGCCGAAGAAATCGTGCGTGCAGTTGACCGCGAAGATCGAGGCGTACATGTCGTAGTTCTTTAGCCAAGAGAGGTCGCGGCCTTCGTGGATCGGCCAGCGGAAGAACTCGCGGCCGAAATGGTCGGTGCCCAGGCTCATGGGGAAGATGAACCGCGTGCCGGGCCGGTTGGGGAAGGCCGTGCAATTCCAGAAATAGTACGGGTGCATGCCGTCGGTGGGATTGTAGATGCGAATCTGCTCGTCGAGATACGAGCGGCCGGGATGGAGCGTAACGCGAACGGTCCACTGGGTGCGGAAAATCTGCTCGGTGTTGCCGATTTCGAGGTAGGCGGAGCCGTCGTCGTTCTTTCCGATAATCGCGTTGACCGGCGAAAGGGCGGTTACGGTATGGCCGTGCGGGCCGGTGTTCCACTCGACGCCGCCGCTGGTCCACGCGCCGCGCATGGCAATCATGCCGGGCTTGATTTCATCGTTGAGGTGGAACATCTGCTTGCCGGTGGTTTTGTCGAGCACCGAGTGCAAGCGTCCGCCCAACTCCGGCAGGCAGGTAACTTTGAGATACTCGTTTTCGAGGAACAGGGCCTTGTAAGTGCGATCGGCTTTTTTGCGCGAGATATGATCCTGCATGACGTAGGGATAGACCAAGGCCGCATCGCCCTTGGCGGATATTTTCGTGCCGTACTCGAGCGCCCAGAATTTGGGATTGATGTCGTTTTCCCAGGAATAGGTGGGGATGGTGATTTTATCTTCCCAGGCTTTGACGGGGACATCATTTTCGGCAATTGCCGAAAGCGGAATGTCCGCGAAGAGGATCGAGCAGGATAGGAAGAACCATTTATTGAGCATGGGACCATCCTCCGGCAATATGTTTTAATTGATTTCGGTGCAAAGAGCTTTACATTTTCGGCAGTTTGACGATGCCCCAGTTTAGCGGAGGAGAGGGCGGATTGCCAGTAGCGGAAAAGCAGGGGGGTATCTTATCAAGCCTCGAAAAACATTCAATTATACTGCATTTTGCTGAAAATTTTCGATTTCCAGCGAGCCGCGGGGATAAACCCCTTGGCTCGCTTACCGTTGATTTTGAGAAGCGGCCATCTCAACCGAACGCAGTATATTTGCCGACTGTTTTCAACGGCGGACGCCCTGCCTACCTGATGCACTTTCTCGATTCAATCCTCGCTCGCGGAGCGGCCTTGGTGATTTTGGCGAAAATGTCCGTCCGATTTTCGGCTTTTTTGCCGGAAAGAGTCAACCTCGATATTCGGTTCCGCCCGGTCTCCCCCGAGGGCCGCGAATCGGCCCGCGATCAAAAATCCTGTTGGCCTCGGCTCGAATCCATGCCACCCCAAAAATGGCGTCCAAACCCGCCTTTTTGCGGATTTCCCTGCGGCATCCAACGGGAAGGACGCCGCATGGAACGAGATTCGGTGATTTCCTCGGGCAAACGGATTTAGCAACGATTTTCTTTGAAAACGAGTCTGCCGATCTTTTCATGCGGCTTGCAGTTGATACAATAGGTATCCACTTAAGAATTCCTTGCTACTTTTAGCTCATGCCCGATTGATCGATGGGTAGATTCCGCTTTCCGCCGTGGCTCGACCGCACCAGACCGCTGGCCGGCGCGCTGTTGGCGATCGTCCCGATTTATCTGATCGGGCTTATCTATTTTGCCGGCTCGCCGGTTACGACCGACGTGCTCTACTCGCCCGTGCAGCCGGTTGCTTACAGCCATGCCCAACACGCGGGCGAGCTGGGCATCGATTGCCGCTACTGCCACAACACGGTGGAGAACGCGGCGTTCGCGGCGATTCCGCCGACCGCCACCTGCATGAATTGCCACAAGCTCATCGGAGCAAAGAGCGATAAACTGCTCAAGGTCCGCGAGAGCGACGCCACGGGCGATCCCATTCATTGGATCAAGGTCCACGACCTGCCCGACTACGTCTATTTCAATCATAGCGCCCACGTGACGCGGGGCGTGAGTTGCGTCGAATGCCACGGCCGGGTCGATCGCATGGAGCAGATTACGCAGGTCGAGCGGCTGAGCATGGGCTGGTGCATCGAATGCCACCGCGATCCCGCTCCCCATTTGCGGCCACAGGAGTATATCACGAAACTCGACTGGGTGCCGAACGAAGACCGCCGCAGATTAGGCGAAGAAATCCGCAAAAAGAACAACATCAATCCTTCGACCGATTGCTCGACGTGCCATCGGTAATCGCATGCAAAGCCGCGACCATTGGTCGCGGTTTACGGAAATTCGGTAATGAGCATCGGCCGTTGGATTATTTATTCGCCGTAAACCGCGACCGATGGTCGCGGCTTTGCAAGCGAATTGGCGTCGATCGTGGATCGATAATCGAGAACTGCCAACGATCAACGATCATCCGCCGTAAACCGCGACCAATGGTCGCGGCTTTGCATACTTGATAATTTCCTAAAACAGAAATGTCCCACACCAACCCACCGCAATACTGGCGCAGCCTGGGCGAACTTGCCGACACGCCGGAATTCCGCGCGCATTTGGAGGCGGAGTTCCCGACGAAGGACTCGCCGGAGGGTTTTTCGCGGCGGCGGATGTTACAGTTGATGGGCGCGTCGATGGTCTTGGCAACGGCCGGCTCCTGCCGCTGGAAGGAGCGGGAGGAGTTGCCCTTCAACAAGCGGCCCGAAAACCGCACGCCGGGCAAGTTCGAACGCTACGCCACGGCGATGGAGTTGGGCGGCACGGTGCTCGGCCTGCTCGTCACCTGTGTCGATGGCCGGCCGATCAAGGTCGAAGGCAATCCAAAACATCCGAACAGCTTAGGCGCGACCAACGCCTACGCCCAGGCGGCGATTCTCGAACTCTACGATCCCGACCGCAGCCGGCACATCATCGAAAAAACACCCCAAGGCGACCAGGTTCGCTCCTGGGAGCAGTTTTCCGAATTCGCCAAAAAGCATTTCGAGGAATATCGCAAGAACGGCGGGGAAGGATTGGCGATCCTATCCGAAAAAAATCATTCTCGCACGGAATGCGAACTAGAGGGAAAATTCGCGATTGCATTTCCGAAGGCAAAGATTTGCAAATACCATCCGTTCGTCATTGATGAGGATTTACCCCAATACGACTTTTCGAATGCCAAGATCATTGTATGTCTCGATGCCGACATTTTGGGGCTGCATCCGAACTCGGTGAAATATGCGCGACAATTCGCAAAAACAAGAGCGGCTGCTGGCGAAAGGTCGAGCCGCCTGTATGTCATCGAGAGCAATTACTCGATCACCGGCGCCATGGCCGACCACCGCTTGGCTCTGCCGAGTACGGAAATCGCCAAACTGCCGCGGGTGCTTTGCAAGGCAATCGAAAACGATCATTCACTCATTGACCTGGAAAAACGCCTCCCTATCGCCACTTTTCAATTTATTAAAGCCATCGTTACCGATCTGAAGTCGAATCGAAGAAAAAGTATCGTCGTCGTCGGCAGCGAGTGCATGGAAGAGTTAGGCAATGATATCTTATTTTTGAATTCAGCTTTAGATAATCTCGGACGCCTGGTGCAGATTAGAGGATATGTTGCCAGCAATCCTTCAACTGCAAAACAGGAAATCGATCTCGGAGAATTCGTGAACTTGATGAAAAGGGGTGATATTAAGACGCTCCTTGTGCAAGGCTGCAATCCTGCCTATGACTCGCCCGCAGAATTGGAATTTACCAAGGCTTTCAAGCAAGTTTCCAATATCGTTCATCTCGGTCTCTACCGAAATGAAACTTCCGCATTTTCGCATTGGCATGTTCCGCAATCTCATGTCTTCGAGAGTTGGAATGATTTATTGATGAGCGAGGGATGCTATTCCGTGCAACAACCGATGCTTGAACCTTTATATGGAGGGAAATCACGCATCGAGCTGCTTTCTTTGATCGTGGGCGACGAGAACCACTCGCCCTTGGACATGCTACGTGCGAGCTTCAAAAAGCTAGTATCGTCGAGACAAAAAGAAATCGACGTCGAAAAAACGTGGCGGGAAACATTGCACGAGGGAATTCATATATTGCCCAACTCGGATCTTATGGCCGTTCCGGGCATGTCGGATTTTATATCGAAGGGATTGGCTGAAGAATATTCCGAAACTTCAACCGAGGTGTCCTCGAATGACAAAAATGCACCAGTGCCAGTTCAATCCATATCAAACGGCCAACTCGAAATCACTTTCCGCCCCAGCCCCGCCGTTTACGACGGCCGCTTTGCGAATTTGAGTTGGCTGCAAGAGATGCCCGACCCGATTACGCGGTTAACGTGGGACAACGTGGCGATATTCAGTCCGGCGACGGCGGAGAAGTTGGGTGTGAAGCACGAGGAAATCGTGAAGCTCAAGTTCAAGGGGCGGGAGATCGAGATTCCGGCCTATATTCTGCCGGGGCAGGCCGACGGCTCGGTGGCGGTTACGTTGGGTTACGGCCGGACGGCGGCGGGCAAGGTCGGCGGGAGCGAGAAGGACGGCGTCGCGCCGGTGGGCGTGAACACATACAAGCTGCGGACGAGCGACGCGATGTGGTTCGGCACGGGCTTGACCGTCGAGCCGACCGGACGGATGCATCAACTCGCTTCGGTCGCCGAGCATTTCGCCATCAATCGCGACCGCATCGGCGAGCATGGCCGCCAGGAACGCCTGGGCGAGTTGGTCCGCGAGGCAACGCTGGCGGAATACCAAAAAGACCCGGATTTCGCCAAAAAGATCGACCATCATCCGCCTTTGGAATCGCTTTGGGAAGAGCACAAAAACGAAGGGCATCGCTGGGGCTTGACCGTCGATTTGTCGAAATGCGTCGGCTGCGGGGCGTGCGTCGTGGCGTGCATGGCCGAAAATAACGTGCCGGTGGTGGGGAAGGAACGCATCTTCAAAAATCGCGAAATGCACTGGCTCAGGATCGACCGGTATTTCCGCGGCGACGCGCAGAATCCGCAGATCGTATTCCAGCCGGTGATGTGCCAGCAGTGCGAAATGGCTCCCTGCGAAGGCGTTTGCCCGGTGGGCGCGACCGCGCACAGCAAGGAGGGGCTGAACGACATGGTTTACAACCGCTGCGTGGGCACGCGCTACTGCGCGAACAACTGCCCCTACAAGGTGCGGCGGTTCAATTTCTTCAATTACCACAAGCAGTACGAGGACCCGGCCAACGAAGTGCTGAAGATGGCGAGCAATCCGGAAGTCACCGTCCGCATGCGCGGCGTGATGGAAAAATGCACCTACTGCGTGCAGCGCATCCAGGCGGCGAAGATCGAAGCGAAGAACGAGAAAAGGGAGATTCGGGACGGCGAAATCCGCACCGCCTGCCAGCAAGTCTGTCCCGCCGGAGCGATCATTTTCGGCGATTTGAGCGATAAGAACAGCGCCGTGAGCCGCAGCCTGGCGGACGATCGGTCGTATCAGATGCTCGGCGAATTGAACACGAAACCGCGAACGGCGTATTTGGCGCGGATCAGGAATCCGAATCCAGAGTTGGAAAAGGCGGAGAAAATAGAGGGGAATCACCACGGAGGCACGGAGGGCACGGAGTAATGATGAATGTCGCAAGCTTTCGTCATTCGTGATTCGTGCTTCGTCAATCAGCATTCATACTTCAGCATTCATACTTCATACTTCCCCTTATGAGCACCGCAACCGAAATCATCGATAACCTCACCGACGATCCACGGCGACGCGCGCCGCTGGTGATCGGCGGGGAGGATTTCGCTTCGGTTACCGAGACGGTCTGCCGCGTGCCCGAAGCGAAGAAAACGCCGCTCCTGTGGTACGCGGCGTTCGCGCTCAGCGGCTCCATCGCGCTCTATTTCGTCGCGCTCATCGGTTATTTGGTCTTCACGGGTATCGGCGTGTGGGGCAACAACAGCCCGGTGTTTTGGGCGTTCGATATCACGAATTTCGTCTTCTGGATCGGCATCGGGCACGCCGGCACGCTGATCTCGGCCATTTTGTTCCTCTTCCGGCAGAAGTGGCGGACGAGCATCAACCGCTTTTCCGAGGCGATGACCATTTTCGCCGTGATTTGTGCTTTGATTTTCCCGGGCATCCACGTGGGGCGAATTTGGCTGGCCTACTGGCTCTCGCCGTATCCGAACCAGATGTCGGTCTGGCCGAATTTCCGCAGTCCGCTGTTGTGGGACGTTTTTGCCGTGAGCACGTATTTCACGGTATCGCTCATGTTCTGGTACTTGGGGATGATTCCCGATTTGGCCACGCTCCGCGATCGGGCGACGACGAAACTCCGCTATTTTCTCTACGGCACGTTCGCCTTGGGCTGGCGCGGCTCGGCCCGGCAGTGGCACGTTTACGAGCGGGCGTATCTGCTGCTGGCGGGCCTCTCGACGCCGCTGGTGGTGAGCGTGCATTCGGTGGTGAGCACCGATTTCGCCGTGGCGCAACTGCCCGGCTGGCACTCGACGATTCTCCCGCCGTACTTCGTGGCGGGGGCGATTTTCAGCGGCTTCGCGATGGTCGTTACGCTCTTGGTGCCGGCGCGGAAGATTTTCGGATTGGAAAATCTGGTAACCGTCCGGCACCTGGACAATATGAACAAGATCATCCTGGCCACGGGGAGCATGGTCGGATATGCGTATTTCATCGAGTTTTTCATGGCCTGGTACAGCGGCAATCCCTACGAGTGGTTCGCCGCCATGAACCGCGCCGCCGGGCCGTACGCGCCGCTGTATTGGCTGATGGTGTTTTGCAACGTGCTCGTGCCGCAGTTGTTCTGGTTCAAGAAATGGCGCACCACGCCGGCCTTGATGTTGATCGTGGCGGTGCTGGTGAACGTGGGCATGTGGCTCGAACGGTTCGTCATCATCGTCGTTTCCTTGAGCCGCGATTTTCTGCCGTCGAGTTGGTCGATGTACTATCCCACCTGGGTGGATATCTCGATGCTCATCGGCAGCTTCGGACTGTTTTTCACCTTCTTTTTGCTTTTCGTCCGTTTCCTGCCGATGGTGGCGATGGCGGAAGTGAAGGGAGTGATGAAGAAGAAGGATGAAGTATGAAGGATGAAGTATGAATGAAGCACGAATGACGAATGACGAATGAACGCAGCCGCTTGCGGCTTAGCAATGCTATAGAGAAAATTGACAAACGAAATGACCGATCCCACGATCCATCCCGAAGCGCACGCCCAACTTTCGATCGCCGGCATTTTGGCCGAATTCGACGGGCCGGAGGCGGTCAAGGCGGCGGCCGCGAAGGTGCGCGAGGCGGGATTCCGGCGTTGGGACGTGCATAGCCCGTATCCGATCCACGGCATCGAACGGGCGATGGGCGTGCGGAACACGTTTTTGCCCTGGCTGGTTTTGGGGGCGGGCACGATCGGCATTGCCGCCGCGCTCCTCATGCAGTGGTGGATGAACGCCGTCGATTATCCGATGATTATCAGCGGCAAGCCTTTTTTCAGCCTGCCCGCCAACGTGCCGATCCTTTTCGAGTTGATGGTGCTGTTCAGCGCGATCGCGGCGTTCGGCGGGGTGTTGGCGCTGAATTTGCTGCCGCAGTTCTGGCACTGGACTTTCGGCGGTTCGCGTTTTCCCAAAGCCACGACCGACGGCTTTTTCATCGCCATCGACGCGGCCGATAAGCAATTCGACGAATCCGCCGCGCGCAGCCTGCTCGAGGCGGCGGGCGCGACGTCGATCGAAATTTGCCGCGACGTGCCCGAAAATGCGAAGCGCGTTCCCTGGCTGTTCAAGTGGCTCGTCGCGGCGGTTGCCGCGGCCGCCGTCGTGCCGCCGCTCTTGGTCGCGCAGTATCGCTACGGGACGAAATCGCTGCCCCGCATCCATCCGATTCAAGACCTCGACTTCCAGGAAAAATATAAGCCGCAATCCGCCAGTCCGCTTTTCGCCGACGGCCGCGCGATGCGTCCGCCGGTGCCGGGCACGGTCGCCGACGGCCGGCTCGAAGCCGACGAGCATTTCTATCGCGGATTGGTCGGCGGCAAGGAAGCGACGACCTTCCCCGCGCAGGTTGCGAAAGATTTGCCCGCATGGATGGCTCGCGGGCGGGAACGGTTCAATATCTTCTGCTCGACCTGCCACGGTTTGCAAGGCGAGGGGGGCATCACGGGCATCACTTCGATACGGGCGATGAAGCGCATCGACGCGACGACCGACCCGCCCGGTTGGGTTTTGCCCCTCTCGCTCCATAAGGAAGAAGTCCGCCAGCAGCCGGTGGGCAAGTATTTCAGCACGATCGCGAACGGCATCCGCACGATGCCGAGTTACGGAGCGCAAATCCCCGTCGAGGATCGTTGGGCCATCATCCTCTACATTCGGGCGTTGCAAAAGAGCCAAAACGCGACGCTCGACGAGGTGCCGGAAGATTTGCGCGGGTTGTTGAAGTGAGGGGCGTGGGGCAAGGGGCGCGGGGCAAGGGTGAAGGCCGAATGTTTTTTTAGGGAAAAACCCTTGAATTCGCTCGATGTCTTAATCGTGGCTCCGCATCCCGACGACGCCGAACTGGGCGCGGCGGGGGCGATCTTGAAATTCAAGGCCGAAGGGTTGAAGGTCGGCGTGCTCGATTTGACCTCCGGCGAGCCGACGCCCTTCGGTACGCCCGAAATCCGGGCCAAGGAAACCGCGGCCGCCACCGAAATTCTGGGCCTCGATTGGCGCGAGAACTTGGGGCTGCCCAATCGCAGTTTGGAGCACACGCTCGAAGCGCGGGCGAAGCTGGCGGGCGTTTTTCGGCAGTTGCGGCCGCGGTGGCTGTTCGCGCCCTACTGGATCGACGCCCATCCCGACCACGTCGCCGCCACCGAGTTGATCGAGGCTGCTCGGTTCTGGTCGAAGCTGACCAAGTCGGACCTGCCCGGCGCGCCTTTTCATCCCGAAAGGATTTTCTATTATTACTGCGTCCACCTGCGAATCGTTCCGCAGCCGGCGTTCGTGCTCGATATCGGCGAGCATTGGGAAAAGAAACTTGCGGCCATAGGCTGCTACCGCAGCCAATTCGTCGAAGGCCGCGAGGACGAATCGCCCGCCTTTTTGGATCGGCTCCGCGATCAGGCGGCCACTTGGGGATATTTGATCGGCGCGAAATACGGCGAGCCTTTCGCCAGCCGCGAGCCGATCGGCTTGGCAACGATGCGGGGAATGAAGTAGAGAACGCCGAAAAAATGGCGTCGTCGCAAGCAATCGTTTAGCCCGGAGCCAACGGCGACGGCGAGCGCGAAGCATACTCCCACCGTCGCCGTTGGCTCCGGGCTAAACGATAAACGATGAAAATCCGCGCTCAGCCGAAAGGCTAATCTGCAGTATTCGGCAATTGCAGCGTCGTTCCGTAAGCCCGATCTCCCGCCGTTGCTTCGATCCGCACGTCGATCAATCGCCCTTCCGCGCCGGCGTCCCCTTCGAGTTCCACGGTGATGTAGCGGTCGGCGGTGCCTTGGATACGATTGGAATTTTCGACAACGCCCTCGATAAGTACCTGCACCCGGCCGCCGACGAGCGAGCGGAGATATTCCGCCCGCAATCGGTCGCTAAGCCGATTCAGTTGTGCGGCCCAGTGCTGATGGACGCGCTGCGGCACGCGATTTTTCAGCGTTGCGGCGGGCGTGCCCTGCCGGGGACTGAAGCGGAAGACATGCACCTTCGACATGCCCGCCTCTTCGACGGCGCGGCAGGTGGCGGCGAAATCCTCCTCCGTTTCGCCGGGGAAACCGACGATGGCGTCGGTCGTGAGCGCGGCTCGGACGAGCCGTTGGCGAACTTGCCGGCAGCATTCGATGAACCTTCCGGCAGACCCTCGGCGATTCATCTTTTCCAAAATTGCATCGGAGCCGCTTTGCAGGGGCAGATGGAGATGCGGGCAAATCCGATCGGGCCGGTCGGCCATCAACCGCAAGAGTTCGGGCGTAACTTCGGCTGCCTCGATGCTCGAAAACCGCACGCGAAAATCGCCCGGCAGCGCGACGATCTTTTCGACCAGTCCGGCCAGATCGGTTCGCGGCTCGGGCCGTTCGAGGCCGTAATGGCCCAAGTGGATGCCCGTCAGGACGATTTCGGCGAAACCGGAGGCATGGAGCCGGCCGATTTCCGCCAGCGCTTCCTCGACCGGCCGGCTGGAAAGACGCGGCCGCACCAGCGGCACGATGCAGTAGCTGCAATGCTGCCGGCAACCGTCTTGCACTTTCACCCACGCGCGATGCCGCCCTTCGAAACTTGAAATGCCGTCGGGAATGACGCTCAATCCCCGGCGTTTGAGCAAATCGGGCAGGTCGCGCTTGTCGGGAACGACTTCGCTCACGCCGGGGAGCCGCGCCGCTTCGTCGGGCGCGCGAGCGGCGTAGCAGCCGAGGACGACGATCTCGGCCGCGGGGTGTTTCTTCGCCAGCCGGCGGATGATCTTTCGGCACTTCGCCTCGCTTTCGGCCGTAACCGTGCAGGTGTTGACCACGATCAACTCGACCGGCCCGTTTTCGCCATCGCCGACCTCGCAAAATCCCAGTTTGGCGAATCCCTCGCGCGCATACTCCGACTCGTATTGATTCACCTTGCAGCCGAGCGTAACGATTTTCAATGCGGGCATGAAGCGAATGAATCACGATACGGCGCGGTTATCTCTGTAGATCGGCGGCGATCTGATCGAAGAAGGCGACGCAGGAGGCGATTTCGGGGAGGGAATTATTCCAATTGTGCTCGTATTCGATCGAAAAAACAGCCTTGACGTCCTGGCGGCGGATTTCGGCGAGCATTCCCGCGACGTCGCAGACGCCCGTCCCCCAGGGAACGTCGTGCGCGGCGGGGCCGGTTTGGTTCAGATCCTTGAAGTGGAAGGAGACGATGCGGCCCTGCAATTTTTTTAGGCACTCGAGGGGATTTAATCCCGAACGCGCCCAATGGCCGGTATCGGCGCAGGCGCCGATCCGCTTGCTTCGCGCGGCGACGGCTTTGAGGACGGCGTCGGGATTCCAATAATGCGAAGGCTTGGGGTGATTGTGGATGGCGATATTGACGCCGTACTCGCCGCAGAGCTTATCGAGCATTTCCAGCGCGTCTTCGCCGGGTTCGGAGGTGAGGGTTTCGATGCCCATGTCCTTGGCGAACTCGAAGATTTTTCGGCTGTCGGCTGCTTTTTTCGGCAGGCCGCAAACGCCGTAATTGACCAGCTTGACGCCGGTCTCGGCCAATTTCTTTTTAACGAGTTTGCGGTCTTCGGCGGAGAGTTTTTCGCCCATGGCCGCGGCATGGTCCTTGCTCATCCGCTGACCGGGATAGGCCTCGATATATTTCAGGCCGAGCGACGCCGTCTTATCGACGGCCTCGAAGAAAGTGAAGTTTTTGAAACTATATGCCTGGCAACCTAGCCGCCAGCCGATTTTCTCGGCGCGGGGCGCGCCGCGGACGGATTCCTCGGCAAGCAGTTCCGTCGGGCAACCGAGCAGGCCAAGACCTAAACCCATCGCTGCGGAAGCTTTTAAAAAAACGCGGCGTTCGATTTTTCGAGACACGTTACCCTCCTTATGGGTTGAATCGTTAAGGGCGGGACCGATAATAATCGAATTTTTCCCCAAAAGGGGAACCATTGCTAATTGAAGTGCGTACAAATAACACACCATAGCGTGATGAGCCACGGAATGCAAGGATCGAGGAAAAGTCGCCCCGTTCGCGCTGTTTTCGCAAATCCTCACCCCGCCGCTCTTCAGACCAATCCGCGGTCGGCGGTAGCCGGAGAGGGAAAAAATGTGCTTGCACAGTTGCCAATATTTTTCGAAATTCAACGAATTGACGTAACCATTCACAGGGGACTGTCCCGATTTTCGCGGCGCAAAAGATGATGGTGCCGTAAAAGTGCTTAATCGCCGCGAAAATGGGACTGTCCCCCTCGCGCCGCGGGAAGGGGACAGGTCCATGTTTTCGGCCTACCGTTTGTCCACAAAAATTCGTTTTTCCGCCGAAAAATGGACCAGTCCCCGAACGGGGCGTGAACGATTACAGTCAAAGGAGCTTACGCCATGAAACCGTCTCTTGCAAATTCTGTAGTCGTTCTCCTCGTTGTCGCGGCGGCTACTCCATGTCTCGGCGAGGAACTGGTCATCACCCAAGATACGGTCCTCGAAAAGGACGCCGTTTTGCAGCGGAGTCTGGTTATCAAGTCGGATTACGTAACCATCGACGGCAACGGGGCCACGCTCGCCGGTCCGGGCGTTCCCGGCAAGCCAGAGACGTTCCAAGGCGTGGGAGTCCTCGCCGAAGGCTGCCGGGGAGTAACTTTGCGCAACCTGAAGGTGAAGGGCTTCGCCTCGGGACTCGTCGTCAAAGGCGGCGACCGCTGGCTCATCGAAAAGTGCGATTTCTCGGACAACTACCACGCTCCCGAAGCAGGCTGGGGCAACGGACCGCGCCAAGGAGGCATGATCCTCACGGGAGTTCGCGACGGCATTTTTCGCGACAATCGCGCCAATCGGGTCTGGAACGGCCTCGATCTGGATAACTGTTCGGGAAACCTTATCGTCCGAAACAACTTCTCGCACTGCTCCAACGTTTGCCTCAAAATGGCCACCGCGACAAACAACAGGGTTCTCGACAACAACCTGTCTTACGGGCTGCGCATCGCCCCGGGCGAAGTGCACGCCCGCGACTCGACCAGCGTCCTCATCGAAAGCGGCTCCGACGACAACGAGTTCCGCGGCAACGACATCACCCACGGCGGCGACGGCATCTTCATCAGGGTGCTGAACAACTGGGTCTCGAAAAACAACGTCTTTATCGAGAACGATTGTTCCTACGCCCATAACAATTGCGTCGAATCCTGGAGTCCCGGCAATACCTTCATCCGCAATAAGGCAAATCGCGGCTCTTACGGTTTCTGGCTCGGCGGCAGCGATCAAACCGTGCTCGTGGGCAATGAAGCAGCTTATAACGGGCTGCCCGGAGAACATCATAACGCGCCCGAGGCGGGATTCTCGCATGGCGGCATCGTGTTCGTCGGCGGTTCTTCCAGCCACAGCAAGCTGATCGGCAACTACTGCCATCACAACAACGGCGGCGGAATCGTATTTCGCGGAGATGTGGCGAGCAAAGGGAAACGCTGGAACGCTTTTCATTGGATCGTTCAAGGCAACCGGCTCGAAAACAACCGCTGGGGCATTTACGGACTCTATGGCGACTGGATGCTCCTCGCCGACAATGTTTTCCGAGACAATGCCGAGGGCAATCATTTCGAGGGCGTTACCAACCTGATCGAGCTGAAAGCCGGAGAGCGCGGCGAGGCCGCCCCGCGCGCCGTATTAGATGGCCCGTCCGTCGCCAAAGTCGGGCAACCGGCGCATTTCGATGCCTCGCACTCCACCGATCCGCGGGGAAGACCGCTAACTTACCGGTGGGATTTGGGGGGGGCCGTCTCCTCGGAGGTCAAGGCGACGCGCACGTTCGCCCAACCCGGTTTCCATCGCGTCGGATTGACGGTCAGCAACGGCCGGCTGGCCGATCTGGCATTCCGCGATTTCCTGGCCGTCGAGGACGTGGCGGACGAACTCGGCACGGAGGGCGGGGCCGCCCAATGGGGATCGGAGATCGAGGGCGATGCCGCGGGCAAGGCGCATCTGGCATTCCGCAACGATCCCCAAGGAATCGTGGGACGATTCGCCCTTCGTTTCCGGCCCAGCGTTTACCCCGGCATGGATGTTACGGCGATCTACCCCGCCAAGCGAAATGCCGGCTGGGATTTCTCCAACCGCAAGCAGTTGACGTTTTGGATGAAGTATCAAAATCCGAATACCGGCGGCTTTCAAGACGCCGGACCGGTCGTTTGGTTGGATACGTCAAAAGGACGAATCACGTTCCGGCCGGCGGGCGACAAAAACTTTCTGCGGGAAGCTGCCGCAAGCGAGAATCGATGGATCTGGCAACGGCTGACAATCCCCTTGGCGGGAGGCGAAGCGTGGAAACGCGAGATCGCCGGCACGCCGGATTTAAAACGTATCGACGCCATCGGCTTCGCGTTCGACTCCTGGGAAGGCGAACCGTTCACCGTTTGGCTCGACGGCCTGACTTGCGAATAGGCTGAGGCCAATCGAAGTTGCGGCATTCCGCGCCGCGATATCCTCCTACGGTTGCTTATTCGAATACGCCGCGCTATCGATCCACTCGTGCGCGTCGGGCCCGTCGCCGACCGTGGGGAAGGAGGCGATCCGCAGCCGCGCGGCGCCCATCGGAATGAGAGTGATCGTTTCGGTCGGCGCATTCGATTTCACGGGACTCGGCTGCAAAGCGCCCGCCAGTCCGGTGCGATCGAGTTTCCAAGCGGAGATTTTTTTGGCTTTCGCCCGAATTTCGAGGGGCACGGCCTCGGGGGTAAATATCTGTTTTGCGGCCGGCATTGTTTTCCGCGTTACTTCCAAATCCGACGCGGGATTCTTTTCGTCGAGGACGAGGCCGTAGTTCCAATCGGTCGTGGGGAATACCTCCCATTCCTTCCAATCGCCTTGGCCGCCGTAGGCCTCCCAGCGCTCGCCGATCTTGAGCGCGAAAGTGAGCGGACCGTAATCGATCGACGCGGCATCCTTGTTTTTCGCCCATCTCCGCACCGAGACCTTCATCGGCAATTCCAGGCTGACACGGTCGCCCGGCCGCCAAAGGCGCGTTAGCGAAATATACGAAAGCGGGCTGGCTTGCACTTCGACCGGGTTGCCGTTGATTTTCACCGCGGGATTGCCGCACCAATTGGGCACGCGGAGGTACAAGGGGAACCGCACCGCTTTGGCCGGCGTAACTTCAAGTTCAACCGTTTCGCCGAAGGGATAGTCGGTCTTCTCCGCGATATTCACCGTCGTGCCGTCGCCGACCTTGGCCGACACTTCGCAGGCGGCGTAGAGCGAGGCGCACAAGCCGGCGTCGTGCGTGGCCAGCCATAATTCCTCGGCATAATACGGCCAGCCGTGCGCGTAGTTGTGCTGGCAGCAGCGATAAACCCGGTAGGGACTATAGGAGAGCATCGTTCCGTCGTTTTCCACGCCGGGGCTTTTGTTGCCCCGATCGAGCTGGACCATGTTCGCGCCGGTCAAATAGTGAAGGGCTTTTTGATCGGGCGTCAACGCGGCGGGCAGGGAATTGAAGGCGATTTCTTCGCAACGGTCGCTCCACCGCGGATCGCCCGATACTTTCGTGAGCAGCTCGAAACTGTGCATGAATTCCACCATGCCGCAGGTCTCGAAGCCTTGGTGCGGATCGGTATGGCCGGGACGGCAGTTTTCATCGCCCGCGAAGGCGCCGCCGGGGAATTGCCCGTATCGGCCGATCACCTCGTCGTACCGTTTTTCCGCCGCCCGGAGGAACTTTCCTTCCTTCGCCTGCAGAAAATACTCGCCCGGCTCGCGAAATCCCTGGGCGATGTTCACGTTGTGCCAGTTGGGCATGGAAGAAACCCAGTCGGCCATGTTCGCGTGCATGCGCGCGGCCAATTCCAACAGTTTTTTATCGCCGGAGCGATTGTAAAGCCAATAGGCCGTCTCGATGTTATCGCCCATCCGCAGTTTCGGCCAATAACCCGCGCCGAAATCGGCGGCCGGACGATGGGAAAGCCAATCGAAGTAGCGCGCCATGAACGGCACGATCCGCGCGTCGCCGCTGAATTCGTAATACGATTGCAGCACGTTCAGCATGACCATGTTCGGCCAGAGGTCGGGCTTGCCCTGAAGCGATTTCCGCAATTCGCGGGGGCCGAACCAGCCGTCGTCCGTTTGGCCGGCCAAAACGGCGTCAATCCACTTGCGCGCCTCCCGAATGATCTTCTCGTCCTTCAGCACGTAGCCTAGATCGCCGTAGCCTTTCAACCAGTAGGGCAGTTCCTCCCAACCGCTATGGCCCTTACCTTCGCTGTCGGCCCAGGAATTCGATTCCCATTTCAACCACGGTGACACCTCGGCCAACCGGCCGGCCATGCCCTCGGCTTCCAACAGCAATTGGTTGCGGAGCCAGCCTTGGGGCACGATGCTCCCGATGGGCAGCTTCATTAGCGCGCCGGGAAGCAGCGGATCGCGATTGCCGGGATAGAGTCCGCCGGACTTATCGGCCTTCATTTGCTTCAAAACGCGCACCGTCGCATGGTCCGCGTCGTCGCCGTAACTTGCAGCGAGCGCGGTCAAGGTCAACACCGATCCGACCAACGGCAGTACCAAAATTTTCGTGAGCATTTCGTTGTTCCTCAAGACTCGGAAGGGGAAGCGTTTTAAGATGTTGCCTTCGCTGCATCTATTAGAAATCGCTGGGATAAAATTTCCGTAACCGTTCACAGGGGACTGTCCCGATTTTCGCGGCGCAAAAGATTATGGTGCTCTAAAAGTGCTTAATCGCCGCGAAAATGGGACTGTCCCCCTCGCGCCGCGGGAAGGGGACAGGTCCATG
>JADLEL010000099.1 GCA_020846145.1 Pirellulales bacterium | reverse complement strand
GGGATAACGAATATTGCGGACAAACGGTAGGCCGAAAACATGGACCTGTCCCCTTCCCGAGGCGCGAGGGGGACAGTCCCATTTTCGCGGCGATGAAGCATTTTTACGGCACCATCATCTTTTGCGCAGCGAAAATCGGGACCGTCCCCTGTGAACGGTTACTTCTCGGAAATATCGATTCCCCCGGCTTGACAATCCGGGAAGCGGCCCGCACACTATTCATGCTTCTCGGCGCGCCATTCGTTTCGCGATGCGCCGGCGAAAGGATGCCTGCATGAATTCGACGAGTTTGACCGCTCCGATCGCGTCGCAACGCACGGCCGCCGCGCATCCGTTGGACGGCGTCTTCAGCCCCAAGAGCGTGGCGGTGCTCGGCGTAACGCCCACGCCCGATACCGTCCCCTACGATATTTTCCACAACATTCTGGGCAGCGGCTTTCAAGGCACCGTGTATCCCGTGGCGCCCGGCAAGCGGAGCATCTGCGCCGTGCGGGCGTACCGTTACGTGCTCGACATTCCCGACGACGTCGATCAGGCGGTGATCGTTTTTCCGGCCGACGTGGTCGAGCGCGCGTTGGAACAGTGCGGCAAGAAGGGGATCAAGTCGGCGATCGTGATTTCGGCCGGTTTCCGCGAGATCGGCGCGAAAGGCGTCGCCCGCGAGCGGCGGCTGAAGGATATTTGCAAGGAATACGGCATCGCGATGATCGGTCCGAACTGCCTGGGGGTGATTAACACCGATCCGGCGGTGCGGTTGAACGCCTCCTTCGCCCGGAAGATGCCGGACGCCGGCCGGATCGCCTTCCTCAGCCAGTCGGGGGCGCTCTGCACGGCGGTGCTCGATTACGCGCGGGAGAAGCACATCGGCTTCTCGAAATTCGTCAGTTTCGGCAACAAGGCCGGCGTGACCGAGATCGAATTGTTCGACTACCTGCACGCCGATCCGCAAACCGACGTGATCTTGCTCTATTTGGAGGAACTGCGCGACGGCCGGGGACTCATCGAGGCCGCGCGCCGCGTGACCCGCAACCACGGCGCGAAGCCGATTTTGGCGATCAAGTCGGGCCGCACGCCGCAAGGGGCCGACGCCGCCGCCAGCCACACCGGCTCGCTGGCCGGCGAGGACGCCGTGTGCGACGCGGTGTTCCGCGAAGCGGGCATCATCCGCGTCGCCAGCATCGAGGAACTCTTCAACGCCGCCATCCTCTACGCCTATCAGCCCCTGCCGCGCGGCAACCGCCTGGCGATCGTCACCAACGCCGGCGGGCCGGGCGTGATGGCCACCGACGCCGCCATTCGCTGCGGGCTGTCGGTGCCGCGCTTGACCGACGAAACCATGGAGCGGCTGCGCGGCCCGCTGCCGGCCACCGCGAACGTCAAGAATCCCGTCGATGTGATCGGCGACGCGCGGGCCGACCGCTACATGGCCGCGCTCGAAGGCGTGCTGGCCGACCCGAACATCGACCAAACGCTGGTGATCCTCACGCCGCAATCGATGACCGACATCGAAGCCATCGCCCGCGGCGTGTGCAAGTTCCACGAAACGGCCGACAAGCCCCTGGCCTGCTCGTTCATGGGCGCGACCGACGTGGGGCCGGGCATCCGGCTGTTGCAGCAAGCGCACATCCCGCATTACATTTTGCCGGAATGGGCCTGCGAAGCGATGGCCTACGTGCAGAAAATTCGCCAGTGGCGCGAGCAACCGGCGGTATCTTACGAGCCGCTGCCGGTCTCGCAAGCCGCCGCGCGGGCGATCCTCGACGAGAGCGAGGAGGGCTATTTGGATGAAGACAAAGCTCTCGCGGTGCTGGCCGCCTACGGCCTACCCGTCCCGCCGCACCGGCTCTGCACGACGGCCGACGAGGCCGTGGCCTTCGCCGAGAAGATCGGTTATCCGGTGGTGCTCCGCGTGGTCAGTCCGCAGATCGTGCATAAATCGGAAGTCAGGGGCATCACCTTGAACCTCGCCCACGCCGACGCGGTCCGCGGGGCCTTCGAGCGGATGCAGAAGCATATCGCCCAGGCCGCGCCGCAGGCCGAAATCCGCGGCCAACTGGTGCGGGGCATGATTCCGCCGGGCTACGAACTGATCCTCGGCGCGAAGCGCGATCCGGTGTTCGGCGCTACCTTGATGTTCGGCTTGGGCGGCATCTACGTCGAGTTGTTCGGCGACGTAACGTTCAATCTGGCCCCCATCGATGCGGCCACGGCCTCGCGGATGGTGCGGCAGGTCAAGGCCTTCAAACTGCTGCAAGGCGCGCGCGGCAAACCGCCGGCCGATATCGAGAGCATCGAAGATTGTCTGCGGCGCTTGGGACAGTTGGTTTCCGATTTCGACCGCATCGCCGAATTGGACGTCAATCCGCTGATCGCCGGCCCGGCCGAGATCGGCAATGCCGTGGCCGACGTGCGGATTCGATTGTCGAAGTAGATAACCACTCGTTCCCACGCTCCGCGTGGGAACGCAATTTGGGGACGCTCCGGCGTCCCATGCGCGAGTGAGGGATTCACCGTTGGTTAGCACTTCTCCGACGCGGGAGCGTCGGGGCATTGCGTTCCCACGCGGAGCGTGGGAACGAGTAATTACACCCTATCCCGAAATACATGGAGCAACACATGGACCGCAATGACGTCGAAAAACGCGTGACGAAGGTCGTCTGTCAAGTGTTGGGTTGCGATGCCGACATCGTCAAGCCCGAGTGCCATTTCGTCTTCGATCTGGGCGCCGAGAGTTCGCAATCGGTCGAATTGGTGGCCGCCTTCGAAGGCGAGTTCCAGATCGAAATGGACGAGGACTCCGCGCTGGAAGTGCAGACCGTCGGCGGCGCGGTCGAGTATATTTCGAAGTTCGTGAAGTAACGCAATGCAAGTACACCGCAAAGAAAATCGTTTAGCCCGGAGCCAACGGCGACGGCGGATTGCGGCAGCAACTATCGAAATGGCGCTATTTTTGCGATTTCCCCGGAACGCCGTCGCCGTTGGCTCCAGGCTAAACGACCATTTATTCGTAGATCACCAAAATAACCTTAACCCGAGGAGGAATACGATCTCATGGAAATCATCATCCAGCCAACCGCCGAGGAAATGAGCAGAGTGGCCGCGCGGGTGGTCGCCAAAACGCTGTACGCCAAACCCAATGCCGTCATCGGGCTGGCCACGGGTTCCACGCCCTTGGGGCTTTACCGGGAACTGGTGCGGATGCACAAGGAGGAAGGGCTGGACTTTTCCCAAGTTACGACCTTCAACCTCGACGAATACGTCGGCCTGCGGCAAAAACACCCGCAAAGCTACCACTACTTCATGCACGAGAACCTCTTCAAGCACATCAACATCCCGCAGCAGAACATCTACATCCCTTCGGGCACGACCGATAACTACGAGGCCTTTTGCCAGTGGTACGAGCGGCGGATCGTCGAGTGCGGCGGCATCGATCTGCAAATTCTGGGGATCGGCTCCGACGGGCATATCGCCTTCAACGAACCCACCAGTTCGCTCGGCTCGCGGACGCGCATCAAAACGCTCGCCCGGCAAACCATCCAGGACAACGCCCGCTTCTTCGACAAAATCGAGGACGTTCCGGTGTATGCCATCACGATGGGCGTGGGCACGATCATGGAGGCGCGGAAGGTGATTCTGCTGGCCAACGGCGGGAATAAGGCCGCCGCCGTGGCCGCCGCCATCGAAGGCCCCGTCACCAGCATGATCACCGCCAGCGCGCTGCAATTGCACCCGAACACGCTGTTCATCGTCGATCAGGAGGCCGCCGGCGACCTCAAGATGCGCGATTATTACGACTGGATTCAGGAAAAAATGCCCGACGCCCCGTAGGGGAAAAGTATGAAGTATGAAGGATGAAGGATGAAGGATGAAGGATGAATGTCGCGACAATTCATCATTCGTACTTCATACTTCATACTTTCTCTCCCCTATCCCCTATCCCCTATCCCCTGCTCCCCATATCCTATCCACTAAAAAAGAAATTCCCATGCGACTCGTCGTTTTCGATCGTCCGACCGACAAGCGAATCAACTTCTACCCGCTGGCGCTCAGCCGGCCGATCTTCGAGCTGCGCTGCGGCATGACTTCGCTCTTGGACAAGCTGTTGGCCAAGTTCGCGGCGAAAGACGCGGCCTGCTTCGTGCCGCCGTACTTGGCCGAGGTTTACCGCGCGCAGTCGGGCCGCACGGTGAACGACGCCCAATCGCTCGGCGGCGACGACCTGCTGCTGCTCGACGGCCGCGTCAAGGCCGCCGAATTGAATCTTTCCGCGACCGGGCCGAGCCAGGTCGGTCTCGATGCCGAAGGCGACGTGCTTTACGTCCGCCTCGCCAAGGCCGACCTCGGCAAGGTGAAGACCGATTCGCTCGAAAACCTCCTCGAATCGGCCAAAGTCGCCTTCCCCCATGCGGCCGAACCCGTCGCCGCGTGGAACTACACCTGGGACCTCGTGCTGGCCAATCCGGCGCAGCTTACGGTCGATTTCCGGGCCGCCGGCCGCAGCGGCGTCGAAGGGACGATCGAGGAGCCGCGGGCGATCCGCGGCAGCTTGAAAGACGTTTACGTCGCCCCCGGCGCGGCGATCCATCCCATGGTCGTGATCGACGCCGAACACGGCCCGGTCTATCTCGACGAGGGCGTCGAAGTGCATCCTTTCTCGCGGATCGAAGGCCCTTGCTACGTCGGCAAAAAGTCGATGTTGCTGGGCTGCAAGTGCCGCGAGGGCAACTCCATCGGGCCGATGTGCCGCTTGGGAGGCGAGGTCGAGGAATCAATCGTCCACGGCTACTCGAACAAGTACCACGACGGCTTTTTGGGCCACGCTTACGTGGGAGAGTGGGTGAACCTCGGTGCGATGACCACCAACAGCGACCTGAAAAACGACTACTCGAACGTCTCGGTCGTGCTCGACGGCAAAAGGCCGATCGGCACCGGCTCGACCAAGGTCGGCAGCCTGATCGGCGACCACACCAAGACCTCGATCGGTACGCTCTTGAACACGGGGGCCTACCTGGGCGCGATGTGCCTGATCGCCACCAACGGCAAGCTGCTCCCCAAGTACATGCCCTGCTTCTCCTGGTTCGTGGAAGGCGCGGTCACCAAGGGTTTCGGGAAGAAGAAAGTCTATGAAACGGCGAAAATCGCGATGAGCCGCCGCAAGTGCCAATGGACCGAGGCCGAGGAGCGGATGTGGGACGAAGTGTTCCAGATCACCGCCCCCGAACGCGACGAAGCCATCAAACGCGGCCGGAACCTCTTGTGCCCCGGAAAAAACGCATAAGAGCCACCGATAGAAAAGCGAGCCGCCGATAGAAAAGCGAGCCGCCGATAGAAAAGCGAGCCACCGATAGAAAAGCGAGCCGCCGGGTTTATCCCGGCGCTTCGGTTGTAATTGTCGGGAGAACGAAGCCGGGATAAACCCGGCGGCTCGCTATGTCATTCTTTCCGAATGCTCGGCCGCATCTACAGGGCGGGAACCTCGAAAGCATTTTCACCTTTTTTCACGGTAAACTTCTTCTCGCGGTGGGTGTAGCCGGAAATCGTTTTGAGCGTGAAATCGCCGTCGGAAACGATGCGGATTCGCCACCGGTCGCCCTCGGGATAAGGCAACTCGTAGGTTGCCAGCAGATCGACGACGCGGCCGTTGAAGCGGTAGCGCTCGCAGCCGACTTTTTTCGCCCCGCGAAGTTCCCAGCGCAGCTCGTTTCGCGGAGCATCGGGCATGAGGCCGATGCCGAATTCGAGCAAATAGAGGATCGGGCCGATGCCGGTCCAGCCCACGAAATCGCGGCCCGACATGCTGCCCGGCTCGCTGCTGTCGGGAGCATAATTCTCCCAAACGGTGCCGGTTTTCTCGAACACCAAGCCCATGTTCGTCAGATGGTTGAGCGCGATTTCCCGAGCTAAATCGCCATAGCCGTAGCGCTCGAGACCGCGGATCACCATCGTATTGGTCGGCGCCCAGACCGAACCGCGCCAGTATTCGCCTTTCGGATTGTAGCCCGGCTCATCGGCCGCCGATGTCGGCACACGATGCAAGCGGGCGAAGGTTTGCGGATTTTTCAGTTGCGCGACCAGCGCTTCCGCCTGTTCCCGCGACGGAACGCCCGCGATCAGCGGCCAGAATCCGGCGACCGTCTTGACCGGCGCGCGTTTTCCTTCCAGCGTGAGATCGAAATAGAATTTTTTCTCCGGGTCCCACATCAGTTTATTGATGAGCGCGGCCGTTTCCTCGGCTTCCACGCGGTATTGCCGCGCGTCGTCTTTTTTGCCGAGCATCTCGGCCATCGCCGCCAGATCGCGGGCGAACATCGCCATCTCGCTGGAAATATCGATGCCGCAGCCGCCTCCGTCGAGATGCGGATTGCGCTGCGAATTGTCCATGCTCGCCCAATCGGTCATGTACAAGCCGTTGCCCTGCCGGAGGTAAACCTTCAGCGATTGATAGTAGCGCGCGAGCGGCTCGTAAACCAGCGCGACGCGCCCGCGGTCGCCGACGGTGCGGTAATGCTCCATCTCGGCCCAAGTGAAGATCGGATGGTTGAGCGCGTCGAGCGTTACGTGCGACGGTTGCTCCGGCGGTTTTCGGCCGCGATAGGCGACCGGCACGTTGCTTTTGCCGGTGTTCCAACCGCCCGTGCTGTAGAACGGTTTTTTCTTTGCATTGAGCCAGGCGGCGAAGCAAACGCCCGTCGCGCGGTCGATCTCGCGGGGAATCTCGCCGTCGTCGTACTGCTTGCAGTAGAAATTGTCGAGCGAGCCGATGCCCGGCGTAAGCGGATGCGCGGCGTTGCAGAACATCGTCAGGAAACAGGTGTCCCACTGGAAGATGTTCTGGTTGAACGCCGCGTCGCTGAATTGCGTAACGTAGCCCGAACCGGCCGCCGGCTCGTGAAAATTGCGGAAGGCCAACTCCCACGATTTCCAGTACATGCGGACCCAAACCGGATTCTCCTCGAAGATCGGCGCGGGTAGCTTGTCTTTCGTCGCCGCGAATTTCGGCAGCGCCGCCGGCGCGTATTCCTTCTTGGCGAAGTATCGGCCTTGCACGGATTTTTCCGCATTGCCCGCGCTGGTTTGCGGCGAAGGCGGATTTTCCGCCGCCGCGCAAATCGCCGTCGTAAAAAAAACGCCGAAGACGATCGCGCTTCGAGTCATGGAGAAAGCGGTGTTATTCATTTCGATCCTCTTTCCCGTTCGATGGTTCGCAGACTTTCGTGATGACAATGTTACGTCGCTTAAATCTTTGCCGGCTTCCTCACCACGCCCGGATAGGCGTCCAGATCGAGTTCTTCGACAAGCCCCGCCTTGAGGCGTTCGACGGCGATCGCGCCCATCACGGCGTTGTCGGTGCAGAGGTAAATGGGGGCGATGTGCAGTACGGCGTTTTGCCGCTTCGCCTCTTCCGCCAACCGCTCGCGCAGGCGGGCGTTCGCCGCCACGCCGCCGCCGCAGCAAAGCGTATGAAAGCCGGTTTTTCGCAAGGCCAAAAACGCCTTGCCCACCAGGCAATCGACCACCGCTTCCTGAAAGCTCGCGGCCAGATCGGCGACTTGTTGCGGCGGCAGGAGCGGAAAAGGGGACAGGTGCATTTTGCCGGAACGGTCCTCCGGGTGCTTCGCACAAAATGCACCTGTCCCCTTTTCCGCTCTCTTGCTCACGTCGGGCTTGCCCGGCCCGGCAATGGTGTAGCGGACCGCCGTTTTCAGCCCGCTGAAACTGAAATCCAACCGCTCGTCGTCGCGGAGAAACGACCGCGGAAAACCGTACGCCTTCCGGTTGCCGCCTTCGGCAGCCTTGCTTAACGAAGGCCCGCCGGGATACGGCAGCCCGAGCATCGCGGCGACTTTATCGAAGGCCTCGCCGGCCGCGTCATCGATGGTCGCGCCCAAAAGCTCGAAATCCAGCGGCCCGCGGCAGCGGTACAGGCTCGTGTGCCCGCCGCTGACGATCAGCCCCACGCACGGGAAAACTTCCTCCCCGGCCGCAATCCGGCAGGCATAAATATGCGCTTGCAGATGATTGACCGCCACCAGCGGCACGTCCAAAGCCACCGCGAGCGATTTCGCCGCCACCAGTCCCACCAAGAGCGAACCCGCCAAGCCGGGCGTGTTCGCCACCGCCACGGCGTCGAGCTCCTTGAGCGTAATATTCGCCTTCCGCAGCGTCTCGTCGATGACCGGCAGAATCCGCTCGACGTGCGCCCGCGAGGCGATCTCCGGCACTACGCCGCCGAACCGCCGGTGCAACTCGTCCTGCGATGCCACCACCGTGCCCAAAACCTCGCAGCGCTCGTTCACCACCGCCGCCGCCGTCTCGTCGCAGGTCGATTCAATCGTGAGGATGTTCATAGGAAGGGGCTAGAGATCAGGGACTAGGGACTAGGGACTAGAGATTTGAGATATAATACACTCTCCCCTAGCCCCTGATCTCTAGCCCCCGGCCCCTTAATTTCCTCCTTCAACTTCTTCACCGCCAACTCCAACTGGCGATCGACGAACGGTTTTGCTCCGTTGCCGTTTTTCGGCTCCGCCGCGCCGGGGGTGCGAAGGATGTCGCGGTCGCGGCGGTAGGCGAGGAGCTTGTAGAGTTCGTCTTCGTCGAGTTTGAGGAGGTATCCCTCGTCGGGCGTGACGCCCCATTCGTCGGTTTCCTTGGCGTCGGGAAAGCGATGGATGTTCTTCCCGCTGGGTCGCAGATAGGCCGCCGTAGTGAGTTTGAGCGCGCTGCGGCCCTCTTCCATCTCGATCACGTTTTGCACGCTCCCTTTGCCCCAGGTGCGCTCGCCCACTACGCCCGCGCGATGGTGGTCCTGCAAGCACGCCGCCACGATCTCGCTCGCGCTGGCGCTGAAGCGGTTGACCAAGACGACCAGCGGCACGTCGGCGAATTTGGCGGTTTTTTTCGCGTTCCAAATCCGCTCGGGCGAGTTGCGGCCCTTCGTACTGACGATCCGCCCTTCGGCGATGAACAGATTGCTCGCCTCTACCGCCGCGGTGAGCAGCCCGCCGGGATTGAAGCGCAAATCGAGCACCAGTCCGCGGACGTTTCCGGCGCGCAGCTTCTCGAGCGCCGATTTCATTTCCGCGGCCGTATCGCGGCTGAAGGCGGTAACGCGCAGATAGCCGATGCCTTCCGCCCGGTCGAGAAAAAAGTCCCATCGGCCGTCGTCGCCGCGGCGGTCGCCGAGCACCGTTTCGACGTGAATCCGCTCGCGCTTCACGCTCACGGTTACCTTGTCGTCCTTGTGCGGATGGAGGATCGTCAGCACGACCGCCGTGCCTTCCTTGCCTTTGAGCCGCTCGACGGCATCGTCAATGGTGAAGTCGTCGGTGCTTTTGCCGTCGATTTCGAGAATCCGGTCGCCCGCCAAAAGCCCCGCCTTGTAGGCCGGCGTGCCATGGATCGGACTCAATATTTTGAGATCGCCTTCGTCCAGAGCGATTTGGATGCCGATTCCCGCGAATTCGCTCTCGATGGCGGCGCGGAAGCGTTCGATTTCCTTGGGGCCGATGTACGTGGAATAGGGATCCAAACGCGCCAGCACCCCGCGGACCGCCGCCTCGATCAACTCCCGCCGATCGACCTCGGTTACGTAATTCCGCTCGACCTGATCGACCGTATCGACTACGAGTTTGTAAAGTTCGTAATAATTTTCCTGCTCCATCGGCGGCGCGTGCTTCTCCGCCGCGTCGGCATAAGCGAGTTGATGAAGACACAAAACGAGAACCGGTAAAATCCGCGAAAAACGGCGAACCATGACGATCGAACTCCCTGCTGTCAACAATAAATACCTTTCGTGAAGTATAAGGGATTGCCAAAGATGGGGCAAGAGAGTCAAGTAGGCTGTAGGCAGTAAGCAGAAAATAAGAGCTGATATTTCAGAAATAATGTTGCGGGAAAAATATACTTCCTGTACTGCCTACCGCCTACTGCCTACCGCATACTCTCACATGATGCACCCACGCCGGCGGCACGTTCAACAGAATCGCCTCGCGGCGGAATTCGTGCTCGTCGAGCACCGCGCGCATCGCGCGGCCGATTCCGCGCAGCCGTTCGCGGTCGTCTTTGCCGCTCAGCAGCGATCGCGCGCGCCGCACGGCGATGTACTCGAAGAAAGAGAGCGTCCCGCCCGGCTCGAGCAGTTCGAGCAGCTTATCGAGAATGCTCCGCACCAACTCGGCCGAAAAATTGTTCAACGGCAGTCCCGAGACGATCAAATCGTACTTCTCGCCAGCGGGCAAGTCTTGTACGGGACGGTTGATGATCTTGCTCCGCGCGGCGACCGCGCGAAAGTGCGGATCGTCTCGAAAATGCCGCTCCAACTGCCGCACGAAACTCTCGTTCAGCTCCGCCAGATCGAGCGCGTCGTCCGGCTGCATGGCGGCGATGATCCGCCGCGTAACCGCGCCGGTGCCGGGCCCGACTTCGAGAATCCGCCGCCCTTCCGCCGCGTCCTGGGCGACGAACCGCGACAGCGCGGCGGCCAACTGCCGCCCGCTCGGCAAGATCGCCCCGGTCGTATGGTAGTTTCTGAGAAACTCGCGAAAGAACAGCCGGTGCGACATGCGATGGATCCCGTCTCAGGATTGATATTTCCCCGCTCAGGATAACCGCCCGGCCCCATTCCGTCAACGAAATCCTTATCGCAAGAATTCCGATTCCAACCCCGCCGGTTGCGCCGGCCGGTAATACTCGGCGTTGGCCGCCGGAGCGCTTTGATCGGACAGGATCGCGCCCGCCGGCGTCGTCGGGCCTGTCGATCCGCGCTCGTTGGAAGGCGATCCCGCCAAGGGATCCGTCGCTTCCGACGCCTTGTTCGGCCGTCGCGCCACGTTCGGCTCGTCGCGGTCGATGGTCGGCGGAAGCGGCACGATCGATTCGTCCGCGTAACGCGAATTCGGCCGCTTTTCAACCGCCGCGTTCCTGCGCGATAGGTTCCGATCGGCGGACCAACGGCCGGAAGCGGCCGTCCTTTCGACGCGCGTGATCTTCGGCAGCGGCCGCTCGGCGGTCGGCGGATCGATATACGTCTCGCTCAACCGCGGAACTTTCGCCAATGCCTCCTTCGCGCCGGAAACGTCGATCTCCCGCGGCTTCGAGTAGGGAATGCTCTTGACGATCTCGACGACCTTCGGTCGCGGACCGAACGACATGTCTTCGATATACGGCACGCGGGAAATCATGCGATCGAGAATCGTCGGCGACTCGGCGCGGTCCCGCATCGAAGAGGCGATCGCGCGCTCGACGCCCGGCCGCTTCGGCTCCGAAGCGGGAGTCAACGGCGAAAGCCGGTCTAAAGTCGCTTTCAATCCCTCGTATTCCTTGACCGTGAGTATCTCTCTGCCCGCGGCGAGGATTTCGGACCGTTCGAGTTTGCCGATCTTGCCGTCGGTCATCGCGTCTTGGACTTCGGTCTTGAGCCGCTGTTTGGCCGCCAACGCGGTGCGACCGCCGACGGTTTGCGAAAAGGCCGCCTGCGGAAGCAAACCGAACGCCAAAACGGCCGTCAACAAGGAAAACAATCGTGTCGTGCGAACGGGCATGGTCATCCCCCTGGGCTGGGCGGTATCGTGCGATTGCTCGAAGCGAATAATCGCCGTTTCGAGCCGCGGAATCGTTACGAGCGGAAATTCCGCTAAAATTGCTCTATCCAACAATCTCATCGGAATCGTTTTTGTCGGAACTTAAAGAACATCTTGTCCAGATTGACGGATTCCGACATTTCGCAGCAACATAAACGATACGATCATTATATATCACCCAGATTAACCACGCTACGATTGCCTTGCATCTTTACAAGAAATAGATGAGCAATACCGCCGATGCTTCTTAGCTTACCTAAATTAACGAATAAACTGCTCAATGATCTTTCGCTTGGTTATCTTGAACACTCAGATCGCTATTAGTACGAGTAGATAGACCAGCCAAAAAATCTCGCATAAAATAGCCGCCGATAAAAACCATTTTTTTCCGATCGAAGGGCTTGACCGCGGAAATAATCGCTCTGAAGTTCGAATTGCCGTGCTGCCGGAAGCGGAAGACGACGACGCTTGAGGCGTTGCGCCGGAAGGCGGTTTCTCTTGGCGAGGGGATTGGGATCGGCGGCTCATGGATGAAATAGGCTCTCGCCCCCGGCCCGCGCCCGACCAGCCTTCGGTCGTTGCCCGGCGGGTGGAGCGCGAATTATACCGGCGGAGGAATGTGGAAGTTTTTGCAAAAGGCCTCGTCGAAGTCGAAAACCGCGTCGAAGTCGGCACGGGAGTCTTGCGGGGTTTTGCGCATCTGTTTCGCGCGGATCAAATTGAACACGATTTCGCCGAAATCGCCCGTCGAATGCAGGCCCCAACTATTCAGCACCGTTTTGGCCATGTAGCCGTAGAGATGCAGGGCGTATTGCCGAATCGCCTCGCAGAGTTCCTGGCCGGTGACGTGCCGCTGGGGCGTTTTTTCGGGATTGTCGGACGGATCGGGAAGCGGCTCGCTCGATTGCTCCTCGCCCAGGCCCAGCACTTCGTGCGCGAATCGCAGCGACTCATAGACGAAAACGTAGGCGTCGCGCTTGTAGCGGCGGTCCTCGTCGAGCAAGTCGGCAAGCGGATCTTGGGGGTCGCGCATAGGGTTAGGGGATAGGGGATAGGGGATAGGGGATAGGAAATAGGGGGGAGTGGACGGTGGACCGTGGCTAGTTTATCAATTAGCGTTCGTTCTCCAATGATTCAGTCGTTCAATTTGCAATTTGAAATTTGAAATTACCAATTTGCAATGAAACCTCTCAAGCTTCTTTCGGCGTTTCTTCGGTCTCGCCATTCGGCGCCGCCTTGTTCGGCTGCGTCGATTTCAGCAGTTTCACTTGATCCATCGGTACGAGAATTCGGCGCTGGTCTTCCAAGACGACCTGCACGTTGCCGCCGAGGATTTCGTGGCCGACGACTTTTCCCTGCCCTTCGGACGTTTCGACCATCGCGCCGATGGAGGGCAGGATTTTGAGCATTTCCTCGTAGGTGTCGAACTCGTAGCGCAGGCAGCATTTCAACCGCCCGCAACGGCCGGAAATCTTCGTCGGATCGAGCGTGGCCTTCTGCAGCTTGGCCATCCGCATCGAGACCGGCGGCATCTCGATCAAGTGCGAGTTGCAGCAGACGGTGCAGCCGCAATCGCCGTAATCGGCCAGCAACTTGGCCTCGTCGCGGACGCCGATCTGCCGCATTTCGATCCGCGTCTGGAACTCCGCGGCCAATTGCCGCACCAGTTCGCGGAAATCGACGCGATTCTCGGCCAGATAGTAAATCACGATCCGCTCGCCGCCGAAAATGTGCTCCACATCGACCAGTTGCATTTTCAGCTCCAACTTATCGACGTAGGTTTGGCAGATATCCATCTCCGCCCGCGCGTGCTTGGCGATCCGCGATTGTTCGTTGATATCCTCCGCGGTCGCGATGCGGAGAATCTGGCCCGACGGAGGATCGACCAGTCGGGCCACGGTCTCGGGCGAAGCCTCGCAAAGGACTTCTCCCGACTCCAGACCGCGGTCGGTGCGGGCAATGACCCGGTTGTTGCGGCGCACCGCCAGCCCGGAAGGGATCGTAAAAACCCCTAAAAAATGCATCGCACCGTATCGAACGATGTATTCCGGCATGGCGAGGGATTAGGGGCGAGGGGTGTGGGAAATGACCCGATTCAACGCTTTTCTCGAGAAAAAAACGGGGAACCACCAAAGTTCGATTGTCCAGACGCCTCAATATACTCGATGTACCGTCGCCGTGGAAGGGAAGATGTCCGCGGCCGCAAGATAACAAAAGGTGGGGAGCATGGAAATCCGGTGCCATGTAGTAGGCACACTCCGTGTGCCGCGACCTCGCGTCGCATCGCAGGCATTTGCGGACGGCACTCGGAGAGTGCCTGCTACTGAATGTTGTACAACGAATAATCTTCTTTTGGAAAATGCAACGGATTGTTGCGAATGTATTGCTGAATTGATTCGAATTGTTCGGGAGATCGAATTAAGTGGTCAAAACTTTCTTCTTGCCAAAAACGCCCGGTCGCTCCTAGCGTTTGATTGATTTTTCGTGCTGAGAATCGCTTCCACGAGCTGCATTGCGATTCAATCTCGGTATCCCCTATCAAACACACAATTACATGGACGTGATTCGGCATCACGACGAAATCACCCAAGTGGTATCGATCGCCGTCAAAGTGTCGCAGGCTATCGACGACAATCTTCCGTAGCTCGGGGCGACGAAGCATACAGGCCCCGTGCCCTTTATCTAATGCCTCCAAGTGCTCACGTGAAAAGGTGTCGTGGAATTGCCGCCTTGCCGCCTCGGGCAGTTGAGAAAAACGGTTTTTTCCTTCGGCGTCCAATAACGATATCCCGTGACGCCGCAGCCAGTCGAATCGTTGGGCATGCCATCGCCGGTTGACATCCTCGGGAATGGAATCCGCGGTGCGAAAAGTAACGAAGTAGGAAATCCCGGGCTGATGCCAATGCGGCAGGCTGCTCCCTGCCCGAACGTGGAATTCGCCCTGTGGATCGAACAATTCAAACACGCAGATTCTCCAGTGTAGTAGGCACACTCCGTGTGCCGTAACCGCAGTTACAACCGCATGTTCGCGGACGGCACTCGGAGAGTGCCTGCTACTTTACATCATTCCTGCAAAAAGTCGGCTTCGAGTTGGTAGGGGAGGCCGCCGAAGGGATTGGCGGCCTGATCGGGATCGACCTTGAACTTGCCGCCGAGCTTGATCTCGTTTTGGGTGGCGTCGATCGACAGGCCGCCGGTGAAGGTAACGAGGATCATCTCGGTCGATTTGATTTGCGTTTGGCAGAAGTTGCAGTGGCTTGCGGTGGGGACCAAAATAAATTGTCGGAGATTGATCGTCCGATCGGTCATGTTGAGATTGATGAAGCCCTTGATGTAAATCCGCCGGTCGCGATCGGTGTCGTTCGGCTCGAGTTCGTAAGCCGCCGGGGGAATAATTTCGGCGGGATTGTCGGAATCGGGTTCGAGAAGGTCCCAGGTGATGGGCTTGTATCCGTAGGGGACGGTATATTTCCGAATGTAATAATGAATGCCCTGTCCGATCAGCCCCAAAACGAGCGCGGCCGCCATGCCCGACCGCGCGAATCCGATGCCGGTATATTCGGTCGGCGCGAAGCGGATTCGCTTAATCGCCAGATAGCCCAATAAAATCGCCGTCAAAAAGACGAGCCAGAACAGCCAATGAAAGACCGTGAGGATCGAAAACGCCGAGACCACGACCGCGAGAATCGCCAGCGCGCTCACCGAGCGGTATTGGATCGGCGGCGCGGATTCGTCCGTTTCCTCGATCAGGTGGTTGTCGAGTTCTGTTGACATAACCGTAATCTTGTTCCCATACTCCGCGTGGGAACGCGCTTAATAGACGCTCCGGCGTCTTTGGGGCAAGTGAATATTTGTAAGCTGGTTAGCGCTTCAGCGACGCTGGAGCGTCGCGGAATTGTGTTCCCACGCTCCGCGTGGGAACGAGTGGGCCTTCTTTCTTCCGCCTTCCCCCTTCTTCTTACGTTCCCGCCATCAGCGATTTCGCCACGTCGGTCTTGTAGGCGTACATGGCGGGCAGGTAGCCCACCAGCGCGGCGAGCACGATCAGGCCGGGGATGAGGATCAGCTCGACGGGCCGGAAGTCCAAACCGCTGACGAACACGCCCGATTGCTCGGCAATGACCGAACTCATGGCGGCGACCATGCCGTGGCCGACCAGCAGGCCGAACAGCCCTCCGCCGAGCGCCAGCAGGATCGACTCCAGCAGGATAATGGCCATCACGGTGAAGCGGCTTGCGCCCAACGCCCGCATGATGGCGATATCGTGCTTGCGGTCGCTCATCGAATTGTACATGCTCACCATGATGCCGATGCCGGCCTCGACCACCACCAGCACCGCGAGAATCAGCAAAATCAACTGGATTTTTCCGACCATCGTGTCCAAAAGCGTGGTGAGCACGCGGCCGGGATTCACGGTCTGGGCGACCGGGCCTTTGTTGATCTCCAACTCCATCAGCGCGGAGATTTTCGCCGTCATGGCTTTCACGCTCGGATCGGGGCTGCCGGATTTCGTGCCGATGAGGATCGCCGAGACCTCGCGGTTGATTTCATGCTCGTGGTCGCAGGTCTCGTCGTGCACGTGTCCGCTTGCGGCGTCCGGGCCGTGCTCCTCCGCGGATTCCGGCTTCTTTTCGGGAGACTTTTCCTTTCCGGGCGCGGTTTTCCCGGCTTCCGCCGGCGGTGGATTGTGCGCCGGGCAGCGCCAAAAGCCTTCAATGTTCAAAAACACCGCGCGATCGTTCGCCGTGCCGGTGGGCTTCAAAATGCCCACGATTTTGAAAGGGTGATGGCCGTGCGAATCCTTGACCTTGGCCTCGCCGGGCGCGACGGGTTCGATCTCGTCGTCCAATTTCAGTCCCAGCCACTGCGCGACTTTCGCGCCGACGACGGCCTCGTAAAAATTTTCGTCTTTGAAATTGCGGCCTTTATCGAACGCGAACTTGTCGCCGTCTTTATAGGTCAGTTTGTCGAAATAATCCTGCGTCGTGGCGATGGCGGGATGCGTTTTGTAGTCGTGGCCCATGCACAGCGGCACCATGGTTTGCAGAATCGGCGTATAGCGGTTCTGCAACTCCTCCATGTATTGATAGGGGATGTTTCCCAGCGGCTGCTCGACGTGGAAGATGGTGTTCAGCACCAACTGATACTGGCTCCCCTTGCCGCCGACGATGAAATTGCAGCCGATCGTCCCGCGCTTGAACGATTGCTCGATGATGCTGTGGACCACCAGGACCGTAACCACGAGGGCCACGCCCAAACCCATCGCGAAGGCCGTCATGCCCGAAGCCAACGCCCGCTGCCGGATGCTCCGCCACGCTATTTTTATGAGGGACATGCTAGGGGCTAGGGGATAGGGGATAGGGATAGGGGATAGGGACGGCGGATAGGGACGGCGGATAGGTTCCAGATTCCTGTTGTTCCTATCCCCTATCCCCTATCCCCTGCTCACTACTTCACCGCCGCCAAGTTGAAATCGTCGAGCCGATCGACGCGACCGAACTCCCCGGCGACCTCCGCGCTGTGGGTAACGATCATTAAGGCCACGTTTTCTTCCCGGCAGGTCTCGCGGATCAAATCGAGGACCTGCTGCTGATGGCCCGCATCGACGTTCGCCGTCGGCTCGTCGGCCAGCAGGATTTTCGGCTTGTTGGCCAGCGCCCGGGCGACCGCCACGCGCTGCTGTTCGCCGACCGAAAGCTGCGTCGGCCGGTGCGTCATGCGGTGCCCCAGCCCGACGCGCTCCAAAAGCTGCTTCGCCCTAGCCCGGTTCGGCCGGCCGGAGGCGAATCGCATGGCGATCAGCACGTTTTCCAGCGCCGAGAAGGCCGAGAGCAGGTTGAAAGTTTGGAAGACGTAGCCGATCCGCTCGGCGCGGAAGCGGTCGCTTTCGGCTTCGCTCATCAGCGTAATATCGAAATCGTCGATCCGCACTTTGCCCGAATCCGGCCGGCTGATGCCCGCGATCACGTGCAAGAGCGTCGTCTTGCCGCAGCCGCTCTTGCCGACCAGCGCCAACTGCTCCCCGACCGCCACGCGGAACTCGGGAATGTCGAGAATCCTCAGCACCGACCCGTCGGGCTGAAGATAGTTCTTTTTCACTTCGCGCAAATGGAGGATGTCGGGCATGGTTCGTTCGTCTATCCAAAAAACAAAATCAAATCATGGATTCAACCAGTTTTCCAAACGCAGTCCGGGAGTGACTCGGAAATCGCCCATGTTATTCGTATCGAGGAGAAAGCTCATGCTTCCTCCAATTGAGGTCGGCGCTGCAGTTGCCTTTCCCGATGAATTTCGGACATGATATTGTCCCAATACGGGTCGTCGGCCAACGCTCCCGCCGAGTGGAGTATCCCTTCGCCCCACGGACGCGACGGGGGAACGATTTTAACGGACACTTCGACGGTTTGGCCGTCGGCTACTCCCAACGAATTGTTAAGTTCGATGGTATTGCCATGAACTACTCCTTTCAACACGAGACTCATGCGATACTCCTCATTATTCGATAGACCGTTCATGACTCGCGTGGAAGGAATTTCTCTGCGAGAAAAAATATCGCGCCAACGGTCGTTCGGGGGGACGATTTAACGGAGGTAGCCTGACGAAAAACACCCTACTCATTACGCCCGAACGGGGCATAAGGTTCATTCCCTTATGATAATCGAAATGGGAAGAAATCGGGAGTGTTAATTCCGCGAAATTAGCCCCCCGAAAGGATGTGGAATGACTCGCTAAATATGGAGTTCAGAATCGAACGGACTCAGCCGTTCCGCGGCTTGCCCACGATCAGCGAGCCGTTGTGGCCGCCGAAGCCGAAACTGTTCGTCATCGCGGCGGAAATCTTGCGTTCGCGGGCAACGTTGGGGGTGTAGTCGAGATCGCATGCGGGATCGGGATCGACGAGATTGATGGTGGGCGGAATCACGCCGTCGCGGAGCGCGAGAATGCAGAAGATCAACTCCACCCCGCCGCTTGCGCCCAACAGGTGGCCGAGTTGGCTCTTGGTGCTGGAGATGCTGACCGTTTTGGCGTGTTCCTTGAAAACGGTTTTCACGGCCGTGGTCTCGGCGATGTCGCCCAGCGGCGTACTGGTGCCGTGGGCGTTGATGTAGCCCACCTCGGCGGGATCGACGCCGGCGTCGCTTAAGGCCATTTGCATGGCGCGGCCGGCGTAGGTGCCGTCTTTGTCGGGAGCGGTGATGTGCCCGCCGTCGCAGGTTACGCCGTAACCGTACAACTCCGCGTAAATTCGCGCGCCGCGGGCCTTGGCGTGCTCGTATTCCTCGAAGACCAACATGCCCGCTCCTTCGGCGAGCACGAAGCCGTCGCGGCCGCGGTCGAAGGGGCGGCTGGCGGCCTGGGGATCGTCGTTGCGCTCGGAAAGCGCACGCATCGAGGCGAAGGCGCTTAAGCCGATGGGAGTCAGCGCGGCTTCGCTGCCGCCGGTGAGCGCGACGTCGGCCTCGCCCCGCTGGATCATCTTGAACACGTCGCCCATCGCGTTGGTCGCGCTGGCGCAGGCCGTAACGATCACTTGGTTCGGGCCGTGCAGGCCGTAATGAATGGAAAGCTGCGCGCTGGCGGCATTGCCGATGAGCTTCGGAATCGTGAAGGCCGATACCTTGTCGGGGCCTTTCTCCAAGAGCCGGTCGTGCTGGACTTCGATGGTTTCCAGTCCGCCGATGCCCGAGCCGAGGATCACGGCGCAGCGGTCGCGGTTTTCCCGGGCGAAATCCAAGCCCGCGTCCTTGACGGCATCGACGCCGCTCACGAAGGCGTATTGCACGAAGCGATCGAATTTCTTGACTTCCTTCGCTTCGACGTAGCCTTCGGTGGAAAAGTCGATGATCTCGCCGCCGATCCGCGAGCGGAACTGCGAAGCGTCGAACCGCTTGATCGTGCCCACGCCGCTCTCGCCCTTGACGATGCGGGGCCAGAGTTCTTCCACGCGGCACCCCAGCGAGGTTGCAGCGCCCAGACCCGTTACCACGACGCGCCGTTTCATGGATGGAATATTGATTACTGGAGGGTGAATTCGCGCGCTTTGAAAGCGTGGATAAATTTTAGGGTTCAGGATTCAGGAAGTAGGTCTTGGATTTTGGGTCTTGCGCCTTAGTATCGAAAACCTAAGACCTAAAACCCAAAACCGAAGGTCTAAATCCCGAACCCTGAACCCTTTCCGTGATTACTCGTTACCGACTAGGAATCCGCGGATTCGTTGCCGTCAACCGCTTTTTCGATGTGGTCGATGGCTTGGCCGACCGTTTGAATCTTCTCCGCGGCATCGTCGGGGATGTTGATGTCGAACTCTTCCTCGAGTTCCATGACCAATTCGACGGTGTCGAGAGAGTCGGCACCCAAATCGTTGACGAAAGAGGTCTCGCGGTTGATGATTTCCTTGTTCGCGCCGAGTTGTTCGGCGACGATCTCAATGACTCGTTCCTGGACTGAGGCCACCGTGTAGGTCCTCCTAATGCTATTTCTTATGGGGGAAGCGCTCCCGTGGCTCCCCCCGACCATGATTGCCGGGTAAAAACCCTTTTCACAGGGTTACTATCTCTTTTACGTAGGACAGGTTTCCAACTTGTCATTAGGCGACAGGTTGGAAACCTGTCCAACAAAATTCGTGGATTACCTCACTTTACCGATAATCTGCAAAGATATAGCCGGTTTTCCCTTCCGTGTCCATATCTATCCCGGAATTTGTAAAGGAAAAGTAATTATTCCCTGAAAAAATTCGCGTACGCGTTCACACCCCGATCGGGGACTGGTCCATTTTTCGGCGGGAAAACGTATTTCGTGGACAAACGATAGGCCGAAAACATGGACCTGTCCCCTTCCCGCGGCGCGAGGGGGACAGTCCCATTTTCGCGGCGATTAAGCACTT